>JAZLCY010000128.1:0-5774 GCA_045614485.1 Eubacteriales bacterium
TGAAACAATCCACGAGGTGACGCAGATAGGCAAAAAGTGTCACGCTCACGAAGGTTGCGAAGTGGCGCGAGCGGTTGGCGTGTGCATTATGCCCCGTGAAGGCATCTTTACAAAAGTGCTGAAAGGTGGCATTGTCCGCCCCGGTGACGACATTGAAATCTTGGATTAAATCAACTTAAATTTACAATTTTCAAAAACAAAAAAGGTGGCAATTAGCGTGTTATCCTTAACGGAGAACACGCATCGAGATAAATCCCTTGCGGGATTTTCGATATGTTGCTAACGCAACTCGATATGCCTGCGGCTCGATATGTTTTTGCATACATCGCCAACGGCGATATATGTCAAAAGCGAGAGGGATTTATCTCATATCGAATTGACGCGTAGCGGCAATATATCGAGTTCGAGCAAAGCGAGAACATATCGAATTCATCTTTCGTGAACATATTTCACGAAAGTGAATATATCGACGAAAGAAAAACAAGAGCAAGAGTACAAGGAGAAGCTCCTTATATTCTTGCTCTTTTTCTGTTAGTGAAGTTTTTGCTATCGCAAAAGTGAAGTTGTGTAATACACAGTGAAGTTGCTCGCCAAGGCTTGCAGTGAAGTTAAGCTTGCCCACTTTGCCAGAGGCAAAACTTCACTATCCGTAGGATAACTTCACTTGCGAAGTAAACTTCACTTGCCCCTTGGGGCAAACTTAGTTTTACTTATTCTTTTATAAATGCTGTGTATTTTTTGATTGAGATCAGCGCGAACGCAACACCAACTGCGGAAACGATTATCCAGGAGATAACGCTTGCAGACCAGTCGAAGCGGCTGGAGATAGCGGGCAGGGCATATGCGGATATTGCCGCGCCGACGTAAACGAAGGCGTTCGTAATACCGCTGGCGGTGGAGGTTCTGCCGGTTTTAACAAACCTACCGGGCAGGCAGGAGATAAGCAGGAAGTTTATTCCGTGCATACAAGCGGTGATAAGCGCCGATATGATAAGGCAGGTTGCGCGCAAAAGCGAGCTCTCGTGCTTCATAATAAAGGGCAGGGGGAGTGAAAGCGCGATGCACACGATAAAGATTATCATACCGCCAAGCACCTCGTTCTTGAAAAGCTTGGTTTTGTGCAGCGCCTTTATAACGGTGATAGAAAGGATTGCAAATATCGGCAGGATCGAGGAGAGCAGGGTTGACGTTGCCGCTGTTCCACCCACAACCTCTTTATAAAGGGTGGGAAGCCAGGTGTCAATTCCGTCGCGCAGGAATCCCATGGCAACGATTGCGATAAATATCGGGAAAAGACCCGCGCGGTGCGCGATTTTGAAGAAGGGCTCGCTACCCGTGGCATTCTTCCTTTTCCTGTTGATGCCTTTCTGGTTCGGGTACTTGGTGGGTGCGGTAAGCAGCTGCCACATAAGTACGGTAAAGAGCGCAAGAACTATAAAGCTCACGACAGCGGCGGTGTGGAACACCGTTTTCCAGCTGGCAACCGTGAGGCAAAGCGGAACGTATGCATAAAGCAAAACGGTTGATATATGCGCTGCAGACGTTACGTAAAGATTTGCTTTAACGAATGCGTTATGATCAAGGGATGCGCCAAGAATTCTTACAATGGGGGGCCAGAGCATTGCCTGAGCAAAGCCGTTGATTCCCCAAACGAAAATCATAAGGTTGGGCTGTTCAACAAACGGGAAAACCGCGTTTGAAATGCAGGTTACACCAAGGCCGAAGCAGATGATAAGCGTGGGCTTTATCTTATCGCCGAGGTAACCGCTCACAAGCTGGCCGATGCCGTAGGTTATAAATAGCGCCATACCGATAAGGCCGCCGATGTTTTCATCTATAACGCCTGCCTCTATCATGCCTGCCATGGCAACGGCAAAGTCTTTTCTTGTAAAGTAGCTCACAAAATAAACAAGTGAGCACATCGCCGTTAAGAAGAAGGCGCTCGAATATCTTTTTTTAGTTGAAATCATTGATTTCACCTCCGTGTTACTAACGTATTATAGCACGCGAACACAAGAGTGTCAATAAAATACAGATAATATAATTTTAGGGGTTGAAATGTCCTTTATTTTACTGTAAAATAAAAGAGTAAGAAAAAAACACAGGAAGGTACAGCTTTATGTCACACGATAACAAATTTGGTATGTTTATACACTGGGGTATTTATGCAACCCTCGGATATCACGAGCAGGTGCAGGCAAGGCGCGCTATTGCAAGAGAAGAATATGAGAGCCTCGTTAAGACCTTCGATCCTACGGAATATGATCCTGAGAAGTGGGTGCTTCTTGCCAAAGAGGCGGGAATGAAGTATATCTGCTTCACCGCAAAGCATCACGACGGATTCTGTATGTGGGATACCAAGCACACCGATTACAATATAATGAATACTCCCTACGGCAAGGACGTTCTTAAGATGCTCTCCGATGCATGCAAAAAGCACGGTATGCTCCTTTCCGTTTACTATTCCAATCCCGACTGGCACCACGAGTACGGATTCAACCCCACCTCCACACATCAGTGGCCGTCACGTTGGCCCGAAAAACCGAACACCGAGGCGTATCGTGAGTACGTTAAGGCGCAGATCAGGGAGATATTTGAGAATTACGGCCCCCTTTATACGTTTTTCTGGGATATTCCTCCGAGAATCTACGATCCCTCGATGAATGAGCTTATCCGCTCGCTTCAGCCCGACATCATCATAAATGACAGAGGATGGGATAGCGGTGATTTCTCCACTCCGGAGCGTGAATATGAATCAACGAGCGGCAAGTGGTTTGAACGCATGACAGAGGCGTGCAACTCCGTAGGCGTGCAGAGCTGGGGTTACCGAGAGGGAGAAGACTTTTATTCAATACGCCACCTTATTTCCTCGATAGACAAAATAATGGCTATGAACGGAAGCTATCTTCTCAACGTTGGCCCGGATGCAAAGGGCGTTGTAAGAGAGGAATATGCCTCCCGCATAAGAAAGATCGGCGATTGGTACAACCGTATGGGGGGCTGTCTTGAATCCGCCGAGCCGGATTATTTCGATTATAAAATACACCACGATGAGTACGTAAAGACGAAGAAGGACGGTAAGACCTACCTTCATTTTTATAACGGTCTTATGTCTGATTCCGTTGCTATTGAAAATTATCCCTCGATACCTAAGTCCGTAAGGCTTATGAACACGGGCTGCGAGCTCCCGTTTAAGGTGGAGGCGCTTCCCGAGTTTTTCAACGGCTATACCGGTAAAGCAGAAAGAACCTTCCTTAACGTTAAGAAGATACCCGTGGACGAGTTAGCAAACGAGGCGATCGTGCTTGAAATAGAGTGGTGATAAAGGCTTTAAAAAGTTAGGAAACAAATATGGAAAATAAAAAGAATTACGGCTATTTTGGTACAGGGCTCGGCTCGTATACCATTACCGAGCTTCCCAAGGTTGGCCTTTACGAATACATATACAAAAACGACGAAGTCCTTCTTAAGATGGACCAGTACGGCTTTCAGACAGCGCAGATAAATCCCCCTGTTGGCGAGGCGCTTTTCAAAAGGGAAAAGAGAGAGCTTTCTTCTCCTGCTAAGATCTATTTTGATCTTGGCAAGGGTGTAACGAATAACTTCGATGCCTACCGCGCCGATAAGATCAAGATCGACTTTACGCCCGAGCGCGCAACGTATACCTTTGATTTCGGTGATATAACCGTAAAGAGCGAGATATTCGTTACCGCAAGCGGTCAGAAATTCGTTTTAAGAGCGAGCTTTGAAAACCGCGGCTATAAGGCGGCGGATATCAAGGTCATGCCCTGTGTTTATCCCTACGTTAACCCTCTTCTTATGGCGCCTTGGGATAAGCCCGAGTGGTACACAAGAAGTGAATATTCGATAGGCGAGTACCCTGTGTTCCGTGCAACGAGATTCAGCGTCAGCGGTAATAAGGCGGAGCGCAAGTATTTCACAGCCTCCCTTTGTGGCGAGTTCTCATCATTTGAGCTCAGCAGTGAGCGCCTTACCGCGCAAACAAACAATTTCGCTATCATTCCCGATGCATTCTCGGGCGAGAGCGGAAATATGATATACACCTTTGAGCAGTGCTTTGCCGCAATCGGCAGTATGACTCTTGAGGTGGGCGAGTGCAAGAGTGTTGCAATAGCATTCTCCTGCGTTGATAACGAGGAAAAGATCGACGGCGCAGTTAAGGAGTCCTATGCCCTTCTTAGCGAAGAGGGGGAGGCGGCTGAGATGGCGGCGCTTATGAAAAAGTATAACGAGCTTTTCTCAGGGCGCACCGTTAAAACGCCCGACGAGGACTTTAACCGCTTCGTTAACGGCTTCTTACCCCTTGAGCTTGACTGGGTTTCTGCCCTTGACCGAGGTTGGCCCACGGGTATGCGCGGTGTTCGCGATGCGGCAAACGATTTTGCCGGCTTCTTCCCCTATGATAAAGATCTCTGCCGCGACGTGCTTACCAACATATTCTCAAAGCAGCGCAGCGACGGTTGGTATCCCAGGCAGGTACCCTTTGGCAACGGCGATAAGTTTGATTTGCGCCACTTTGTAGACTCGGCTTGCTTCTTTACCGAGTTTGTTTACGATTATATCGCTTATACCGACGATCTTACCGTTCTTACGGAAAAGTTTGGTTACTATGATTCCGATGCCGTCGAGAGCGGTCTTGAGCATCTTACACGCGGTGTGAGATACCTTATGGCAGAGGAAAATATTGGCGAGCACGGCCTCGTTAAGATGCGCGGCGGAGACTGGCTGGACTGCCTTAATGCCGCAGGTATTGCTGGCAGGGGCGAAACCGTTATGGTTTCCTGCCAGCTTATAGCATCTATCGGCTATCTTACCGAAATACTTCAGAAAATGGGATTGCCCGTTGATAAGGAATATCAGGAGTTCTCCGATAAGCTTAAGGCGGCTATCAATAAGTACAGCTACTGTGATGAAGGATTTTACCGCGGCGTGTTTACCGATGCGGGAGAGTGGATATTCTCCGAATGTGATCCCGACGGCGAAAAGCGCGTTTACGCGCCTACAAACTCCTATGCCGTTATAACCGGTGTTGCCGAGGGCAAGGAAGCGCGCGTGCTTGAGAATATCAAGAGCCTGCGATGTGATGAGGGCTACAAGCTCTTCACAACTCCCTTTGGCAAGAGTGAGGTGCGCAATATCGGTAAGATGGGAACGGGAGATTTCCAGCCCTACTTTGCCGAGAACGGCAGTATATATAACCACGGCTCGCAGTGCTTTGTGCTTCGTGCACTTGCAAGGGTTGGAGATCATGAGACATTCTCGGACGTTTTGAATTTTGCCCTGCCGCTTGATGAAGAAAGGCACGCACCCGATGCGCTTTGCTCGGCTCCCTACGCAATAACCAACTGCTATCAGCTTGTGCCGAGCTTCCGAGGAAGAGCATTTTTCTCGTTCCTCACGGGAAGTGTTGCGATGATTGGACGTGCGATATACGGATGGATGATGGGTGTTCAACCCACACTTGATACAGTGGATATCAAGCCATGCATACCCGAAAGATACAGGGATTCTGTGTGTGAGCTTTGTGCAGGCAATACCCGTGTAAAGATTTCTTACCGAGGCTACGGCAACAGAGTGGTTAAGGCGATCCTCAACGGCAAGGAAATTTCTTGCGATAACGGTTATCTTTCGATTACAAAGGATATTCTTTATAAAGAGAGTCTTGCGTGCCTTGATATTGAAATTGAATAATTGAAGGCGAGGTTGCCGTTGCAACCCCGCCTTTTTGTATAACGAAAACCACGCGATAGTCG
>JAZLCY010000129.1:0-3239 GCA_045614485.1 Eubacteriales bacterium
GCGGCAACCGTGCCAAAAACAATTAAGAGCACATTTGAATTTGTCATATTATCCAAAGCCAAATCAAGTGCTGTGTACTTCTGATCTACTAAGTCATAGTAATCATCGTAGTTGTTAAAATCATCGCGGTCTACTTCCTCGACATTATCTTCGATGTAATTCTGATATGCACCGGCATATCCGCCGCCGCCGGCCTCCATCTGACTGCTTAAGACCAGCGAGAAATAATCACCGGAAAGCATAACGCTGATAACTACAAAAATGATGATTAGGATCGCTCCAATATTGATTTTTGTCTTTTTCATTTTATGTCCTCCTTTTTTATCGGCTGTGCCGTTATTAAACGTTAAACGGAAATGGTGCTTGCAAGAATTTTCTCTATAAGCTTAACGATACCCTCCGAGCTCTCAGGGGTAACTTTATCGTTGGGAATATCCTTTTCTATGCAGTCAAGGAAGTATTCGATCTCGTCCGCATATCCGTCAGCACGGGGGATATTGATCTCGGTTTCACTTACGTTTTCTTCCTTAACCCCAAGGTCAACAACCTCGCCGCACTTGGTAAGAACACCGCCGGCGAAATCAATATATCCGTTCTGGAAGATAGCGCGATAGGATGCGTTAAAGGGGATATCTGCGTTATACCAACCGCCCA
The DNA here is from genome assembly GCA_045614485.1 of Eubacteriales bacterium. Lineage (GTDB taxonomy): Bacteria > Bacillota > Clostridia > Oscillospirales > CAG-272 > UBA1740. The sequence goes on from JAZLCY010000129.1 coordinate 655, forward strand.
TTACGGTTACGGAGAATCCGTCGTAAACAAGGTTGGATGTTATATAGTCGTTGCCCTCATCGAGCTTCTGATATATTCCGTTAACCGCCTTCGGCTCGCCGAATACGGAATAAATAAAGTCAAGATCATGGATAGAAAGGTCGATAGGTGTGCCGCCGCTCTTTTTAACGTCGCGCATCCAGTCCTCCCAGCTCCATCTTGGAACTGCGCTTATTCTCGTCATATCAAAGTGAACAGGCTTGCCAAGCTCACCCGACTTGATAATATTTGCAAGATAAACGTAGGGCGCCATAAAGCGAACCACGTGCGCCGTCATAAAATGCTTGCCCACCTTCTTTGCTGTTTCAATAACGCGGGCTGTATCAGCACTTGTAACGCTCATCGGCTTTTCGGAAAGCACGTGGCAGCCGGCATTAAGCGCCTTGATCGCCATCTCTGTGTGCATATAACTCGGTGTGCAGATATCCACAACGTCGGGCTTCTCATTCTTTAAAAGCTCATCAAGGCTTGCGTATATCCTGGCATTTGTGCCGGCGGTTTTCTCCCTTGCCATATCAACTCTGACGTCGGCAACAGCGATAACCTCGGCATTCTTCATTCTGCGGTAGGCGTTGAAGTGAACGTTTCCCATACCGCCAATACCTATGAGTGCAATTTTAAACATATATTTTCTCCGTTTTTAATTTAAAAGATTTAAATAGTGAGTGAAGGCGTGTTTAACACGTCGATCGAGCTAAGTGCGAAAGACGCCACACCGCACATACTACACAAGCCGGCTAGTTTTCGATGGATTTTGTGCTTAGTGAGTGAAGGCGTGTTTAACACGTCGATCGAGCTAAGTGCGAAAGACGCGAAAAATAGCCGGCTTATATAAGCTCCTCGAGCATCTGCTTTGCGGCAATTATATCCCTCTCTTGCTCCTCGCCGTAGATCTCGCGCTCGATCGTGAGCGGGCCGTCATATCCCACCTCGCGCAGTTTTGCAACAAATGCAGGATAGTTCACACTTCCCTTGCCAAGCGCAGTTTCCGGGCCGAGCTCGTTGCCGTTTGTGGGATAGTTGCCGTCCTTTGCATGCACGTCGCGAACGTATTTGCCAAACACGGTAAGCGCATCCACAGGGTTTGCCTTGCCGTACATAATAAGGTTTGCTGGGTCAAGATTGATACCAAGGTTGCCCGTACCAACCGCCTCGATCGTGCGAAGCAGGGTTACAGGGGTTTCCTGGCCGGTTTCGAAAAGCAGGTGCTGTCCGTTCGCCTTGCAGTGATTTGCAAGCATCTTTATAGCCGCAACAACGGGCGCAAAGTTGGGATCTGTGGGATTCTCGGGCAGGAAGCCGAAGTGGGTTGCGATCTGATCAACGCCAAGCATCTTAGCAAAATCAGAACCCTTCATAAGCTCCACAGTTCTCGCATATCTATACTCGGGCGGAACGATACCGAGGGTTACGGGACCCTCTGTGAAGTTCCACGCGGTAGGGCCGGACCAACCAACCCAAACGGTTGAGATCTTAACGCCGTGCTTTTTGCAAGCCGCGTTTATCTTATCCGCAAGATCCTGATTAAGGATCTTATTATTCCAGCAGGTTATCTGGCAAGAGGTGATGCCGAAATCTGCCACCTTTTTAAATTTTGCATCGATATCAATATCGTCGTTAACGATAATAAGAACACCAATATTCATTTTTTCACTCCTGATACTTGATTGTTTGTTGAGTTCAGTATATAATATATTCATGCGTATGTCAATAAGCGCGCGCGATTTTAACTATATCTTTGTAAAAGGAGAACAAGAATGAACGAGATACTTAGTGCAATTAAGACACGCAGAAGCGTTAAAAAATACAAAAGCGATATGCCGAAGCGCGAGGATATTGAAGCGATCCTCAATGCCGGCCTGCAAGCTCCTTCCGGCAGAAACCAGCAGGGCGTTATCATCGTGGCAATAACGAACAAAGAGATCCGCGACAGATATGCCAAGGCAAATGCCGAGGTTATCGGCGCAGGCGGCGACACCTTTTATAACGCGCCGGTTATCTTCGTTGTGCTTGAAAAGTGCGGCACCTCCTGCCTTGGATACAACGGCCCGATAGCGCTCGAAAATATGATGCTTGCCGCATATTCGCTTGGCCTTGGCTCTTGCTGGATACACCGCGCAAAAGAGGTTTTTGAGAAGGACGAATGGAAGTGCTGGCTCAAAGAGATCGGCATAAAGGACGAATGCGTTGGCATCGGCAATCTTGCCGTTGGCTACACCGAGGGCGACTATCCCGCCCCCAAGGGTGTTAACCCCGACCGCTTCGTTTGGGTTGAGTAAATAACTATCCCCCCGTAAAACGGGGGGAAATCAGTTTCGGGCATAGCCCAAATACAACCGGCTGCGCACAAGTACGCTTTTTATTGGCCTGCCAGCCATGCATTTGTTACGAAACCCCGCTAAACTAAGCCTCCCTTGTGTAAAGGGAGGTGGCACGGCTTGCCGTGACGGAGGGATTGTAAAAAGCGATAATCTACACAAAACAATCCCTCAGTCAGCTTCGCTGACAGCTCCCTTTACACAAGGGAGCCTTTGACACAAGATCAT
>JAZLCY010000130.1:0-9486 GCA_045614485.1 Eubacteriales bacterium
AGGCATCTATGGCGGCTTCGGACGTAAGCGCTATCAAAGAGGTGCGCGAGTATCTTTTCGAGACGCAGAGAAATATTGCAAAGACCAACAGTGTTATAATGGACGGCCGTGATATCGGCACAGTGATCCTTCCCGATGCAGAGGTTAAAATTTTCCTTACGGCATCAAGCGAAGCACGTGCAAAGCGCAGATACAACGAACTTTTAAAAAGAGGCCAGAACGTAACGTACGAGCAGGTTTATTCAGAAATGGTTGAACGTGATAAAAACGACTCGACCCGCGCCATAGCTCCCTGCGTTCAGGCTAAAGACGCAATCTTGATCGATAACTCAAAGCTTGATTTCGACGGCACGGTAAAAAAGGTGCTTAAGGTTATAAAAAAATACAAGCCAAAAAAGAATTTCTACGCAAGAGTTCAGCGCTTTTACTCTCCCCTTCTGAGATCCCTTCTCAAAATAGAAGTTAAGGGCATTGAGAACGTTCCTATGACAGGCCCGATCATGGTATGCCCCAACCACATTGCCGCACATGACCCCATTGTTATCGGTTACACCTGCCCAAGACAGCTTACCTTCCTTGCAAAAAAAGAGCTTTTGAAAGTACCTGTGCTCGGCAGACTTGTAAGAAAGCTCGGAGCTATTACAATAGACCGTGCAAGCTCAGACGTTTCGGCTATCAGAGCTACGGTTAACGTGCTCAAAAAGGATGGCGCACTTGCAGTCTTCCCTCAGGGCCACCGATTTGCCGGTGTTGACCTGGATCTTGCTCAGGCAAAAAACGGCGTTGGTATGATTGCATACCGTTCAAAATGCACCGTAGTGCCTGTATTCATCAACACAAAGGGCTTCAAGTATCGCCTCTTTGGCAAGGTGCAGATCATATACGGCAAGCCTATTCCGTACGAAGAATTCGATTTCTCTGCCGGCGGAAATGAAGCTTATATCGCCGCTACAAAAAAGATAATGGGTGAAATCATAGCTCTTAAAGATGCCGCTCTCAATTCGGACGGTGATAAAAAATGACCGTTACTCTTGCATCAAACTCAGGCTTTTGCCCCGGAGTTAAAAGAGCCGATGAAATTATAAACAGGATCATTAAGGATAACCCCACAGCCAAGGTGTACACCTTAGGCCAGGTTATACACAATAAAACCTACACCGGCCAACTCGCAAAGCACGGAGTTTTTGAAATTAATATGTCTTCCCTTGAGAGTATTCTCGACTCGACCAAGGAGGATGTAATCCTTATCGGACGCACCCACGGAATAACAAAGGATGACGAAGCAATACTGCGCAAGGCAGAACAAGAACGTAAAAACTTTAAGTTTTACGATACGACCTGCCCCTACGTTAAAAAGCTTCAGAAAACGGCGGAAGAAAATACATCCGATAAAACCTTCTTCCTTTTGTACTCCGATCCAAATCATCCCGAGGCAATCAGCACGCTAAGCTATGCCAAGGGTGAAAAACTTGCATTTTCATCTCTTTCAGAGATAGAAAATATATCATTTAACGACAAAATACCTGTTTTAGCATCTCAAACAACTCAAAATTTGCCTGAATTTGAAAAAATAAAAATATTTTTCAAAAAAGTATGTACAAACGCGATTTTTTTTGATACAATATGTAATGTTACGGAAAAAAGGCAGAATGAGGCGATCGAGATCGCAAAAAAGTCTGATGCAATGATTGTAATCGGCGGTAAAACAAGTTCAAACACGCACAAGCTTTATGATTTGTGTCTTGAAAATTGTAAGAATACCGTATGGATCGAATCTGCTACAGAACTTGATGCTGATTTTCTTACCCACTCAAATTCAGTGGGAATCACCGCGGGTGCTTCCACGCCTGACGGTATAATATTGGAGGTTTATAAAACTATGGAAAGAGAAAATGACTTTAAGTCAATGTTGGAAGACTCACTCAAAACATTACATACAGGAGACACAGTGACCGGTACAATCGTTACCATTGGTAAAAACGAGATCAAGCTTGATCTTGGTACTAAGTTTACCGGCGTTCTTGACAAAGAGCAGATTACAGACGATCCCTCTGCTAACCTTGCTGAAATGTTCAAGATCGGCGACGAGATCGAAGTATTCGTTATCCGCGTTGAAGACGGTAAGGGTATTGCTACCGTTTCCAAGAAGAGAGTTGACGCAGATAACAGCTGGGTTGTTCTTAAGGACGCTCACGAAAACGGCACCGTACTCGAGGGTAAGGTTGTTAACGTTATCAAGGGCGGCGTAATCATCGCTACCGAAGGCAACACCGTATTCGTTCCCGCATCCCAGACCGGCATCGCTAAGGGCGAGGACCTCAAAGTTCTTGTTGGCACTACTCAGAAGATCAAGCTTCTTGAGTTTGACGTTGCAAAGAAGAAGGCGCTCGGTTCTATTAAGGTTATTCTCAACGAAGAAAAGAAGGCTCAGGAAGAAGCTATCTGGGCTACTCTCGAAGTTGGTAAGCACTATATGGGTACTGTTAAGAACCTCACCGCTTACGGTGCATTCGTTGACATCGGCGGTGTTGACGGTATGGTTCACAACTCTGAGCTCTCCTACAAGAGAATCAAGCACCCCTCTCAGGTAATCTCTGTTGGTCAGCAGATCGACGTTTACATCAAGGAGCTCGATGCCGAGAAGAAGAGAATCTCTCTTGGTTATAAGACTCAGGAGATGGACACTTGGTTCCAGTTCACCCAGAAGTTCAACGTAGGCGATATCGTTCCCGCTAAGATCGTTTCTATCATGCCCTTCGGTGCATTTGCTGAGGTTTACGAGGATGTTGACGGTCTTATCCACATTTCAAGAATTTCTTCTCAGAGAATCAACTCCCCTGCTGACGTTCTCTCCGTTGGTCAGGTTGTAGACGTTAAGATCACTGAGATCGATGACGAGAACAGAAAGCTCGCTCTTTCTATCCGTGCAATTACCGAGGCTGCTGAGAAGGCTGCTCGTGAGGCTGAGGAAGCTGCTGAAAAGGCTGCTCGCGAAGCTGAAGAAGCTGCTGAGGCTGAAAGAATTGCTCAGGAGAGAGCTGATATGGCTCCCTACATCGTAGGTTCCATCTAATATATTTAGATTTAAAAAAGAGGATGCAGATTGCATCCTCTTTTTGTTTTTTGAAGTTACCTTCCCTTTTATGCAAGCTCGCGCTTGCCTGTATAAAGCTCGTAGTATCTACCCTTCATCTTTAAAAGATCATCATGGTCTCCGCGCTCTATAATTTCGCCATTTTCAAGCACCATAATTGCATTTGCATTCCTTACGGTAGAAAGCCTGTGAGCAATAACAAAAGTCGTTCTATTCTTCATCAGTCTGTCCATACCGCGTTCAATGTGCCTTTCTGTTCTTGTATCGACAGATGACGTTGCCTCATCAAGCACGAGTATCGGTGCTTTTGAAAGTGCCGCTCTGGCAATATTAAGAAGCTGGCGCTGTCCTTGGGAGAGATTTGCTCCATCCCCCTCAAGCACTGTGTCATATCCATTTTCAAGGCGCATAATAAAGCTGTGCGCACTTGCGGTCTTAGCAGCATCAATCACCTCTTCATCGGTTGCATCGAGCCTACCGTAACGGATATTCTCCATTACAGTACCTGTAAACAAATGGGTGTCCTGAAGAACCATTGCGATATTTTTTCTGAGATGATCACGCGAGAATGATTTTATAGGCTTGCCGTCTATTAAGATCTCGCCCTCATTAATATCATAGAATCTGTTAAGAAGATTTGTGATAGTTGTTTTACCTGCGCCGGTAGATCCAACGAAGGCTATCTTCTGTCCGGGATGAGCATAAAGAGATACGTTCTTCAAAACAGTCTTTTCGGGAACGTAACCAAAGCTAACGTTTTCAAAAACAACGTCGCCAACGATCTCATCAAGGATAGCGTCTATTACGTCAGGCGCCTCAGGATCTGCATCCATAACCTTGAACACACGCTCTGCACCTGCAAGTGCGGCAAAGAGTGTTGAAACCTGCATAGAAAGCTGGTTTATGGGCATCGCAAACTGCTTTGAATAGTTTGCAAACACGGGAAGCGCGCCGGGGTCCATTCCGCCGCTAACAAGAAGCAATCCGCCAACACTGAGGGTAACAACGTAGCAAACCATACTTGTGTTGTGCATGATCGGGCCCATTACACCGCCCCAAAACTGAGCATTCTGCTGCTTATCGCGAAGATCCTCATTGATAAGCTCAAATTCCTCTTCACAGTCTGCTTCGTGATTGAACACTTTAACAACCTTCTGTCCACTAACGGTTTCTTCAATATATCCGTTAACAGCGCCGAGAGCTGCTTGCTGGCCTGCGTAGTACCTACCGGATCGCTTACCTATAAGTGTTGAGAACACCACAAGAACAGGTATGAACGCAACTGTGATCAAGGTGAGCAACCTATTTGTTGTCAACATAACAATAAACGTTCCAACGAGAGAAATAACACCGCTTACAACCGTCAAAAGCGAGTTGTTAAGCATTACGTCAATATTATCAACGTCATTTGTAAATCGGCTCATTATCTCGCCCGTGGGATGAGAATCGTAGAATCTTACAGGAAGCTTCTGCAACTTAGCGAACAAGTCGTTTCTGATTGCTTTAACCGCATTCTGCGATATAGAGAGCATCAATCTCGCCTGAACGTATGTTCCAATAGCCGAAATTACGTATGCACACGCAAGAATAACAACAGCTACAACTATATACGAGGTAAAAATAGCAAATGAATTTTCGGATGCTCCCTCAAACATAGGTAGACTGAGAAACCAATTGATAAATCCGTCTATTGCAACGTCTATTCCACTTACTTTTGCCTGCTCTGCTTCTTTGCCTGCATTGGCAAGTATCTCACTGTAGCCAATAACGTCATTATTAAGATAATTTGAGATCCTGTTAACAATGGGACGAATCATATATCCACCAAGAAGAGAGGATACTGTTGTTATAATCATACAGATAAAAACAAATACAAATCTGAATTTATATTTAGCTATATACTTAAGAAGTCTTTTGATAGTATTCTTCATATCTTTGGGCTTGCCGCCGGGACGTCTGCCGGGACCGGGACCACCCGGTCTGCCCGGCCCGGGACCGCCGCGCAGTGATTCTATCTTAGACTTGCTGTTATACTGCCTTTGCAGTTCTTTTAAAGATCTTGCCATATCAGTTCACCGCCTTTCCCTGTGCGGATTCCTTATCCATCTGCGAGTAGCAGATCTCCGCATATTCCTTGTTGTTTTCAAGGAGCTCGTCGTGTGTACCGATACCCGTAATGCATCCGTCATTCATAACGATGATCATATCTGCCTCACGCACCGAATTGATTCTTTGAGCGATGATGATCTTAGTACAATCGGGTATATAATTCTTAAGTGCATACTGAATTTGCTTTTCGGTTGCAGTATCAACTGCACTTGTAGAGTCATCAAGAATAAGGATCTTGGGTTTTTTGAGCAGGGCTCTTGCAATACAAACTCTCTGCTTCTGTCCACCTGAGAGATTGGTTCCGCCCTGTTCAAGAACTGTATCGTATCCATCCTTGAACGTAGAAATGAACTTATCCGCCGCAGAATAGGTGCAAACGGTCTTTATTTCCTCAAGGCTCGCATCATTATTACCCCAAAGAAGATTATCTTTGATGGTACCCGAGAAAAGAAGATTTTTCTGCAATACTATACTTACTCCGTCACGAAGGTTCTTTATGGAGTAATCTCTGACGTCAACGCCATCAACAAGAACAGATCCGGAATCAACGTCATAAAGTCTGGGGATCATAGAGATAAGAGTTGTTTTTCCCGAACCGGTAGAACCGATAATACCTACCGTACTACCCGGAGCAATCGAAAAGTTGATGTTTTCAAGCACTTCCTCGGAGTTGGTTTTGAAGTATTTAAATGAAACGTTGCGGAATTCAACCGCTCCGCACTCAACCTTCTTATAGGGCTGAGCTGCATTTGTATCGATGATATCGGGTGTTTCGTTGAGAACTTCCTTGATTCTCTTTGCAGAAGCAAGCGCACGGGATGAGATCATAAAAAGCATTGTAACCATCATCAAAGAGGAGAGGATCTGAGTTGCGTACATAACAAACGTACTAAGATCTCCCACCGTCATGCTATCGTCAAGTGACAGCACTCCTGCAACAACAGCACTTGCATCATTGACAACCATCTTCTGTCCTATTAAAACGATTGCAATAACCGCTGTGTACATGAAAATGTTCATTACAGGGCTCATAAAGATCATAACACCAACTGCGCGCATACCGGCAATTTTGAGCTCATCATTTGCCCCGTGGAACTTCTTCATCTCGTATTTTTCACGAACGAAGGATTTAACAACGCGAACGTTAGTTACGTTTTCTCTTACGGTTGAATTAAGTTTGTCAATTTTAGTTTGAACAGTGCCGAATCTCGGGAAACCAATGCTTATAAGCGCCAAAAGAACAATGAGCATAACAGGAATAACCGCAGCAAGCACAAGCGAAAGAGATGGCTTAAGAATAATAGCCATTATAATACCGCCAATCATCATTCCGGGCGCGCGAAGAGCCATTCTGAGAAGCATATTGACAAAGTTTTGGATCTGGGTTACGTCATTCGTCATTCTCGTTACAAGCGAGCCGGTTGAAAACTTATCAATATTTGAGAAGGAATACTTCTGGATCTTACCGTACACGTCGCGTCGTAAGTCAGCGGCAAAGTTAACGGAAGCCTTCGATCCGAAATACGCACCTCCAACACCTCCAACCAACATTAAAACAACAACTCCAAGCATGATCAAAGCTATAGAAATGATGTTTTGCACCTTATTAAGTTCCCATCCAAACAGCATGTTCAAGGGGCTTTTACCATCAATTATCATACCGAGAAGTCTGGGCATCAAAACGTCGCCCGCTACCTCCACAAGCATACAAAGAGGACCAAGTATAAAAAATGCAAGATACGGCTTTATATACTTAAACCAATTCATTCTCGTTTTCATTTTCATTCTCCTTTCTGCACGCCTTAGGCATTTGCTTCTTTATATTTTCTTGTATCTTTTTCAGGTTATTTACGTACGTTTCAAGCTCTTCATCAGAAAAGCCGTCAAAAAGCGAGGTATCTACCGCAAAGAAAAGCTGCTTCGTTTCATCAACGATCCTCTTACCTTTATCGGTGATCATAACCTCGTTATATCTACCATCAGCTCCGTGATTTCTTTCTATATATCCCCCCTGCTCAAGCTTTTGAAGAGCGCCGGTGATAGCTGCTGATGATACACCCATATGCTCTGCTATCGACTTTTGCGAGCCGAGCTTTTTATTTCTTTCAATATGCATCAAAATACGGTGCTGTGTTCTGTGTATGCCAATCTTAGCCGCCTGATGATCAATAAGATGCTTATGCATCCTATCCGTTATCAGCATCATATCTATTGCTTTAGCGATACTGTTACCGTTCATTACCTATCCTCTCACCAAATTAGTTAACCACTTAATTATTATACATAAGTACATAAACTAAGTCAATACCGGCGACTTGATTTTTTATGAATTTTATGTTAAAATATTTATAAATAAATATAAGAGGCAAAAATATGAAAAACACAACACTCGGATACATAGAAAAAGACGGAAAATATCTTATGCTCCACCGTGTAAAAAAGAAAAACGATATAAATCACGACAAATGGATTGGAATCGGCGGTAAGGTTGAACCCGGCGAATCACCGCACGACTGCATCATACGCGAAGCATATGAGGAAACCGGGCTTGAAATTAAAAATCCCAGGTACAGAGGTCTTGTAACCTTTATATCAAACGAATGCGAACAGGAATTTATGCATCTTTTCACCGCGGATGACTTTTCGGGCATGATCAACGAAGATTGCAACGAAGGCATTCTCAAGTGGATAGATAAAGATGAGGTATATGACCTTCCAAGTTGGGAGGGAGACAAAATTTTCCTCAAACTGTTAAAAACAGAAGAGCGATTCTTTTCTCTCAAGCTTGTTTACGAAGGCGATACACTCATTGAAAGCAAGCTTGACATATAATAAAAAATCTCGGCAACTGCCGAGATTTTTTATTTCTGCGGTGCTATAGATAAAAGTTTTTTTCTGAGCTTGTAGTCTGGCATATACCGTTCTATAAATCTATAAAAATCAGGCGAATGATTCATGTAAACCCTGTGTGCAAGTTCATGTACTATAACGTATTCACGTGCTGCCTCAGGGTATAAATAAAGCAAATAAGAGTATGAAATATTACCTTCAGACGAGCATGATCCAAATCTCTTTTTTGCGCTTGTTATTGTTATTCTGCCATATTTTATACCCATTATATCGGCATATTCTCTCGTTTTTATTGTAAAGTATTCTTTAGCAAGCTTCTTATATTTCTTCTTTTCTGCATCAGTTATACTATCATAAAAATCCGCCTTTTGAATGCTCTTTTCAAGATGTGCTCTTATCCATTCTTCATTCTTAAGCACGAACTCATTTATAAGTTTCTTGGGCGCTCTTTTAGGTGCTCTTACAATAACCTTTTCGCCTTTTATATATATACCGATTGTTTTTCTATTCGAATATTCAACGGTGTAATCCATGTGCATCACCTCGCAAATATTCTAACACATTTTTTTAGCTTTGTAAATTAAAAACAAAAAATAATTTCCGCATTCCAAACCGATTTTTATATTCCTCGGGCAGTATATATTCTTCATCGGCAACGTGAACATCGCCTTGTATCCCTCTTTTCTTTATATCCAGAAATGCAACGTCCATGCCGTATCGGTACATTATATCAAACGGATGCAATATCTCACCCGTTTTATCATCTATCCGAACAACCTTATGCACACTGCAGTTATGCCTCGGTTCTGTACCTTTTATAAAATATCCGTATCCAAGCCTGTTTTTTCTGACGTCCAATAAACACTCAGGCGAATACAATTCTCCTGAATCCTTGCAAAATGCAGAACGAACCAAACCGTCGGTACTGAACGACTCCGGTATATCAACGTTTGAAAGCTTGTTTTCGTGTATTCTTATCATCACGTCATCCCATATTTTAAGGTGATTTGTTCCGTAAACGGCGCTTTTTCCATCATCAAAACCACACCATATACCTGCTGTGTAGTACGGTGTGAATCCAACAAAAAGCTTATCAAGGTTAGCACCACTTGTTCCCGTCTTTCCTGCGGTGTTAACTATCTTCTTAAGCCTTATTGACGATGCTGTTCCGTATTCAACCACACCTGATAAAAGCTTTTGCATTACTTTTGCGCAATCGCTGCTGAAAACTCGCGTGGCATCGGCAGTATTATCGATAATTAGGTCGCCGTTACCGTCGTAACACTTCAGATAACACCTCGCCTTTTGCAGTATTCCTCCCGAAGCAAAGCTTGTGTATGCACCGGTCAGATCAACAAGCGGTACACCGTAGGTAAGTTGGCCATACGCAAGCGGAGATTCTGCAATGTCTGTATACACCTTGCCGTTCTTCT
>JAZLCY010000131.1:0-3005 GCA_045614485.1 Eubacteriales bacterium
TCATATTTTAAGTAAAAAAACAATAAAAAAGGCACATTATCGGTAAAAACCAAGATAATGTACCGTTTTTATTTTGTTATGAATTTGAATATTTTTGCTTTCCGGTACTCCCTGCTGTACGTTAAGCGATATTTTTACTTATGCATAAGGTAGGGATGCTTATCATCCTCGGTAAGATCAAGTGCATCCACGATAGCCTTGAACCTCGGCATAGCACGGGCAAGCTCGTTCGGTGTATGTGCATCCGAGCCGAGATAGAACTTACATCCGCGCTCGCGTGCTATGCGGTAAGGGCGAAGTGCCGATTCGGACCCGCTTTCCTCAATTGAGGTATTAAGCTCAATACCCATACCGCACCTTGCTATCCTGTCAAACAGATCAACGTATTCGGAATCGGTTATATAATCAAGAAGCTCATCGCTCGTTCCCTCTCCGTAATAGGTGAGAAGATTACAGGTAAAATGAGCGATACCGAATTTTTCAAACGGAAGATCCATATCAAGAAGCGCATGGTTGCGCGCCATAAAGAATTTTGCTCGCTCGGAAACAGAAACCATTTCTTTGGGAATGGTAACGTCCGTCATATGCAGGTGATTCGTTGGCACGATGATAAAATCAAGCTTATCCACCGTTTCACGCGTGATACCGAGAGTCATATCCTTGTTCATATCCGTTTCGCATCCAAAATCCATACGCACCTCGCTATCCTTCGGCAAGGGGAGAATTTTTGATATATTCGAATATCCCTGCTTGCTGTACCAGTTGCTTGCGCCCGGTACAAGCTCATCCCAGAAATGGTCGGTTATGCATACGTGCTTCAAGCCGTTTTCCTTGGCATATTTCAATATGTTCTTAGCAGTTTGCTCCGCATGTCCCGAGCAAAGCGAAAGCTGGGAATGTATGTGAAGATCATGATCTATAGCGAATTTCATAATTAACCTCTCGTTTTTTTCGGATGCTTAACATCTATCAATTTGATTATAGTACCGGGAATAAAAAAAGTCAAGGACTGAGATATGAAGTTTTTTCTTTTTTTGCTATTTACAAGGCGGCATATTTATGATAAAATTCTATCATAGAACGTTTTACGAGGTGAATTATGTTTAATTCAAAGCAGGATTTTATAGATTGTCTTAAAAACATGATAGAGCCCTTAAAGGGCTATTACACCCCCGGCAAGGCAGGCATCAAGCTTGGCCATTTTGAAGCCGGATATCCCGAGGAAACCGCGAGAATGGAAGCATTTGCGCGCATTTTGTGGGGTCTTTCTCCCCTTTGGGCAGGCGGAGAGTCCGCAGGCGAATTTGATGAGATCTACCGCCAGGGTATAATCAGCGGCACAGATCCCGAGAGCGATGAATACTGGGGCGACATTCCCTCTCCCTCCGGTGACCAGAAGATAGTTGAAATGGCGGCTATCGGCCTTTCTCTCATCCTTGCGCCCGAGAAGGTTTGGTATCCCTTGACCGACAAGCAGAAGGCGAATTTCCACAGATGGCTTAACCAGGTAAACTGCGAGATCCTTTGCGGCAACAACTGGCAGCTTTTCCCTATGCTTGTTAACCTTGGATTTAAGAACGTTGGCGCAGAATACGATGCTGAGCGCCTTGATTTCTGCTGCAAGAAATGCCACAGCTTCTACCATGCTGACGGCTGGTATCACGACGGATATACCGATCAGTGCGATTACTACATAGCATTCGCTATCCACTTCTACTCGCTTATCTACGCTAAGGTTATGGAGAACGAAGATCCTCAGAACTCGAAAATATTCAAGGAAAGGGCAGCTGAATTTGCAAAGACCTTTATTTATTGGTTTGACGAGGACGGCTCAGCGCTTGCATTCGGCCGTTCGCTTACTTACCGCTTTGCACAGTGCTGCTTCTTCAGCGCCTGCCTTTTTGCAGGAGTTGAGCCTTTCCCGATAGGCGTGATCAAGGGAATTATCTCAAGGCACTTTGAGTGGTGGATGTCCAAGCCTATATTTGACAATGCCGGAATTCTATCTGTTGGCTACGGCTATCCCAATCTCAACATGGCAGAGTTCTACAACGCATTCGGCTCACCCTATTGGGCATTCAAGGCATTCCTCTTCTTAGCGCTTGACGAGGACCACGAATTCTTCAAGGCAGAGGCACTGCCCCTTCCCGAGCTTGAAAAACAAAAAACAATTCCCGTTGCATATATGACAATGCAGAGAGTTAACGGCTATGCGGTTGCTCTTACCGGCGGTCAGTACACCAACTGGGGTATGTCTCACTCCCCCGAAAAGTACTCCAAATTCGCTTATTCATCCCGCTATGCCTTCAGTGTTTCAAGAACGACCGACTGTATGTACGGAGCATCTCCCGACAACACTCTTGCATTTGATATTGATGAGAGGATCTACTACCGCGCAAGATGCATCGAGCACTCTATGACCGAGGACGGCACTCATTACTCTAAGTGGTCGCCCTGCCGCGGAATTATGGTTGAAACCACTCTTATTCCTACCGAAAACGGTCATATCAGACGCCACACGGTTAACTGCGACTTTGACTGTACTGCGTATGACACGACGTTCTCCACTCCTATTGGCGGAGGTGGTGAGATACACGGCGAGATGGGCGAAGAGGTTCTTATCGCCTGTGAGCCTAATACCAACCTTATCTACCCCAAGACAGAGATGAAGGCTGTTAAATACAACTTCAAGAAGGGTGTAAATACAGTTGAAACTACCGTAGTTTATCCTTAATTCTACAGTTAGAAAAAACAGGCGAAGAAGCCTCGACTTCTTTGCCTGTTTTACTTTTTTATTCGGAATCCTTGCTAAGATCTACCTGTTTCGGTGTTTCATCACACGGATTTTTCCTGATGCCCGTGATCGGGGCTTCCTTATAGGTGTTGCCGATGTGCGAGAGGTACTTATCAAATCCCTCTCGGTCAGCGATAAGCACGCCGTCGCCGCCTATCACGGTATTGTGATCGAATCTGTTGCCCGTAGGCAACCTTGGATCACCGTCAAG
>JAZLCY010000132.1:0-14575 GCA_045614485.1 Eubacteriales bacterium
ACTACAAGTGGCACACCGCGGCAGTTGCCTTTATCCTTATCGTTGCGATAGTTTGCACAGTTACAATGTGCGGCAGGAAAAAGGTAGACGTTATGATCGTTTACGCAGGCAACGGCGAGATCTTCACAAACAGCAACGGCGCAGACGTTTCAACACATCAGCTGCTCCTTGGCGCGCTTCAGAAGGTGGGAGATGAAAGCGGAAAGACCGTTTCCCTAAACTCGTACTGGTGGCTCTCAAACGAAGAAATAGAGGCGCTTAAAAACGACGGCATCGAAAATAACGAACTCTCTGCCGCTCAGGAAAGCAACATATACTCCGGATTCCAGGAATTTGACCAGCTTATGACCCTTGGCGGATCGAGTCAGTATTACATCTGGTTTGTTTCCCCCGAGCTTTATGAATATTATGCCCACCAGATAACGAAAAGCGGCGGTAACGTTGAACAGCTTTTCACTAACCTTGACTATCTTGAAGGATATAATTCTGACATACAGTACTACACCGCGGCAGAGTGCTCAACAGAGTCTTTACGCAATGCTGATCTTGCGAACACCGCCATCAAGCTTTCCAGCCTTGGTGTTTATTCAAAAGAATTCAAGGATCTTCTCCCTGCCGACACCCTTGTTGTGCTTCGCGCACCCAGAGGTCTTGGCTTACTAAAAACAAAAACAGCCTTCAATAAATCGAGTGACTATCTTGTTGGAATGGTAAAAATAAAATAAAACAAAAAGAGCTTTAACGAAAAAACGTTAAGGCTCTTTATTTTTTAGCCGGCTTCTTGCCGGTCTTTTTCTTTTTTTCTTTATCCGGGTGGATAAATTTTGTTACACGGTGTGCCACTATGCCTGCAATAACGCCTATTACTGCACCGGAAAGAGTGCCTGTTATAATAAGCGGAATGAAATACACCGCAATCGCCGCAGTGCCCATAACCAAGCATGCCGCCGCAACCTGCCCGGCATTATGCATCAACGCACCGATAACGCTTACTCCCACCTTGCCGAAAGGCGTGAGATTCTTTGCAATAAGCATTGCAATAAGGCTCACTATCGCCCCTGTTGCGCTATAGATAAAGCTTGTTAGATTGCCGAAAAGAAGCGAGCTTAGGCAAACCCTTATAAGAGAAACGAGGATAGCCTCGGGCAAGCCGATCGAATAAAGAAGGAACACCGTTACGATATTGGCAAGGCCGATCTTGACACCGGGAACCATTACAAGCGGCGGGATCTGCGATTCAACGAAGGAAAAGATCATAGCCAAGGATACCGACAGTGCCACCACAGTCAGCTTTTTTGCCTTTATATTCACCCCACTTCACCCCGCTTCCTATAATTTTTCCTTATTTTTCCTCAATATAGACCTGCACTCTGTTAGGTGAGCAAACTATCATCTGCCCAAAACCTGCGCTGTGGATCTCGCCGAACATAACGCAATCCTGATATCCCGGGCAGTTTGCCTCAGACATCCATGCCTTGCCGTCCTTAACCGTAAGAACGTTCGTGCCACCGTTCAGCTCGTAAACCCCGTCCTCATATAAGGGATACTCCGCCACGCGAACCTGATTCACCTCAACGACCACGACCGCACCTTCATCAGCCGGCTGCGCGTTATTCTTTATCAAAAAGAAAACAAGCAGGGCGTAGATGCCAACAACTATCAAAGAAGCAATGAGGATTATATTGGCTATGACCATCTTTTTAAAACCACTCTTTGCCATTTTGTTGGCCCTCCGCCCACCTGTTTATTCGAAGTGCGATCCGCTTGTGAAGCAGCCCTCGTGAATACACTTAACAGGGCAAACCTCACTGCACTTACCGCAATTAGTACATTTTTCGTAATCGATCGTAGCGAGATTATTCACTACGTGAATAGCATCCGAAGGACAGTTTTTCTCACACTTGCCGCACGCAATACAGCCGTCCTTACAAGCCTTGCGCGTTACAGCGCCTTTATCATGGCTTGAGCAGGTTACAGCCACGCGAGTGGTGTCCTTAAGAAGTGTGATGATTCCGTTGGGACAGGTGCGCACGCAAAGTCCGCATCCGATACAGCTTGAAGGATCGATCCTGGCCGTTCCCCTCTCGGAGATATGAATAGCATCTCTGGGGCACACCCTGATACAGTCGCCGTATCCGAGGCAGGCATAAGTGCACTCTCTATCGCCTGAGTACATCATATTCGCCGCCTTACAGGTTTTCGGGCCGTCGTACTCAAACTTTCTTGTTTCGGGGTTACAAAGTCCGCCGCAGGCAACGTAAGCCACGCGCTCTTCCACGTCTGTAACCTCAAGCCCCATAATTTGTGCAATATCCTTTGCAACACCGTCGCCGCCGGGGATACAAAGGTTTGCCTTAGTTGTTTTACCCTCTGCAAGTGCCGCCGCATATCCGTCGCATCCGGAGTATCCGCAAGCACCGCAGTTTGCACCGGGCAAGCGATCACGAACCTCGCCCGCCTTCTCATTTCCCTTTACAGAAAGGAACACCGAGGCAACGGTAAGGATCGCCGCAAGAATACTGCCAAGGCCTGTAAGGATCAGCACAGCGTAAAAAATATCCATACTCTACCTCCTTACTTAGTGAATATGGCATTAACCATATTCTCTACAATACCTGCAAAGCCGAAGAATGCAAGGGAAACTATTGCCGCAGAAACGAGAGTTATGGGCAATCCCTTGAAGCACTTGGGCGAGGGGCACTTCTCTATTCTTGAACGAACACCCGCAAAGAGCACCATTGCAAGAAGGAAGCCAAGGCCAACGCCGAGCGATGCAACGAGCGAAAGCAAAAATCCCGCGAAGAACTTCTGATCCCCGTAGCTATCAACGTTTTTGATCGCAACCGCAAGCACCGCACAGTTGGTGGTGATAAGAGGAAGATATACACCGAGCGACTTATGAAGCGCGGGAATAAACTTCTTAAGCACGATCTCCACAAACTGAACGAGAGCCGCAATTACAAGAATGAAAACAATTGTTTGCAAATATCCTATCTTGCAGAGCTCGAGAAGCTTCTGGATAGGATAGGTTACGGCAGTTGCACCAAGCATAACCGCAGTTACCGCAAGGCCCATACCGGTTGCCTGATTGAGCTTTTTTGAAACTCCTAAGAAGGGGCAGATTCCGAGGAACTGCTGCAGAACGTAGTTGTTAACGAGAACACCGCCCATAATGGTGAGAATTAAAAGCTTGATATCCATTATGCCTCACCCTCCTTCTCGGAAACCGAGGGAGCGGCATCACAGCTTGTTTTGCCGCAGATAGCAGCCTGAGGGCATCCGGCACATCCGCCTTCTTCACCC
Source organism: Eubacteriales bacterium (assembly GCA_045614485.1). GTDB lineage: Bacteria > Bacillota > Clostridia > Oscillospirales > CAG-272 > UBA1740. The sequence goes on from JAZLCY010000132.1 coordinate 3,304, forward strand.
TTGCGCTTTTTCTCTCCCTTTTTAGGTCCGATCATATTAACTATTGCTATAACAACACCGTAAACGAAGAATCCGCCGGGTGCCTGCTGAAGAATCGGAATTCTGTGCTCGTAGATAAAGGGAAGCTTTATCGGATCAAGACCGAACTTTTCAAGGCCGGAAAGAACCGTTCCGCCGCCGAATATCTCGCGGATAAGCGCCATACCGAGAAGCGCCACCAAAAATCCTATACCCATACCGAGTCCGTCAAGAGCGGAGTCAAGAACACCGTTCTTTCTTGCATACATCTCGGCTCTGCCAAGAATAATGCAGTTAACAACGATAAGAGCAAGGTACACGCCCATCATATTATAGATAGGAGGAAGCGTTGCCTGCAAAAGAAGCTGGACCGCGGTAACGAATGCCGCAATAACAACTATATAACAGGGTATTCTTACAACGTCGGGAATCACCTTGCGAAGCGCGGAGATTACCATGTTTGAACAAAGAAGAACTATCGTGGCAGCAAGTCCCATGCTTACCGCGTTTACAATACTTGTAGACTGCGCGAGAGTGGGACAAGTGCCGAGAATGAGAACAAGAACGGGGTTTTCCGCAATTATTCCCTTAAGGAAGATCCAAGCTTTGCTATTTTTCATCACTCGCCCCTCCTCTTCTCTTTTTTACTTGTTACAATAACGATCACAGGAACTGCCGGAAGAGCTATTGCAACAAGAATAAATCCGATAACGTTATCGATCTTGCCGTAAAGCGCCGCCTTTTCTGCGTCTGCCTTCTCGGTCAGATACTTATCAAGATTGCGAAGAGATGCCTTAACGGCGCGCTTGATTCTCTTTGCGGTGTCGCTATCACCCTTAACTTCGGCCTTCGCCACCTCGTCAATATTCTTACCAACGAAGCTATCAAGGTACGCCTGCATCTCATCCGATGTAAGCTCACCCTCAAAACCGTCAACAAAGTTGTTTACGAGCTTAATACCGATTATCTTGCCGTCTTTGATACCAACGACAGCCTCAACTCTTCTATCGCCATTCGGAGTCTGCAATTCAACAAGCACGGCATATCCACCGCAGGTCTTGAATATCCTGCTGACAAACTTAGCGCCTTTAAAGTCTGTTGCTTCAAAACCGCAACCGTCACCAAAGATATTTTGTATTGCATCCGTGATACGCTTATCGCTTATAGAAAGCACGTAATTTGACACAGCCTTAACCGCATCCCTGTAGTTTGTGGAAGTTCCGGTCGAACCGCTGACAAGATCAACATAACCAATAGCACCGTAGTGCTTATCCTTGAAGCTGTCCGCAAGATTGCCGGGTATTGTTCCGTGACCAACGCGCCAAGTTATAAGATTTGACGATATCACCCTTCCGTTCTGATCAAAACAGGTGATCACCTGTGTTTCAACAGGATTATAATTGGTGCTTGTTACGGTGTAGGCAACGTAAAAATCGCCTACCTTATATAGAAGCTTAAGGGTTTCGGGAGCATTTACAAGTTCTATCTTCTGAGCATCATCTCCATAAAGCTGCTTGATGATCTGCTCTATCTTCTCATCAGATACGGGGGTTCTAAGCTCTATATCATTTTTAGTTTCTTCGCATATAGCGAATTCAATAGCAGCTTTAGCAAGATTTTTAACAACGTTAGAGATAGCAGTTGCATTATCGATGCTGTCTATATCTTCAAGAGTTGCACCGACAAAGGAATTAAAGACGTTGTCTATATCATCAGCATTGATTTCATCGCCTAACAGCAAAGTGATACTCAAAATCTTGCCATTTACATCTGTGCGAACCGCAATTATAATGTCCTTGCCGTCAACATCCTCATCTGCATAGTACGTTCCCTTGATGACAATGAGTCTATCACCGTCCTTTGTAAACGCGGCAAGAATATCCTCGGATGTTGATGAGTTGATCTGCAGTGCGCCGGAGCCAAGAATACTGTTACCTGCCTGATTTATCTTGTTATCAAGAATGGAAAGAACGTAGTCAGCCGCTGCCTTGATTGCATCTCTGTAATGCTCTGATGTGCCTGTCGCTCCCGTTACAATCTCAACAGAACCGATCTGGCCGTTTTCCAGACCCTCAAAGCCGTTTGCAAACTCACCGGGTCCCGGAGCGTCGCCGCCGACAACCCAGGTGATAAGGTTGGATTTAATTACGTTGCCGTAATTATCAAACCAAGTGAGTCCCTCGGTCTCAACCGCAACGTACGGTGTGCTCGTTACGGTGTAAGCAACGTAGCCGCCGGCTACCTTGTAAAGTGCCTTAAGTGTTTCGGGAGCTGCTGTGAGTGAGATCCTGATAGGATCAAGACCTGTAAATTCCTTTACAAGTGAAGGGATCTTTCCCGTAAGAATCACGTAATCGGATGCCGCCTTTACTGCATCTCTATAATGCTCTGACGTGCCTGTCGCTCCCGTTACAAGATCAACAGAACCGATATTGCCGTTCTCCTTGCCGGTGAATCTGTCGGCAAGGTCATCGGGTCCCGGAGCATTGCCGCCGACAGTCCAGGTGATGAGGTTGGACTTTATTACTTTTCCGTTGTTATCGAACCAGGTAAGACCCTCGGTTTCCTTTGCAACGTACTGCGTGCTCGTTATCGTATATGCAACGTAGCCACCCTCTACCTTGTAAAGCGCCTTGAGCACGTCCGGGGGATCGATCAGATCAAGCTTCTCGCCTGCGCTGCCGACAAGAGCCCGAATCTTCTCTTGGAGCTCTTCTTCGCTTAAAAGTTCGATCTCAGGCTTCTGCTCTTCCTTGGGAACCTCAGGCTCCTGGCCAAGAGCATATGCTACTGCATTTTTAACGATAGTCTTTATAAAATCAGAGGTGAGGGTTGCGCCCGTTACCTTTTCAATGCTGTCAATAGCGCCGCTATCAACACCCGCGAAAGAATCATAGAATCCTGACATATCCTTACCGTGGTTTTCTACCTGATCTACGATCACAAGCTTGATGATCTTGCCGTCAGTATTAACACCAACCGCAAGGAGTATCTCGCCTTTATAACCCTGCCCCTTGGCAATAATAACCTTTCTGCCATCGGCAGTAGAATATGCCTCAATTATTCCGCCGGGTGCATTCTCGAGTGCGATGCCTTCAAGCTCGGCATCGGAAATGATCTTCTTTGCATCCTCGTAATAGATACCCTTACTTGTATCTATTCCGATCTTGCCTACACAGTCAAGCGCCTGCTTAACAAGGTTTTTAACAGCATCGGAGCTTTTGCTCGCGCCGGTTACCTTTTCAACGCCGTCAATGTCGTTCTTTTCAAGATCGATAAAGCTATCATAAAGATTGTTGAGCGACTTTCCGTGAGTTTCGTTATCATAGGTAACGATAACCTTGTTTACCGCGCCGTCTATAACACCAACGGTAAGCTTGATGGTATCCGCATAGCCCTTACCCTCAACCTCAACGATATATCCAACGCCAACAAGCTCGTAAAGAGCCTTAACAGAGGAATTTGTTCCTGCAGGAAGAGTTTTGATCTCTTTAAGCTCGCCACTTGCATCAAGCACAGCGGTGCGCGCCTCTTCTATTGCGCGGATCTGATCCTCTTCGATCTTATCCTTGGTTGCAAGGTTTACCAAGCCAAGAAGGAGTGCGACCGCAACACAAATTGCCGAAAGAACCAAAACCGGCTTGAAATTCTTCATTTTCATTTGCCAACTGCCCCCTTTCCGTTCTTTTTGCCAAGAGGGATCTTAGCAGTGAGCTTTTCGATATAGGGAGAAATAACGTTCATGATCACGATAGAGAAGGAAGCTCCCTCGGGATAAGAACCGAATTTTCTGATAAGGAAGGTTATAATACCGCATCCGAGAGCAAATATCATCTTGCCGGATCTGGTGATGGGGGTGGTAACGTAGTCTGTGATCATAAATACAGATGCAAAAACCACACCGCCCGATACGACCTGATAGAATGAGCCGCTAAATCCTGCACCTGTTACGAGCGAAAGGATAAACACGGTTGCAATATAGATAAGAGGTGTTTCAAACTTGATAACGCGCCTTAAAACAAGATAAACAAATCCAAGCGCGATAGCTATCATACAGCTTTCGCCGATAGCGCCGCCGCGAGTACCAACGAGCATATCAAGGAATCCGGGAAGAGCTTGACCCGCATTTTCCTTCATTACGGAAAGCGGTGTTGCGCCGCTAACAAGCTCAACGTTGCCGGATGCCGAGAAGGTGGGCGCACTGCCGTCGCCGATAGTGCCGGCGAAGCAAAGAAGAAGCACCACTCTTGCCGTTGCGGCAGGGTTTGCAAAGTTACAGCCAAGGCCACCAAAAAGGCACTTAACGATAACGATAGCGATCACCGAACCGATAAGGCACTGCCAGATAGGAGCGCTTGCCCTAAGATTAAGGCCAAGGATAAGTCCGGTTACAACTGCGGAAAGATCGCCGACAGTCTGCTTCTTTTTAGCTATCAGGCAGAAGAGCTGCTCTGAAAGAACCGAGAAGGAAACACAAGCGGTGATAACGAGCAAAGCTCGAACACCGTAAATAATACAACCCATTATTGCCGCAGGCAAAAGCGCCAGGATAACGTCAAGCATTATCATACGCGTTGACGTGATAGCGCGGATGTGCGGCGATGAGGTTACTTTTAATTTACCCATCTGTATTCTCCTTTCACTTCTCTTTTGATGCAAGCGAGAGCTTGTACTCTCTGAGCTCTGCCTTAGCGAGCCTGTGATTTTCAACAAGCGGACGCGCCGAGGGGCAAACGTAGGAACAACATCCGCATTCAATACAAAGATTTATGCTTGCCGCTTCAAACCTTTCCGCTCTCTCGGCTGCGTCGTCAAGATTAAGCGCACGGGCGAAGAGGGTGGGATTGAGATTCATCGGGCAATATTCAACGCATCTGCCGCAGTGGATGCAGGGGTACTCATCCTTCGGCTCTGCTTGCTCGCGCGAAAGAGCAACTATTGCGTTGCAGTTTTTCATAATAGGATTGGTATCATCGTAGATCGCAACACCCATCATCGGGCCGCCGAAAAGGATCTTACCAACCTCGCACTTATATCCGCCTGCCGCCTCGATAGCATCGGCAACACTCGTTCCAACAGGAAGGATAATGTTCTTGGGCTCGGCAATAGCACCGCCGTCCACCGTGATGCACTTCTCAACAAGGGGCATACCTGTTTTAATGTATTTAGCAAGCGCTGCGATAGTGGTTACGTTCATAACGATAACGCCAACGTCTGCCGGGAGCTTGCCCTCGGGGATAACCCTGCGGACAGTGTTATGCACAAGCACCTTCTCAGCACCCTGCGGGTATCTTGAAGGAAGGGGCACGATCTTTACCCCGGGCATATCCGAGAACACTTTTTTCAAATGCTTGATACACTCGGGCTTGTTATTCTCAATACCGATAGCAACCTTTTTTATCTCGGAGTGCCTGAGCATCAGCTCAATGCCGTATCTCATATTATCCGCATCATCAAGCATGGTTCTCGTATCGCTTGTGATATAAGGCTCACACTCTGCGCCGTTAAGAACAAGGGTGTCTATCGAGCCGATCTTTTTCGGATCGAGCTTTACAGAGGTGGGGAATCCTGCACCGCCAAGACCGATAAGGCCCGAGTTTCTTGCCGCCGCCGAAATATCGGCAAACGAGGTTATCTCAGGCGCTTTGATCGAGGGATCGGGCGTCATAAGTCCGTCAGACTCAATAACAACTACCACCCCCTCTTTACCGCTGGAGGTAAGGTATCCTTCTATCTTCTTTACCGTGCCGGAAACCGAGGAATGCACAGGCGCGCAAACAAAAGCCTCAGCCGCGCCGATAAGCGTACCAACGTACACCGTATCCCCTGCCTTTACAACAGGAGTTGCAGGTGCGCCGATATGCTGTGCCATAGGAATTCTGACAATCTGTGGCGCAGGAATTCTTACTGCCGCCATTGCCGCCGTTTTTTTACGGTGGGGCACGTGTGTTTTACCAAGCATAAAAAGTGACATATTGTGTCCTTTCGTATGTTTTATATATATTTATTTAATATTATCGCACATATAATAGTATTTTATCACAGTTTTTCGCGTATGTCAATTTTTGTTAAATATTTATCATATAATTTTGCGCGCGAACAGCTCCTGCCCTTTCGTTTATTTGTTGACAAAAGGGGGCAGAATATTGTATAATTAATCAAAATGAAAAAAGGAAATAAAAAACCGAGATGATAAAAAAAGGCATAGCTCTTGCCCTTTGCCTTCTCTGCTTACTATCGCTCCTGCCCCTCTCTGCCTGCAACGGCGATATAGCGGCAAACGGCGGCACAGATAACGGCGGCACGGGCGGTACTGATATACAGCCGAAAAACAGGCTCTGGTACGAATATTTTGACACCATTTGCGTGGTGTACGACTACTCCGGAATGACTCTTTCCGACTTTGACGGAATAACGGATTTTATCGAAGCCGAGCTTAAGGCATGCCACGAGCTTTTTGATATTTACAACGAGTATTCCGGCATAAACAACCTTGCCACCGTTAACAAGAATGCAGGCGGCAGTGCAATAAAGGTTGATTCAAGAATAATAGACCTTCTCACCTTCTCAAAAGAGATGTATGACGTAACAGGCGGCGAGGTGAACGTTGCAATGGGTGCGGTGCTCGTTCAGTGGCACGACGCACGCATGGCCGCTGAAAAGAACCCCTCCGGTGCAAAAATACCGAATATGGCAGATCTTACCGAAGCTGACAAGCACACCGACATAAGCTCTATCGTTATAGATAAAGAAAACAGCACGGTTAAGATCACTGACTCCAAGGCGAGAATCGACGTTGGCGCGATCGCCAAGGGTTATACCGCGGAAAGAATAGCGAAGATGCTTATGGACCGCGGTGTTACAAGCTTTGTGCTTGACTTTGGCGGAAATCTGCGCGCTATCGGAACAAAAAAGGACGGCTCAGGCTGGAACACCGGCATCAAAAATCCCAACCCGACTCCCGAGAACCAATACGCAAGAATTTTCACCCTGAAGAACTCCTCCCTCGTTACGAGCGGAACTTACGAAAGATACTTTACCGTTAACGGAACAAGGTATCACCACATCATAGACTGCGATACCCTTATGCCCTCCGACCGCTATGCCTCGGTTTCTATCCACACCGAATCAAGCGCCGTGGCAGATGCGCTCTCCACCGCGGTATTCAATATGACCGAGGAAGAGATAAGGTCGCTCGTTGCGAAAATGCCCGACGTTGAGATAACCGTGATCGACGCCTCAGGCAACGTAAAAGTATACGGCAAAAGAAATTAAAAAGCAAAAAGGCAACGGAATTTCCGTTGCCTTAAGTTTTTTATGTCATTTAGTTAAATATGAGTCGAATATATCGCGCCACTCCTGTGTCGTGGTGTAGGCGCCGACGTGAGAAAATCTCACGATACCGTCGGAATCGATGATAACCGTTGCAGGAGATGAGGTAAATCCGAACTTTTTATCCATACCGCAGTTTTCACGGCCGAGGGGCATATCAAGCGAATGTTTTTCCTTGAAGGACGCTATCTGCGCATCGCTCTCGCCGTAAACGTTGATAGCAAGCACCTCTATTCTGTCCGCATATTCAATATAAGCCTCGTTAAGATACGGAAATTCCTTTACGCAGAAGGAGCAGTTTACGTACCAGAAGTTAAGCACAACGAACTCTTTTTCTTTGAGAAGGTCAGAAAGCTTAACAGAGTTGCCCTGATAATCGGTGAAGGTGAAATCCTGGCAAACGTCTCCCACTCTGTAAGAGGAAAGACCGCTTTCCTCGGGGATAAGCTGTGTGCCGAGGGTGATCTTAAGATTATTTGTATCAAGCAGGTAAGAGGGCTCTGCCACGTAGCCGGCAGGAATTTCCTCAAGCTTCAAAGTATATCTTGGTTTATCGAGATTAAAGGTAACCTCGCCCTTGTAGTCTGTTCTGCCACGGGCAACCATATCGCCGTTCTCGTCATAGAGGAAAACAAATACGTTCTCCATCATATATCCTGTGCTCTTTGCCACCGTAACGGTTGTTGTGCCAAGCGGTGTGCCCTGCTCGGATGGGGGATTCTCACCGCCTGTAGTACCGGCATTGCCGCCGCAAGCGACGATAGAGAAGCTGAGCACCAAAGTCAAAAATATAGCAATTATCTTTTTCATATTTTACCCATTCTTAAAATCGATTTTTATAGGTTTATTTTATCATTTTTCTTCGTATTTGTCAATTCCGCTTGCAAAGGCCGCAACCGCCCTTTCGATCTCGGCCTTACTCTCGGCCATATTGATCTCGCCGCGCAGCTGTGCCGCACCGGAAAAGCCCTTGAAGTAATGGGCAAGCTGGCCCCTTGCTTCTCTTATGGCGGTGTATTCTCCCTTTTCGCAGGATGAGATCGAAAGCTGGCGCATTGCAACAGCCGCTCTCTCTTCAAGCGTGGGCTCGCGGTACTCTATACCGTCCACCCCGTGTCGGATTTTATCAAAAACAAATGGATTTCCGATAGCACCGCGACCGATCATAACGGCATCAGCGCCACTCTCTTCAAGTATCCTTTTGTAGCTTTCAAACCCTGTAACGTCGCCGTTTGCAATAAGGGGCAGGCTGATCCTTTCCTTCACCCTTCTTATCTCGGAATAATCGGCAGATCCCGAATACATCTCGCTCCTTGTTCTGCCATGCACGGCAATAGCAGCCGCTCCGCCCTCCTGTGCCGCAAGGGCGCACTCGATCGCATTTACCGAGCTCCGATCAACTCCAAGGCGGATCTTTACCGTGGTGGGCAGGCTTATGGCACTGCTTACGGCACGGGTTATCCTGTATATCAGATCGGGATCCTTCATAAGCGCAGATCCCTCACCGTTCGAATATATCTTGTTCACGGGGCAGCCCATGTTTATGTCCACCGCCACCGGCATGCAGGAATCCTCGCGCGCCTCTGTGAGTCTTGCCGCCGCCTCCGCCATAACGGAGGGATCTTTGCCGAATATCTGCAGGCCAACCGGCCCTTCTCCCTCGCCTATCCTTGCAAGCTTAAAGGTCTTTTTATCACCGTATATAACGGCGGTTGCACTTACCATCTCGGTAACGGAGTATTCTGCGCCACGTTCATGGCACACCGTTCGCATAGCCGAATCCGAGAATCCTGCCATAGGCGCAAGCACAAGACCGTATTTAAAATCCAAGCTTCCTATCTTCATAATTATACCGTTTTTCTCTTTTATTTGTATAATTATACTATATTTTCACCTGTTTTTCAAGTACTGATGAACATTGACTACAGCTTTTTTTCGTGGTATAATTTACTTAGTAAATTTTTATGAGGTGATATATATGACCAAACGAATTATTGCGATAATCATTACCGTTTGTACCTTCCTCTCCATTTTTGCTACAGCATCTCTTGCAGTAGCACCCGAGGGACAGACGAGAGCAAAGACCGACGTAAATGCCGTGATCACCGACGTTTACGACGACCGCGACTCTATAATTTCAATGACCTTTGACGACGGTTATTACAACGTTGCACTTACCCTTCAGGAGCTGTTTGAAGAGTATGACCTGTACGGCTCGCTTATGATGATCTCCACCAGATCTATCGTTGATGAATCCGCCTACCAGAACGGCAGGCTCTACGCATCCGAAAAGGTTTGGAACGAGCTCTTTGACAAGGGCAGACTTGAGCCCCAGGACCACTCGAGCGAGCATTTAAGACTCGTTGGCGACGAAACGAGCGTTGAGGTTACAGAAGCTGTTCTTAAGGCAGAGATGACCGACTCCAAGGCAAGACTTGAAGATTACTTCCCCGAATACGATATGCTTACCTATGCTATTCCTTACGGAAACATGACCCCGGAAGCATACGAATATGCCACCGACACTTACTACGCTATCCGTACCACTATGTACGGCGTGCAGACCCTTGACCCCGATTATTCCACAAGCTACGGCAGCTGGTACAAGATGCGCTCCCCCTCCATGTACCGTAACGGTACCGATTTTGATACCCAGTGGGCAACCATCAAGGGCGATATCGATGCGGTAGTAGAGCAGAAGGGATGGTATCTCCCCATCGTTCACAAGGTTGGTGACTTTGACGCCGACTCAGGCTGGAGTTCCGAGCTTCCCCTTGAAACCGCGCACGTTATGTTCAAGTACATCTCCGATCTTCGTGATGAAGGAAAGGTATGGGTAACCACCTATTCCAATGCTGTTAAGTACGTTCGCGAAAGACAGAACTCCCGTGTTTATGCTTGGGAAGAAAACGGTGAGATGTACGTTAAGGTTGTTATGAACGAGTATGCTCCCGACGGCAAGGCACTTCCCCTTGACGTGTTTAACCACCCCCTTACCGTTAAGGTAGAGGTGCCCAGCACCTACGGCACTGTTTACTATACCACAGGCGGCCGTGAATACAGCGCAAATTCTTACTCCGAGAACGGCAAGACCTACGTTAAGCTTAACGTTATCCCCGACGGCAGCGAGGTTAAGGTTCGCCTTGGCAACTCTCACACCTGGGGTGAATCCGAGCAGTACGACGAAGAGTACCACAAGAGAGTGTGCACCGACTGTGGAGCAGAAACCTTCGAATACCATAATTGGCAGGACAATAAGATCATCACCCCTGCAACCTGCAAGGATGACGGCCTTAAGGAGTGCAGCTGCACCGATTGCGGCCAGGTTGCCGAGATCGTTATCAGCAAGGGCAACGAATACCACGACTTCAGTGTTGAAACCACAAATTACCGCGCTGAAAAGGCAAACTGCCAGCACGGAGCTCTTTATTACTACATCTGTGCCCACTGCAGTATGAAGGGCACGACCACTTTTGAAAAGGGTGAACCCGAAGATCACAACTTTGGCAACAAGTGGGAAAAGATACAGCAACCTACCGAAACCGAGGACGGCTACCGCGAGCGCACCTGTAAGAACGACGGATGCGACGAGGTCGAGCGCGAGATCCTTCCCAAAACGGGCAGTGATGACAGCAACGGCGGCAAATCCGGCGGCGGAATCCCCACCGGAGCTATAATCGGCATCTGTGCCGGTGTTGGCGGCGTTGTTGTGCTTGGCGGCGGCGGAGCTGTTGCAGCCGTAATTATCATCAAAAAGAAGAAAAAATAATTAAATAAAACCAACGGAGAACACGCTAAAACTAAGTTTGCCCTTTCGGGCAAGTGAAGTTTACTTCGTAAGTGAAGTTATCCTACGGATAGTGAAGTTTCGCCTGACGGCGAAGATTGGGGCAAACTTAACTTCACTTGTGCGTAGCACAAA
>JAZLCY010000133.1:0-39226 GCA_045614485.1 Eubacteriales bacterium
CAGGCATTTCAACGGTGTTATCAACGGTCTTAGACTCGTCATATACAGGCCATGCCGCGATCGAAACAAGTCCTTCACCACCGAGAAGCTCGTAGATCTCCTCTGCAACGTGGGGAGCAAAGGGAGAAAGGATCTTTGCAAGAGTCTTAACCTCATCTTTTGTGATTTTGCCGATCTCATAAATAGTATTAAGAGTACCCATCATAGCGGCAATAGCGGTATTGAACTTCATAGAGTCAATATCATCCGTTACCTTCTTGATAAGCTTATGGATGTGCTTCTCAAGCTCAGGAGTAGCACCCTCGCCCTCTGCCATATCAACAAGATTGAGGAATCTCTCAAGGAACCTCTTACAGCCCTTAATAGACTGAGTGTTCCAAGGAGCAGACTGCTCAAAATCGCCGATAAACATCTCATAAAGACGCATTGTATCAGCGCCGTAATCTCTGATGATCTCATCGGGGTTAACAACGTTGCCGCGAGACTTAGACATCTTCTCGCCGTTCTCACCAAGGATCATACCGTGGCTTGTTCTCTTAAGATAAGGCTCCTTGAAAGGAACAACGTCAATATCGTAAAGGAACTTAGCCCAGAATCTTGAATAAAGAAGGTGAAGAGTGGTGTGCTCCATACCGCCGTTATACCAGTCAACAGACATCCAATATTCCAAAGCCTCGCGAGATGCAAGCGCCTTGTCGTTGTGAGGATCGCAGTATCTGAGGAAGTACCAGGAAGAACCTGCCCACTGAGGCATTGTATCGGTTTCTCTCTGTGCTCTGCCACCACACTTGGGACAAGAACAATTTACCCAATCGGTCATAAGAGAAAGAGGAGATTCGCCGTTTTCGGTAGGCTCATAAGACTCAACCTCAGGAAGTTCAACAGGAAGCTGCTCCTCGGGAATTGCTACCCAACCGCAATTTTCGCAGTTCACAAGAGGAATAGGCTCGCCCCAATATCTCTGACGTGAGAATACCCAGTCACGAAGCTTGTAATTAACTCTCTTAGTACCGATTCCCTTCTCTTCGAGGAAGTTGATCATCGCCGCCTTTGCATCCTCAACGTCAAGACCGTTAAGGAAGCCGGAGTTAACAAGCTTACCTGTTTCAACGTCAACGAATGCCTCTTCCTGCACGTTTCCGCCGGCAACAACCTCAATAATAGGAAGGTTGAACTTCTTTGCAAAATCCCAGTCGCGCTCATCGTGTGCAGGAACTGCCATGATCGCACCCGTACCGTATCCTGAAAGAACGTAGTCGGAAATGAAGATAGGAATTTCCTTACCTGTTGCGGGGTTGATAGCCTTTACACCCTTGATCTCAACACCGGTCTTGTCCTTAACAAGCTCAGTTCTCTCGAAATCAGACTTCTTAGCAGCCTGCTGCTTGTATGCATCAACCTCATCGTTGTTTGTGATGATCTCGCGCCATTTTGCAAGAACCTCGTGCTCAGGAGCAATAACCATATAGGTTGCACCAAAGAGTGTATCACATCTTGTAGTATATACACGGAGCTTATCGCCGGTTGTTGTGGTGAAATCGATCTCTGCACCGTTAGACTTACCGATCCAGTTTATCTGCTGTGTCTTAACTCTCTCTATGTAGTCAAGTCCGTCAAGATCGGATATAAGTCTGTCCGCATACTCGGTAATCTTGAGCATCCACTGGCTCTTTACCTTTCTGATAACCGCAGAACCGCATCTTTCACACACACCGTTAACAACTTCCTCGTTTGCAAGAACGACCTTACAAGAGGTACAGAAGTTAACTGCCATCTCTTTTTTGTATGCGAGTCCCTTCTCAAACAGCTTGAGGAATATCCACTGTGTCCACTTATAGTAATTAGGATCTGTGGTGTTTATTTCTCTGTTCCAATCGAACGAAAGACCGAGAGCCTTAAGCTGCCCCTTGAAGCGAGCAACGTTCTTCTCAGTAACGATCTTAGGATGGATCTTATTCTTAATAGCATAGTTTTCGGTAGGAAGACCGAATGCGTCCCATCCCATAGGGAAAAGAACGTTATATCCCTGCATTCTCTTCTTTCTTGAAACAATATCAAGCGCGGTATAAGGACGGGGGTGACCAACGTGCAGACCCTGTCCCGAAGGATAAGGGAATTCTACAAGAGTATAATACTTTGGAAGTGTGTAATCCTGCTTTGCTGCAAAGGGATTAAGCTCATCCCACTTTTCCTGCCACTTTTTTTCAATGTTCTGATAATCGTATCTCATATCTTAGCCCTCTGTTTTATTTATGTTTAACTTTTCGTCAACTTCCTTGACGATATCTGAGATGTCTACCTTACTCTGTTCGGGCATCAATCTGTCAAGATTGTAAAATTCACGCGATTCCTTATCAAAGACGTTAACGATAACGTCGCCGTAGTCAACCAGGATCCAACCGTCGCCCCTATGCCCCTCAACACTCATAGGAACTATGCCCTCATCCGAAAGCTTGTCCGCAAGCTCATCTGCAAGAGAGCCAACGTGAGAAAGCGATCTACCGGTTACGTTTACGTAGAAATCGGTAATAGGATGCTCCTTACCAACTTCAAACATAGAAACATCAAGCGCCTTCTTCTCAATTAGAAGCGCCACAGCGCGCCTTGCAACAAGTGTGGAATCAGCAAGGCTGTTGTTCTTCAAAGCAATACTCATTACATTACCTTTCATATACTTTAATTACAGAATCATCCGTAATATATTTTTCTAAAATTCTCATTTTTTCCGAGGAGTCGCCGTTCGGTGTCAAAGTTATCCTCCCTAACGTTGAAGGATCGTGATAACATCTCGATGCACTCCTTTCGGTTTATGGCATAGTACCATGCACCGTTCTCAGACAAAAGCGCCTCTCCCGGAAGCGTTTGTGCCGTAAGTCCCGGATTGGTATGGCTCTTTTTCTTTGTAACAATGGTGGCAAGCGAAACGGCAGAGATGTTGGTTATAACACCTTTGGTGTTCAGTGCCACCCTTACAAGAGTTCTGTATGAAAGCCTGTTAAGTGCAGTATCATAAAGTCCCCTCATAAAGATCCTCTGCATCTGCATCCTCTTTAAGTCCGCCTGTATATACCCTGTTCTGTACCTTATAAAATACAGCGCCTGTTCGGAATCCAACCGATTCTCACCTTTTGATAGAACAAGTTCATTATCCCCGTTCTTCATAGTAACATCTTCATCGAGCGTGATATATATACCGCCCATCAGATCAACAAAGCGTTTAAATACATCTGTTGTTATTCCGATATATCCATCAATGTTTATTGCAAAAACATCGGATATAACACGGCACAGTTCACTCAAAGCATCATTTTCGCTATATCCCTTTGCTAAAAGTCCCGGAAATATACTGTTGATCCTTCCACCGTCGATATAAGTATCTCGCGGTATCTGATAAACCGTAAATGCTCCGCTTGCTTTGTTATAATTTACAACGCAGAGAACATCTGTATTTTCCGCAGCATCATCAACACCCGATAAAAGATACGTCAGTTGTGTTTTTGCCGGCAAGAACGATGCGCTCACAGGAAGCGAAACAAAAAATATTGATAAAGCGAGAATTAACGCTATATTTTTAATACCAAATCTCATACAAATCTCCTTTTTAAAGGATATTGTTTGCACCGGTTGATATAAAATTATTATTTAATTCTGGATTCCAAGGTATTTTTTGCAAGCAAGGACTCAGGGCAGATGCTCTTCCCTCTTCTCATAAGATTTTCGACCGTATGATCTATCGCCATAATGCATGATTGGTGAAGCGCTTTGATGTTCTTCGCCGCTTCACCGCGTTTTAAAGCACCAAATAGATACTCCCTGACCGCAATGCAGGACGGATAAGTTCTTCCTCGCTCGATGTAATCTGCAATAAATATTATCTCGTCAAATACAGACATATCAGCAGCACCGACTGTGTGTTTTTCCACAGAAGAAAGTATCTTTTCGTTTGCAAATGCCGGGAAATCACGCTTAATGACGTAAGGAGCAGCAAATGAATGCCAAACTTCCCTACCGTAAGCAATTATTGTGTCAGAATTTACATAACTGCTTTTGATTATCGAGATAAGTTGCTCATCCGGAAGCTCCTTGGCAACGTCATGAAGAAGCGCCGCGTAGGATAACTCGGATATTTCATCGCACAAGCAATAACAACCGATCTCACGCGCCATTTCCATAACACCGACAGTATGAATATATCTTTTTTCAGACATCAATGGCTTGATATCTTTCAAAAGCCCCTGAATAACAGTCTTTTCCATTACAGGTAAAGCTTCCTTTCTTTGATATACTCAACAACCTCTACAGGTATTTCGGCATAATCCTCTTTGACAATACGTTCACGTATATCAGTGGACGAAATTTCCTTTACGTCGGTTGGAATTTCGATAATCTTTGCGCAGTGCACATCAATATATTCCTTGCGCTTTGCATCTATCGCGGCCGCGATGTCCTTATCCGACTCTCGCCTTGCGTAGCAGATTGTGGCAAGCTTGAATATCTTGTCTGCCCGGAACCACGTGTCAAGCGACAGGAACATATCGGTTCCGCACAGAAGATACAGCTCGGTGTCATCATCCGCAAGATGCATCAGTGTATCTACAGTATAGCTCTTTCCACCGCGCGCAATTTCAATATCGGAAACACACGCTCCCGGAATATCCGAAAATGCCAGCCTGCACATATTAAATCTATCCTGAGCGCTGACATTGCCGGAATATTTTTTATGCGGAGGCTGATTTGTAGGAATTACCCAAAGCATATCAAGCCCTGCACACTCATAGAATGCCTTCGCAACACGAACGTGAGCTATATGCGGCGGATTAAACGTGCCGCCGAATATACCAACGCGTCGCTTTTTATTAATCAAAGCTCTATCCTCTTTTTCTTAGTGGATTCCTTATACAAAACGAATCTTGTTCCTACACAGCTCACTACCTCGCAGCCTATAACCGAGGCGATCTCGTTTGCCGCCTCTTTAGCAGTATAACCACTGTTATCAAGCACGCGCGCTTTGATAAGCTCTCTTGCCTCCAGCGCATTAGCGATCTGATTGCAGGTTTCTTCACTTATACCGGCCTTGCCGA
This sequence comes from Eubacteriales bacterium, assembly GCA_045614485.1. GTDB lineage: Bacteria > Bacillota > Clostridia > Oscillospirales > CAG-272 > UBA1740. The sequence continues at coordinate 5,082 of JAZLCY010000133.1, forward strand.
TCTGGAAAATGGTATCAAGATTTGCAGCCATGGAGCGAAGATATGCTCTTTGTTTACTTGTGATCATATTTTTCACCTTTCAAAAAGCGCACCGGCGAATTCATCGGGATCAAACGGTTTCATATCGTCGATCTTTTCGCCAACACCGATAAACTTAACGGGAATGCCAAGCTCCTGCTTGATAGCAAGAACAATGCCGCCCTTTGCGGTTCCGTCAAGCTTAGTAAGAATAAGGCCGGTTATCTTTGACGCTTCCTTAAACTCTTTTGCCTGAAGTACTGCATTCTGACCTGTTGTTGCATCAAGAACAAGCAAGGTTTCCTTTGCGCAGCCTTCAAGCTCTCTGTTAATAACTCTATCTATCTTAGCAAGCTCGTCCATAAGGTTCTTCTTGTTGTGAAGTCGACCCGCGGTATCGATTATAAGCACGTCTGCACCTCGGCTCTTAACAGCACTTATTGCATCAAATACAACAGATGCCGGGTCAGCGCCTGCGCCCTGCTTAACAATATCAACACCGGCTCTTTCACACCATACCGAAAGCTGTTCCGCTGCTGCGGCGCGGAAAGTATCCGCCGCTGCAACAACAACCTTCTTGCCCTGGGATTTAAGCTCCGCTGAGATCTTACCGATGGAGGTAGTTTTACCAACGCCGTTAACACCTATAACAAGTATTACAGAGGGCTTGGTAGAGAGGTTGAGCGGCTCATGCTCGCCTACCATCTCAGTAAGGATTGCAAAAAGCTCATCCTTAACCTCATCAGCATCCTTTATTTTCTTAGTCTTCACGGCATCTCTTAGGCGGTCAAGGATCTCTTCAGTTGTGTAAACACCGATATCAGCAGATATGAGCGCTTCCTCAAGCTCATCAAAAAGATCCTCATCCACGTGCCTGAAGTTTTTGATTATGTTTTCGATTTTTCCGAAAATCGCATTCTTGGTCTTAGAAAGACCGTTTTTCAGTTTCTCAAAGAACCCCATCTAAAAGCTCCTTCTGTTTTCCTTCAATTTCGTTTACGTTGAGCTCAATTGCCTGCGATATACCGCGCTGAGGCATTGTTACACCGTAAAGTCTATCACCGATCTCCATTGTACCGCGTCTATGTGTGATAAGAATAAACTGTGTTCCGTCATCAAAGCCCTTTATGTATTCGCCGAATCTATACACGTTAACCTCATCAAGCGCCGCCTCGATCTCGTCAAGGATACAGAAGGGCGTGGGGTTAACCTTAAGAATAGCGAACAGAAGCGCTATCGCAACAAACGACTGCTCACCACCTGAAAGAAGCGCAAGATTCTTGATGATCTTTCCGGGAGGTGCGGCCTTGATCTCGATACCCGAGGTAAGAACATCCTCAGGTTCAGTGAGCAAGAGTTCGGCATTACCGCCACCGAACAGCTCCTTGAACGTAGTGCCGAAGTTGCTGTTAATAGCCTCAAAAGCACTAACAAAGCTTGTTCTCATCTCGCCTTCAATACGGGCGATGATCTGAATAAGCTCATCATAAGAGCTTGTAAGGTCGGTGAACTGTGTATTCAATCCGTCATACTGTGCCTTGACCTCTGCATATTCTTCGATTGCACCGGGATTATAGTTACCAAGTGCGCGGAGTTTATTCTTGCAAGAGGTCTGCGTTGCCTGGATCTCATCCCTGTTTTCAGCTGTAACAGGGGGATATTCAAGAGCAACGGCCTGCTCATACGTAATCTCGTACTCATCCCAAAGCTGATGTCCGAGCTTGTCCTGTTTTTCAACAAGCTGCTCGTATTTACCCTCTGCTCTGAGTGTTGATTCCTGAACAACACTGCGGCTACGGTTTTTCTCGTCCTTGCTCTCACGTATTGTTCTGAGCTGCATATCAAATTCATCACCGCAATTATCGGTTTCTGATCTTTTTTGCATAAGCTCCTTGATAACGTTTTCGAGGGCAAGGTATTCAGCCTTGTTCTCAGCCTTAACGTTATCAATATTATCACGTTTAAACTTAAGATCACGGATTCTTGAATTCTGAACCGCCTTCTCGCTCTCAAGCTCTGCAATTCTGTCATCAAGGCTATCGATAAGTATCTGTATACCTTCAATATCCTTGCGCGCCTCAGTGATCTTAATAAATGCCTCGTTTGCCTTGTCAAGAAGCTCGTCGCAGTTTTCGTCAAGCACGCCCATCTCAGCGCCGCGCTTGCTTCTGAAATCGCGAAGCGCCTCCGCTCTCTCGATAGCTGCCTTATGCTCCGCCTTAAGACGAGAAAGCTCCTTCTCTGCCTCAGACTGAAGGCCTACAAGGTTATTATAGTCATACTTAAGCTTTTCGAGTATGTTGAGGTTTGCCTCATATCTTGCGTTCGCATTATCAAGAGCTGCAAACTGAGATCTTGAAAGGGAGAGAAGCAATTCCTTCTCCTGCGTTGCGGAAGCAAGATCTTCCTCGGCGCTTTCGATCTGCTCATTGATAGCGGAAAGCTCCTTATCTATAGATGCAATATCCGCTTCGATCATCTTAGCTTTATCGCGAAGAGATGCAATATCGCTAAGTCTTGAAAGAATACCGCTGTCCTTCTTTGTACTACCGCCTGTGAACGCACCGCCAACACTGATAAGCTGACCGTCAAGGGTAACGATCTTAACGCGATACTTAAGTGCCTTTGCCGCCGCAGTAGCATTCTCAATGTTGTCGAAAACAACTGTACGAAGAAGAAGCCATTCAATTATGGATCTGTACTCCTTGTCGGTCTGAACAAGATTATCTGCCCTGCCAACAAATCCATGCATAGACTTCGCTGCTTTGATCTCATCGGTTTCACCGGTTGATCTGATCGCGCTGATAGGGTAGAAGGTTGCTCTACCGGCATTTGCCTTCTTAAGCTGCTTGATCGCAGAATTAGCAACGTCTTCATTATCAACAACTATATTCTGAAGGCTTGAGCCAAGAGATGTTTCAATAGCTGTGATATAGTTCTTCTCAACTTTTATAAGCGATGAAAGGGGGCCGTGTATCTTACCGCCGGTAATGTTTCCTGCAGTGTATTCACGCATTACAAACTTAATACTCTCTGCGTATCCCTCAAAGTGATCGTTCATTCTCTGAAGAAGGTCTGCGCGCTGAATAAGAGTATCTCTTTCAAGCTTTAGAACGTTAAGCTCTTCAACCGTGTCGTTCTTCTTATCTTCAAGCGACTCTATGAGTTCACTCTTCTCAGTAATTATAGCTTCCTTCTCGCCGATCTTCTTTTTGAATTCGTTGGTTGCAAGCTCGCAGGTCTCAGCCTCAGCCTTAAGCTCTTCGCCGCGCTTTTCATACTCCTCGATCTCGCGCTCAACATCCTCGGACTTACTGTTATCGTTAGTCTTTGAGTTCTTCAATACACCGATTCTGACCTGAAGGTTATTGATCTCGCCTTCCTCAACGGTCAGCTCATCAAGCGCATGCTCAAGATCCTTCTTTATGGAATCGATCTTTTCAGCGAGCGCCTGCTGTTTGGACAAAAGTTCAAGTCTTGTGTCCATAAGAGTTTTGAGTGTATTTTCGTGAGCGGTGCGCTTTGCAACGTGCTCTGCCTTGTTAGCATTCAGGTTTGCAATTGAGGTATCGATCTCAGCGATTCTCAAGTTGCTCTGTTCGATCATCTCTGCTGAATGAGCAAAGTCGAAGTCTGCAGTTCTGAGCGCAGTATCGAGCATGCTGAGTTTCTGGTTTGCCGCAATTATCTGTTCGGACAGGTCGTGAGAAAGCGCACGGTTAGCCTGAGTTTTTTCATAGAGGTTTTCTTCCTGTGCGCCAAGGTCATTAATGATCTGGTCGATGATCTCAAGCTCATTCTTAGCAAGCTTCCAGGAGTTTTCCGCCTCCTCAATATCCGTCTTTATCTTCTCAGTATCGAAAAGCCAAAGAGAAACGTCAGCTCTCTTCTTCTCCTCGTATATAGCAAGACCCTTGCGTGCCTTTTCAGCTTCCTTTTCAAGAGGCCCTACTCTACCCTCAAGCACGCTAAGAATGTCCTTAACTCTATCAAGGTTCTCCTGCGTTTGCTTAAGCTTTCTCTCAGACTCCTCTTTTCTATGCCTGTACTTGGAGATACCGGCTGCTTCCTCAAAAATGCTGCGTCGTTCATCACTCTTCTTTGAAATGATCTCCGCAATCTTACCCTGACCTATGATGGAGTAACCCTCACGGCCAACACCGGTATTCATAAACAGCTCGTATATATCTTTAAGTCTGCAAGGCTGCTTATTGATAAGGTATTCACTGTCTCCGGTTCTGAAATAACGTCTGGTTACGATTACCTCGTCATACTCAGAATCCAGCCTGTTTTCAGCATCAGTATTATCAAAAGTTACCGAAACCTCAGCAAATCCCATGGGGCGACGTTCATCAGTACCACCGAAGATAACGTCCTCCATTTTCGTACCTCTGATATTACGGCTCGAAAGCTCACCCAAAACCCAACGCATTGCGTCAGATATGTTGGACTTACCGCTTCCGTTAGGGCCGACAATAACAGTCGCACCTCTCTCGAACGTCAGTACAGTTCGATTTGGAAAGGATTTAAAGCCATGAAGCTCAAGTGATTTTAAATACATCCCGATTTCCTTTCTCTTCAGTTACCCTCACACTGTTAACATCAACGTTTCGATCCTCAACAAAGCGGATTTTTACGCTTGGAAACAGTTGCGAAAGCCGAATTATATTTGATTTCCTTTGCCCTATTGCTTTTGAGAGCGAACCGCGGCTGACCGCTACCGTCAACTCCTCAAATGCTTCTTGGCTAAGGATTTTATTAATTTCTTCTTTAATCAGCTCGAAGTAATACTCGTTTTCAACAAGCTCACCGAGAGCCGAGTGATTAGGGCCTGCGTAATAAGTGCTTTGTGCCGATAGATTTTCAGAAGCACACAGGCCTATTCTGATTACATTTATATTACGCGCGCGCAATAATTTTAATACGGCAGCAGATCTTTTCACTGCGTCGTTCAAAGATAACGGTTTATAATCACCGATTTGAGCCATTTGGCATAGCTCAGTATCCTTAAACACTACCGTAGGATATATTCTTGCTGACGTGGCGCCCATATCAGCTATAAAACTCGCCGTTTCCAGCTCTGATTCCAAGGTAGAGCCCGGAAGACCGATCATCATCTGTCCAACAAGCTCAAGACCTGCATCAACTATCATTCTGCAGGCTTTTTCCTCGTCTTTTTTTGTATGTCCTCTTTTAGTCAGATAGAGCACGTTATCGGAGCAGGACTGCAAGCCAAGCTCAACGGTTTTAACACCGCGACTTTTAAGTATGTCAAGTATCTGTTCGCTTATATAATCAGGACGGGTTGAACACCTGATAGATTTTACAGCACCGGAAATGACGTACGTATATGCAATATCAAGAAGATTGCACATAAGATCACGGTCAATGCCTGTAAACGAACCGCCGAAAAATGCAATTTCAACGTCACATTCTCCGTTAATCGTAGACAAAGCATTATCTATTTCCGACTTGACAGAATTATAGTCAAATTCACCGACGCCGGTTATCGTCCTTTGATTGCAGAAAACACAATTATTCGGGCATCCGAGGTGCGGTATAAATATCGGTATATTCGCGTGCCTTTTCATATTGAAACACCGAAAAGCGAGAGCGCCTGCCTTGCTGCCTGCTGCTCTGCGTCCTTCTTGTTGTGCGACGTTCCAACACCGACAGAGTTGTTATTTACACGTGCTTCAACGGTAAATATTTTATCGTGCTCCGGTCCTGCTTCGGAAACAACCGTATATTCAAGAATAGCCGAACCATCCTTTTCAACGAGTTGCTGAAGCATTGTTTTATAATCACCGTTCTGAAGCACCTCAGCAGCATCGATCTCGTCGACAAACAACTTTAAGACAATATCCTTTGCACCATGTCTTGCAAAAGAACCCGAATCAACGTATATAGCCGCAATAAGCGCCTCAAGCGCATCAGCCAATACCTTTGGCCGTTTGCGGCAATCGGTGTTTTCCTCTCCCCTGCCAAGATTGAGATAATCGCCAAGATTGATTCCGAGAGCAATCTGAGAGAGCGTTTTTTCACAAACGATTCCCTGGCGCATTTTAGTGAGCGCGCCCTCGCCCTTGTTCTTGAATTTGTCGTACAGATGCTCTGATATAACGAGTTCAAGAACCGTATCACCTAAAAACTCCAGTCTTTCATTGGACGGATATACGATTCCCCTGCTTTTCTGCTCGTATGCGTAGGAGGAATGAGTAAGTGCATTCTGCAAAAGCGATATATCATTAAAGCTGTAGCCTATAACAGCCTGCAGTTCAACGACACTTTTACCTATTGCCATACTATTTCCTCCTTTCACAAAATGTAATTAATCTTTAAATTTCGGCGCATACTCGCGCTCAACCAATTCGAGTGAGCGACGTGCATACTCCTCGTTCCTAAACTTTTTGCCGCCCTTGACCTTTTTATCAAGAGGTGCTATTATTCCGTAATTCGCATTCATCGGCTGGAAGGTGGAACTTACACCGCCCCGGCTTACGTATGCAGCAAGCGCACCGATCTCGGTCTGACTCGAGAATTCCATAGGCTCAAGTCCAAGCGCGAGGCGAGCCGCGTTTACTCCGGCAACGAAGCCCGAGCTTGTTGACTCAACGTACCCCTCAACACCTGTCATTTGTCCTGCAAAGAAAAGCTTATTGTTAGCTACAGTAGAATAAACGGGTGTCAAAAATCCGGGCGAATTAAGGTAGGTATTTCTGTGCATAACACCGTATCTGAAAAACTCTGCGTTTTCAAGGCCCGGTATCATACGAAAAACTCTTTTTTGCTCTCCGAACGTAAGGTGTGTTTGGAAACCAACGATATTATACATTGTTCCCTCTTTGTTCTCACGCCTTAACTGCACGGTTGCAAATGCATCCTCACCTGTTGTGGGAAGCGGAAGTCCAACAGGCTTCATCGGTCCAAATCGGAGAGTATCATATCCTCTTTTTGCCATTACCTCAACAGGCATGCACCCCTCAAATACGGTTAAATCTCCCTGCGACTTTTTATCGAACTCCTTGAGCTCGGCAACCTCAGCCGAAACAAGAGCATTATAGAATGCATCGTATTCTTCCTTTGTCATGGGGCAATTAAGATAATCTGTCATATCTCCCTTACCGTATCTTGACGCAAAGAAGGCTATTGACGTGTCTACCGTTGAAAAGTCAACGATAGGCGCAGCTGCATCAAAGAAGTGCAACTGATTTCCGCCAACAAGATCAGATATCCACTCTGCGAGCGGCTCGGACGTAAGGGGGCCTGTAGCGATAACGGTTACGGCATCGCCATCTATTTCACTTGCTTCCCCCTCGATAACCTTGATGTTGGGGTTTTCTTTAATTTTTTTAGTTATATACTCGCTGAACTCGGTTCTGTTGACCGCAAGTGCACTGCCTGCAGGCACTTCGGTTGCATGCGCCGCCTCCATGATAAGCGAGCCAAGAAGATCAAGCTCTGCCTTTAGAAGTCCAACAGCATTTGAAAGCTGATTCGATCTAAGCGAATTGGAGCAAACAAGCTCTGCAAACGTTGGGCTATGGTGAGCGGGGGTGAACTTCTGAGGCTTCATCTCGTAAAGCTCAACAAAAGCACCCAGCTTAGCAGCCTGATAAGCCGCCTCGCAACCGGCAAGACCAGCACCTATAACTCTGACAACTGGTTTATCGCTCATCACTCAATTACCGTCATTTCCTCATCTCTTTTGTATCCGCAAGCCTTGTTTTTGCAGATAACAGCCTTTTTGCTCTTGCGATAGAAGAGCATCTCGTTACAATCGGGGCACTTCTGCGCCAAAGGCATATCCCATGAAGAGAAATCACACTCGGGATATTTCTCGCAGCTATAGAAAAGTGTTTTTCCGCGGCCGTGCCTTGCAAGAACCTTAGAGCCACAGTTGGGGCAGGAAGCTCCTGTTTCGACAGTCTTCTGCTTTGTGAATGAGCACTTGGGATAATTGGAGCAAGCATAGAACTCACCGAAGCGGCCGTTTCTTACAAGCATATCCGCACCGCACTTCTCACAGGTGAAGCCTGCTGACTCAACCTTCTTTTCCTTTACAGGCTCAACGATATTGCCATCCTTATCCACTGCCTTGGTATTCTTGCAAGCAGGATAGTTGGGGCAAGCGAGGAACTTACCGAAGCGACCGTTCTTATAGATCATCTTTGATCCGCACTTATCACATTCAATATCGCTCTCTTCATACTCGACCTCGATCTTGATCTTAGAATCGAGCTTGGATGCAGCCTGCATCTCCTCATCAAACTTATTGTAAAAACGGGATATTGTTTCAACAATGTCGTTCTCATTATTTTCGATGGAGTCAAGCGCATTCTCCATCTGTGCTGTGTACTCCTCGTCTATGATCTCCGGGAAGTACTGGCGCATAAAGTTGGTTGTTGCCGCGCCAAGTTCTGTACCTACAAGAGATTTACCGTCGCGCTTAACGTATTCTCTTGAAACTATCGTAGATATTATGGGGGCATAGGTAGAAGGTCTGCCTATACCGTTATCCTTAAGGAACTTAATAAGCGAAGCCTCTGTATATCTTGCAGGCGGCTCGGTGAAATGCTGCTGCTTGCGTATATCGGAAACGTCAAGCATTTCGCCCTCTTGAAGATTAGGCAAGCCAAGAAGATTGATCTCCTCGTTATCCTGATCAAAATACTCGGTTTCATAAACTGCCATAAAGCCCTTGGACTTTATAACGTATCCGCCTGTTTTGAATATATATCCGGAGTTCTCAAGGTCAACAGACACAGTATCAAACACAGCGGCTTCCATCTGGCTGGCAACAAATCTTTCCCAAATGAGCTTATAGAGTTTGTACTGATCGGACGTGAGCATCTTCTTAAGCATATTGGGTTCAAGATGAACGTTGGCAGGTCTTATAGCCTCGTGCGCATCCTGTGCATTCGCACCCGTTTTATAGGTGCGCTTGGTCTTAGGGATATATTCTTCACCGTAGTTTTTCTCAATATATTCTCTTGCAGCCTCCTGAGCCGACTCAGAAATTCGCTGAGAATCTGTACGCATATAGGTGATCAAACCCTGAACACCGCCGTATGCAGTGCCAAGATTCAAACCGTCGTAAAGCTCCTGTGCAACCTTCATTATCTTCTGCGCCTGGAATCCGAGCTTGATCGAGGCTTCCTGCTGAAGAGATGACGTCTCAAAAGGAGGCGCAGGCTGCTTGCGCTTTTCAGCGCGCTTAACCGAAACCACCTTGAACTTATTGTCCTTGATTTTATTAAGAACGGCCATAGTGTCTGCCTCGCAAGAGAGCTTGGCCTTGCCGCGCTTGTTACCGTAAAACTTTACAAGAGTAGGTGCATCACCTGTAACAAGGTCTGCCTCAAGTGTCCAATACTCCTGGGGAACGAAGGAGCTGATCTCCTCTTCTCTATCTGTGATAACTCTCATAGCAACCGACTGAACTCGTCCGCCCGAAAGTCCGCTCTTAAGATTTTTCCAAAGAACCTCGCTGAGATTAAAGCCAATAAGTCTATCGAGAATACGGCGAGCCTGCTGTGAATTAACAAGGCTCTCATTGATCCTTCTCGGATTCTTTATAGCTTCCTTTACAGCACTTTTTGTAACCTCGTTAAAGGTTATCCTGCATTCCTTTTCCTTAGGAATACCAAGCTCCTCAGCAATATGCCAAGAGATAGCCTCTCCCTCACGGTCAGGGTCTGTTGCGAGGAATATCTTGGAAGCGCTCTTAGCCTCCTTCTTAAGCTCCTTGATAACGTCACCTTTTCCGCGAATGTTTATATAGCGCGGCTCAAAATTGTTTTCAACATCAATACCAAGGCTGCTCTTAGGCAGGTCTCTGATATGGCCCTTTGATGCGATAACCTTATAATTTGAGCCGAGATAACTCTTTATTGTATTTGCCTTTGCAGGCGATTCCACTATTACTAAATTTGACATGCTAATGAACTGTATTCCTTTCAAAATTTGCGGCGCACTCTTTCACCGGGCAACATATCGACAAGCTTCATCATTTCAAGCTTCAGAAGCCCTTTCATTACGTCTCTTAACGTGCGCTCATCACTGACAAGCTCCTCGATCGCACAACCGTCATCGCCAAGCGGCACGGATTTATACAGTGCAAGAGCTTTCTTGTCAATACCGTCAATTACCGGTTCTATTTTATTTTGCTCAACTGCCTCGTTCTTATCAGTCTTAACCATCACTTCACCCGAAGGTGCTGAGGTCTCACTCTTTTTGGTATTACGTCTATAAACCTTGTCGTCGGTGCACAAAGCTGACACAGAGTACTTAATAAGCTCCTCTTCAAGAGATATTCTGTCGCTATCCACGATCTTGAACGGATTTAATATTCCACATGACTTATCCGCATAATCCCTGATGATATCATCTGCGGCGGTGCAAAGCTTTGCACCGTTTTTGATCAATAGATTCGTTAACTGGCTTGTAGGACTGCCAACGTTACCGGGAAGTGCGTAAACAACCCTATCCTGCTCCTTGGCATGCCTTGCTGTGAGGAGTGCACCGCTCTTTTCCTTTCCCTCAATAACAAGAGTTATCTCAGAAAGACCGCTTATTATTCTGTTACGGACAGGAAAATTCTCTCTGTTAGGACGGGTTCCGGGTGCATACTCAGTCATAACACAACCGCTCTTTACGATCGCGCGAGCAAGCCTAACATGTGAATCGGGATAACAAACGTCAATACCCGAGCCGATAACAGCTACAGTTTTCCCACCGCAAGACAAAGCACCCGCATGGGCAACTCCGTCTATACCGATCGCCATACCCGATACAATAAGCGCACCTGCGCGAGCAAGGTCGCGAGAGATCGTGAAAGCATTTTTCTTGCCGTACTCGGTTAATCTGCGAGTTCCAACCACAGAAATAGGAAAAGCTTCTCTGAAATCCGGAAGAATACCGCGGTAATACAGAAGCACCGGTGGGTTGGAGATACGGCGCAAGCGCTCAGGATAATTCCCGTCGCTATACGTGAGTATACCAACTCTCTTTTCAACGCAAAAATCAAGCACAGCCTGTGCACCCTCAAGATTCTTATCGGTGATTGCCCTATAATCCCTTGACTTAGACGTGATCAGAGATGCGATAACATCATCACTTGCTTCAAATATATCCTTGGCATCCTTGAATTTTTCAAGAAGCTTACCAAATGTAGATGAGCCGGGGGTACATGCCATTGAAAGCCAGATCCAATACAAATTGTTATTCATTGACACACCCTCCCCGAAATAATTACGTCCTTGATTGCTCCCACATCAAGACTGATGCCGCTATGGAAGCATTTAAAGACTCTGTTTTACTTGAGATAGGAATGTAAACACTGCCGGTACAACGTTCTGATATTTCCCTGTCGATGCCGTGCCCCTCATTTCCGATAACGAAAACGTCGGAGGCTGTCGGATGAACATCAAGAACAGATGTTGCAGTTTCTGTGAGCTCTGCCGCATAAACGTTTCTGCCGTTGGCAACAGCAGAATCAACAAACGAGCCAAAGTCTTTAACCACGGTTATTCTGATCTTAAAAAGACCGCCCATGGCACTTCTTGCAACCTTGGAATTATACACGTCTGTAGTATCAGCCGACAAAACAAGGTGCTCGATCCCGAACGCAACCGCGCTTCTTATTATTGCTCCGAGATTACCCGGATCACGCAATGAATAGAGCGCAACTGCCTTTTCATCCCTCTTCAAAAAAAAGTCTTCCTTATATATTATATCCAACTCTTTGAAAATGTCAAGATATTTTATAATACTTATAACACCTTGAGGTGCTTTTTCTGAAGAAATTTTTTCAAAAACCTCGTCTGTAACTTTAATCACCTCTGTCTTATCATACCTTGCAGAATCAAAGTAAAGAAACAGGCTTTTTTCTATTTTTTCATACCTTGATTCAGCTATGATAAGATGGGTGATTTCAAGCTCCGAAAGTGCGGCTTCAATAGTGAGTTTCTCGCCTTCTGCCGCAAAACATCTATGCAAATCTCTATATTTTTTCTCTTTGAGCGAAGCAAGCCACTTAACAGTGTTATTCTGCCTGCTACTTAAAATTTCACTACGAAAAATCATGTCAAATCCTTATATTTAAAATCCCGGTCGACCTTGCGGAAGACCGGGAAATTATATTAAAGTGCAGCCTTAGCCATTTCGCAAATCTTTGCAAAAGCTTCCTTATCAGAAACTGCAAGTTCTGCGAGCATCTTTCTGTTGAGATCGATTCCTGCAACCTTGATTCCGTGCATAAGTGTAGAGTAGTTCATACCGTTTACCTTAGCCTGTGCGGAAATTCTGGTGATCCAGAGAGAACGGAAATCTCTCTTCTTCATCTTACGTCCAGCAAATGCATAGTTACCGCTCTTAAGAACAGCCTGCTTTGCCATCTTGAAATGCTTGGACTTTGCTCCCCAATAACCCTTAGCGGCCTTGAGTATGCTCTTTCTTCTCTTGCGCGTCATAAGCGCACCCTTAATTCTAGCCATTTTCTATCTTCCTCCAAATTTTCTCTTAATACCCTATTACTTCTGAATAAGGGTTCTGTAAGTAGGTGCGAAGCACTCGCTAAGAATAGCGCCCTTGCGAAGACCTCTCTTACGCTTTGCGGTCTTGTGACCGAGGTTGTGACGATGGTTGTTGTGAGACATCTTTACCTTACCGCCGCCGGTGAGAGAAAATCTCTTGGCAGATGCCTTATGTGTCTTAATCTTTCCCATTTTTGTTCTCCTTTTTGGTTTGACCCTTTTTTAATACAAATTCAATTAATGAATTAAGATTAACAAATTACTTTTTCTCCGGCTTAACAGGAGAAAGGATGATCGACATGAATCGACCCTCGAGAATCGGCTTCTTCTCCGCAACACCTGAACCGCGGCAAGCCTCCTCAAACTTCTCAATAACCTCTCTACCAAGATCCATATGTGCCATTTCTCTTCCCTTGAATCGAACGACAGCCTTAACCTTATTTCCCTCGGCAAGAAATTTCTTAGCGTGATTTACTCTGGTATCAAAATCGTGCTGCTCAATGCGGCAAGAAAGCTGAACCTCTTTTACTTTAACGATAACCTGCTTTTTCTTCGCTTCCTTTTCTCTCTTATCACGTTCGAAGCAGAACTTACCGTAATCAACCGCGCGGCAAACGGGCGGTGTTGCATTAGGAACGATAAGAACAAGATCAACGCCGTTGTTGTAAGCGAAGGAACGCGCATCATCAATCTTCATGATGCCAACCTGCTCGTTATTAGGGCCGATTACTCTTACCTCTTGTGCCTTAATTTCCTCATTGATAAGTAAATCCTTGGTGTTGTTAGCGCTAATTGTTTTGTACCTCCAAAAACAAAAAATGCATACAGAGAAACTCCGTACGCACCCAACTATCCCCCACTTTCAGCTAATTAGAGAGGGTTATTTACCATACGCACTCGTGTGGTATGGTGAGAACGGAATTCTGCTTGTTTTAAAAGCCTTTCGCTTTTTACGTAGTGTATTATATCATCTTTGGTAGCAAATGTCAATAGGATTTTCAAAAAAATTCGTGTTTTTTTCAACGGTTCTTTCTCAAGCCTCTGTTACAAATTTGCTGAAAATATTTTAAATCTTTGTAAAAGTATAGACTTTTTAGAATAGTTATGATATAATGTAATTTGATTTATTATATACACACGCGAGGAACTCATAAAATGTCTGAAATTAAAACAAATTATATAGAAGTTATGCTCCCTGTTTTGCCCCTTCGCGGAATCGTTGGATTCCCTGCTGTTCAGATGAATATCGAAATAGCACGCTCATCATCCCTCAAGGCATTTACAGCGGCAGCAACACTCAACGATGCAAAGCTTTTGCTCGTTGCGCAAAAAGAAATCAACGTTGAATCTCCCAAAGATGACGATATGTACAAGGTTGGTGTTTTGGCAGAGATAAAGCACGTTGTTAAGAATCCCCAGGGCACACTCAACGTTGTTTTTGAAGGTATAGCAAGAGCAAAGATATCTAAATTTGAAGAAACACAGGGCTTCCTTTCCGCTTATGCGACCGTCAGAAAGCCCCATAAAAACGTTGCAATCACACCTGAAATTGAAGCGCTGATGCTTGACGTTAAGAAAAGACTCGTTCACCTCAAGGACGTTCATCCCTCCTTCAGCGAGGATATGCGCCTTGCGGCAGAGGCTATTTCAAACCCTGAATATCTTGCAGATTTCGTTGCTTCCGGGGCAATAATAGACTACAAGAACAAGCAATCCGTTCTTGAAGCTACTATTGTTAGATCAAGACTTGAAAAGCTTCTTGTTGCACTTGAAGAAGAAGGAATGCTTCTTGATTGCGAGCGCAACATTCAGATGCAGGTAAGAGAAAAAATTGATAGGAATCAGAAGGATTACTTCTTAAGAGAACAGATGAAGGTTATCCAGTCCGAACTTGGAGAGGACGAGGATGATGAAATTAAGGAGTATGAGGACAGGATCGCTGCTGCAAATATGCCCGAAGATGTTCGCGAAAAGCTATACAAAGAGCTTGCGAAGCTTGCAAAAACACCATTTGGCGCGGCAGAAAGCACCGTTTTAAGAACCTATCTTGATACCTGCCTTGACTTCCCCTTCGGCATCAAAACAACTGACGACGTTAACGTAAAGGAAGCCAAGGTTATACTTGACAAGGACCACGACGGCCTTGAAAAAGTTAAGGAAAGAATTCTTGAATTCGTTGCAATCAAGCAGTTCTCACCCGAAGTGAAGAACCAGATCATATGCCTTGTGGGCCCTCCCGGAGTTGGTAAAACAAGTGTTGCGGCATCTGTTGCGCGCGCTCTTAAGAGGAAGTACGCAAGAGTTTCTCTTGGCGGTATGCATGACGAAGCCGAGATCCGCGGCCACAGAAAAACATACGTTGGCGCTATGCCCGGCAGAATCATAACAGCGCTTATCAACGCGAAGGCAGAAAACCCTGTTATCGTGCTTGACGAAATTGACAAAATGTCCAACAACTTCAGAGGCGACCCGACGTCTGCACTTCTTGAGGTTCTTGACCCCGAGCAGAACAAGTATTTCCGCGATAACTTTATGGAAATACCGATCGATCTTTCTGACGTGCTCTTTATCGCGACGGCAAACAGCTATTCATCCATTCCCCTGCCCCTGCTTGACAGAATGGAGATAATCGAGCTTTCCACCTACACCGATTCCGAAAAACTTGCTATAGCAAAAAATCACTTAGTTCCCAAGCAGCTTAAAAGAAACGGTATGACAAAGAAGCAGGTAAAGATAACCGACTCCGCGATTATTGCGCTGATTACCGATTACACCAAGGAAGCCGGCGTTCGAACCCTTGAAAGAGAGATTGCTTCACTTATAAGAAAAGGTGCAAAGCGAATCGCCGAGACTGACGCAAAATCCATAACTATCTCAGCCAAGAACATTGTGGATTTCCTTGGCAAAAAGAAGGTTATCCAGGAAAAGATCGAATCCAACGACCAGGTAGGAACGGTTAACGGACTTGCCTATACGCAGGCGGGCGGAGATCTATTAAAGGTTGAAGTTGCAACAATGGAAGGAACAGGTAAAATTGAAATCACCGGTTCGCTTGGCGACGTTATGAAGGAGTCTGCGAAAATCGCACACTCGTACGTACGAACTATCGCAAAGAAGTACAAAATAGACCCCGAATTCCACAAAACAGCCGATATACATATACATTTTCCCGAAGGTGCTATTCCCAAGGACGGTCCCTCGGCAGGTGTAACTATGGTAACGGCTATCGTCAGCGCTCTTGGCAATATCCCTGTAAAGAAGGACGTTGCCATGACAGGCGAGATCACCCTGCGCGGCAAGGTGCTTGCAATAGGCGGACTTAAAGAAAAGACTCTCGCTGCTTACCGCTCCGGTGTTAAGACGGTTTTGATCCCCGAGGACAATATGAGAGATCTCGATGAGGTCGATAAGGTTGTACTCAACAGCCTTAACTTCATCCCCTGCAAGACCGCTGATGACGTTTTAACACATGCTCTTTCAAGATAATTGAGGTAAAAATGAAAGTTAACGTAAACAACTCAAACATTTGTATGACAGTTGGCGACGCGCGCCAGTTTCCGCGCGACGCAAGACCCGAGATCGCTCTTTCCGGCAGATCAAACGTAGGAAAAAGCTCGCTTATCAACACTCTGCTTGGTAGAAAATCGCTTGCAAGAGTTTCCTCCGCCCCCGGAAAAACAATTACGATCAACTATTACGACATTGACAAAAAGCTTTTCCTTGTTGACCTTCCCGGATACGGATATGCAAAGAGATCCAAGGAATCAAAGCGCTCGTGGAGCACACTGACCGAGGACTTTTTCCTCAAAAACCCCTCAGCAGATCCTCCCAAGCTTGTTCTGCAGCTGATCGATATCAGAACCGGGCCCACAGATGATGACATTCTGATGATCAACTGGATGATAGACATGAGTGTTCCCTTTATCGTAATCGCAACCAAGTCGGACAAGCTTTCAAAAAAGCAGACACAAGAGGCTCTTGAATCCTTTGAAAACAACTATTTCAAAGGTACAGGTATAGAGGTCATTCCCTTCTCATCAGTTTCAAGAGACGGTAAAGACATTGTTTGGAACAAGATATTTGAATCGATAAACTAAGCAACAAGGAGAAATTAAAATGCCCGATTTTGCCGGTTATTTATTATCAGCCTTGGCCGTCCTCATCGTTTTGACAATTCATGAATTTTCACACGCATATGCCGCTTACAAGCTTGGCGATCCTACAGCGCAAAGGCTTGGCAGACTTACGCTCAATCCTATAAAGCACCTTGATCCTATTGGAGCATTGTGCCTTGTGTTCTTTCACTTTGGATGGGCAAAGCCTGTGCCGATCAATGCAAGATACTTTAAAAAACCGCGATTTCATTTTGCCCTGACCGCGCTTGCAGGACCGCTTGCCAACCTTATTACTGCATTTTTCACGTCGCTTGTTTGCCTGCTGATCCCTGCGCTCTTCAATAAGGTTATACCGATACCGGCAGAAAACGTCTTTCTTATATCGCTAATCAACAACTTTCTCTCTTTTCTCGTTATTTTCCAGCAAATAAATATAGGAATTGCGCTTTTCAACCTTATTCCCGTGCCGCCACTTGACGGCTCACGCATCTTTCTCACTTTCCTGCCACCCAAGGCTTACTTCGGGGTAATGAAGTACGAAAGATACATTTATCTTGGTCTTATAGGCTGGCTTTTCGTTGGCAATATGTTTAAAACCGTACTTTTATATATTCCTTTCATCGCCTCATCCAAGATACTTTCAACGCTCGTTGGATTTTTGTCCCTTTCTGATATGTTAGGAACACTTTTCGGATACGTTTCCAACCTTATGTTCTCGTTTTGGGAGCTTATTCCCTTCTTAAGATAAAGACACTAAAATTTTTACAGAAAATCGGAGTTAATAATGATCGAACAGGTTACCTATCGATTGGATCAATTTGAGGGCCCTTTGGACCTTTTGCTTTCACTTATCACAAAAAACAAGGTTAGCATAACGGATATTCCTATTGCCCTTATATGCGATCAATATATGGAATATATCGAGCAGGCGCAGAAGATGGACCTCGAGGTTGCCAGCGAATTTATCGTTATGGCAAGCGAACTTATGCTTATCAAGAGCAGAATGATACTGCCGCACGAGGAAGGTACTGAAAACGACCCCAGACGCGAGATTGCAGATGCGCTCTTGCTTTATCAGCAGGCAAAGATTGCTGCAAAGGAGCTCCGCCCCCTTTATGATGAATATTCGGGCAGATACGTTAAAGATACAGACGACATACCGCCGGAAAAGGGACTCCCCCTCGACCTTGATCCCAATCTTTTGATAAAAGCATTGAACTCGGTTATGCGTAAAATACGCATTGCAAATTCCGAGCGAGCGCCAAAGGATCTTGTTAACCCCCTTATCAAGCGCAAGATCGTTTCCGTTGAGGAGAAGATTGAACAGATCTGCTCGTTGCTTGAGGATAGAGAAGAAGCTTCCCTCTTCTTCTTGCTTAAAGATGCAGATTCAAGAAGTGAACTTGTAGCACGCTTTATGGGTGTGCTTGAGCTTATTAAGATACACAGGATCAAAATAACGACTGTGCATTTCGTTGAGGACGTGGCAGAATATGACGCAGACGGCCTTGAGATGAAATTCTCACTCAACCCCGACTATATTCCCACCGAAGCCATAGAGAGTGAATTTGACGCACCTGTGGCAGTACAAGAGCAACAAACTATCAAGGCTTAAATGGAGAGATAGACATTATGGAAAATGAAAATATAGAGATCTCGGCTAACACAACCGAAGAAGCAGTTGAGCAAGCAAGAGCGATCGTGCTTGAAGAAGCCATAGAGGCCGTTCTTTTTGCAGCAGGACACCCTGTTTCTTACGCAACACTTGCAAGAGTGCTTGAGTCCACCCCCTCCAAAATCAGAGAGGCTGTTGCAGAATATGCAACGAAATACAACAACTCGGAGATCCCCAGAGGAGTTTTGCTCCTTACTTACTCCGATTCCTGCCAGCTTTGCACAAAGCAGCACTATCTTACAGAGATCAGAGATGCCCTTGGTATCAAAAAGAGCGGTACTCTCTCCTCCTCTGCGCTTGAAACCCTCGCAATAGTTGCATACAATCAGCCTGTTACAAGGCTTTTCGTTGATACTCTTCGTAAGGTTGACTCATCTTACGCGATGAACAGCCTTATCGACCGCGGACTTATAGAGTGCGTTGGCAGACTTGACGTTCCCGGCCGTCCTATGCTTTACGGTACAACGTCCGACTTTTTGCGTTGCTTTGGCCTCGGAGATCTTGATTCCCTGCCCAAGACAAGCGAAGAGATGATGGACGTGTTTACAAATGCAAAGCTTAACACCAACAACGGTGTATCAAATGGCGAAGATCCGGAAATGATAGATACAGACGGAACACAGATTACCATTGAGGACGTTGAAAACGGAACAACCCCTGTAAAAGCTGAGGCTGTTGTGGAAGAAACCGAATCTGTTCCCGAAATCGAACTTGAGGAGCCCTCTGCCGAGGACGATATTATTGCGGATTTCTAAAATATGAATCAAACAGTCATACCGATCATTCTATTCACTGTGCTACTTCTTCTTGTAATTCAGAACGTTACTGTCAGGATAAAGTGGAAAAAGCGCTTGACGATCAGTATCGACTACATGTTTTTGACTATTCATTTTACGGTAAAAAGAAGCAATAAAACAAAAAAACAGCAAAAATACATTTCACCTTTTTTAAGCTTTGCAAGAGCACTGTTATCACATTCTTGCGTTACACTGCACAAGCTGACCATCGGATATGCACCTGATGATTATGCACAGGCTTACATCACAAAAGGGGCTATACAGAGTGTTCTCTATCCCACTATATCAGCGATCCGCGTGCTATCAAGAGGCTTTACTGTCGAGGACGGAGCGGTAGAAACACGAAATCCGAACGCTGAAGAGGATTATACAGTTTTTGATATTGCATTCAGAATAAGACTTTATCACGTTATTCTTTCATCAATTTCTTTTTTCAAAAGCTACTTAAAGAGGAAAGCAAAGGAATCAAAATGAACGAAAGCAAGACAAGTGACGTTATAAAGTCCTCTGTTGAAGGTATAAGAAGCTTTGCAGATACGGACACAATTATAGGTAATGCGATCCAAACGCCAAGCGGTGTTACGGTTATCCCGGTTTCAAAATTAACCGTTGGATTTGCCGGCGGCGGAGTTGACTTTGGGAAAAAGGTGGCAACAAACCAGAGCTTCGGTTCAGGTAGCGGAAGCGGTGTTTCGCTGACTCCGATCGCCTTCTTGACCGTTGGCAAAAATGCAGAAATCAATCTTATACACATCAACCCTTCTGTAGAGACAGGGATAGATAAGATTTCATCACTTATAGAGCACTCCCCCGAAATAATACAGAAGATAAAGGATACTTTTATCTGATTTTCTAAAAGAAGGCAAAATACACTTCTTCTCCTCGGGAAAGATATTAAAAATCCCACGGAGAATCAAGAATGAAAAGAAGATATATTTCAGCAATACTGATCGCTATAAATCTCGCATTTATCTTTCCCTTCACTGCCAAAGCGGAGGGTGACATACGGATAAGCGCAAGGTCTGCGGCATTATACGAACCGCAAACAAATGATTTTTTATACACAAAAAATGCCAACGAACGACTCGGTATGGCAAGCACTACCAAAATTATGACGGCACTGATCGCGCTCGAAAGACTTGATCTTGATCAAGAAATTGCGATCGATGACCGCGCAATAGGCATTGACGGTTCTTCAATATACCTTGAAAAAGGCGAAATAATGAGCGCAGGGGACCTGATATATGCACTGATGCTCAGAAGCGCTAACGATGCGGCAGAAGCGCTTGCCTATGAAATTTGCGGCAATATTGAAGATTTTTGCCATCTTATGAATGAGAGAGCGGCGGCACTTGGGTTAAATGACACCAATTTTATGAATCCACACGGCCTTGATGCCAAGGGACACTATACCACTGCGCACGATCTGGCACTTATATGTGCTGAGGCGCTGAAAAACGATAAATTCAGAGAAATATCATCAACATACAAGAAGGATATTGACAGCAATCTGAAAACAAGAACACTCGTTAACCACAACAAGCTTTTAAACCGCTACGACGGATGCATCGGAGTAAAAACCGGTTACACACAAAAATGCGGACGTTCGCTTGTTGGAGCGGCAGAACGCAACGGACTTACTCTTATCAGCGTTACCATTGATGCGCCGGATGACTGGAACGATCACAAAAAGCTTTTAGATCGCGGATTTAGTGATGTAAAAGTGATAAAAATCGCCGAGGCCGGTGAAATATCTATACCTTTGCCCGTAATCAACGGAAAGAAGGAATTTATAACCGTTACAAACAAAGACGGTGTACAATTCGTTTGCAAGATCAAAAATCCGGATATTAAAAGCGAGATCACATTACCGCAATCAATAACAGAGAACGTGAAAGCCGGAGATACAATCGGCAAAATTACGTATACCCTCAACGGAAAAACCGTTGCACAAACAGAGCTTATCGCCAAAGAGGACGCACAGATAAAAAAGAAAAAAGGATTTTTCGAACGTATTTTCAAATAGACATTAAGGAGCACTTTATGAAAGAAATAAGACTTCAGAAATTTATCGCAGATGCAGGAATTATGTCGCGCAGAGCCGCAGAAGCGGAAATAGAAAAAGGCAACTTTGCCATTAACGGCCACGTTGCCCCTATCGGCGCAAAAATTAATCCTGCGGCTGACGTTGTTACATACAAGGGAAAAAGAATTCATCACGAGCAGAAAAAGTACACTTATATTATGATGAATAAGCCCCGCGGTTATCTTTCGAGCACCTCTGATGACAGAGGCAGAAAATGTGTCACTGACCTGATTACAGGAGTTGATGCACGACTTTACCCTGTTGGACGACTTGACCTTATCTCCGAGGGAATGCTCCTCCTTACAGATGACGGTGATCTCAAGAACAAGCTCACACACCCCAGCCACTCCCTGCCCAAGATTTACAGGGTAAAGGTTGGCTCTGAGGTTAGCAAAAAGCAGTTTGAGATACTCACCTCCCCTCTTGAAATTGACGGCTATACGATCAAGCCTGTTGCAGTAACCGTTGGCGAGAGCGATGAAACAGGCACAGTGCTTAAAATGACGCTTGTTGAGGGCAGAAACAGACAGATACGAAAGATGTGCGAGATCGCAGGCCTTACAGTAAAAAGACTTTCCCGTGTTTCTATCGGAAACCTTAAGCTTGACGGAATGCCTGTTGGTAAATGGAGACATCTTGACGAGAGCGAGGTTGAATACCTCAAGCGCGCAACAAAGAATGCAAAGGGGTAATTTATGTTTAAAATAACTCCTATTAACGATAAAGCACTGCAGAAGGAATTTGCCCTTGCCTGCGGAGCAAAGTACAACGAAGATTTCTTTGCATATGCCATGACAGATGCGGAAAGCGGCGAGATAATGGGTTTTTCGCAGTTTGAAATTGACGGCGAGGAAGGATACATATCAGCGCTCAGATCGAAAATCGGATATGATGACTTTGAGGCAATGTTTATCCTTGGCAGAGCAACAATGAACTTCATCGACACCTGCGGTGCTCACATCTGCAACGCAGCGGTTGACTCTGCTGAAGAAAGGCTGATCAAAGCAATCGGCTTTAAGCTCTGCGGTGATAAATACACCTGCAATATGCACGGAATGTTTGACGGACACTGCGACGGGCACGCAGTCGAATTAAAATAAAGAAAAGGCTTTAGCTACTCTCCTTTGAGAATCAGCTAAAGCCTTTTTTATTAGTCAGCACATCTTTCTGCAAGACTGTTATGATATTTGTGATAGAATTCTTCGAAGCATCCCTCATCAAGAGCATCTCTTATCTTCTGCATAAGCTCATTGTAGAAGAAGAGGTTATGAAGTACTGCAAGACGCATTCCAAGGGCTTCCTTAGCCTTAAAAAGATGGCGTATGTAGGCTCTTGAATACATTGAGCAAGCAGGACATGAGCAACTCGGCGAAATGGGACGTGCATCGTCTATATACTTCTCGTTAAGAAGGTTGATCTTGCCCTCCCAGGTAAAGAGATTACCGTGGCGAGCATTACGGCTGGGCATTACGCAGTCGAAGAAGTCAACTCCGCGATAAACAGCCTCAATAATGTTCTGAGGAGTGCCAACACCCATAAGATATCTGGGCTTGTCCTTGGGCATGTGAGGTTCAACAGTATCGATAATGTGATACATAACGTCAGCAGACTCACCTACGGCAAGACCGCCTATTGCATAGCCGTCGCACTCGATCTTCTTGATTTCCTCCATATTCTGTATACGGAGGTCCTCGTACGTACCGCCCTGGTTAATACCGAAAAGAAGCTGATTGGGATTTACAGTACTCTCCATTGCGTTAAGTCTGTCCATCTCTGCTCTGCATCTCTTAAGCCACCTTACAGTTCTTTCCTGTGATGCTTTTACATACTGATAAGGTGCGGGGTTTTCCACGCACTCATCAAACGCCATTGCGATAGTAGAGCCGAGATTAGACTGAATTCGCATTGATTCCTCAGGGCCCATAAATATTCTTTTTCCGTCAAAGTGGGAGTTGAATGCAACACCCTCTTCTGTTATTTTACGAAGCTTTGCAAGAGAAAACACCTGGAATCCACCCGAATCTGTAAGCACGGGTCTATCCCAATTAAAGAACTTATGAAGACCGCCGAGTTTACGGATAAGCTCATCTCCGGGTCTGATATGCAAATGATACGTGTTTGAAAGCTCTACCTGACAGTTAACTTCCTTAAGATCAACCGTTGAAATACCGCCCTTGATAGCGGCGGATGTGCCAACGTTCATAAAAACAGGGGTTTCAATCGTTCCGTGAACTGTTTCAAATCTCGCGCGGCGAGCTTTTCCTTCTTGCTTAATTAAAGTAAATTTTGCCATTTTTTATTCCTTTATTTTATTCTGTCGAACTGCCTGTCAAGCTCGCCTTTTGTGAGCTTATATGCAATAGGCCTACCATGTGGACAAACTGTTATATCGGGAAGCAAGAGAACCTTGCCAACAAGCCACTCAATAATGGATCTGTCGTATATTCTACCACCCTTTATAGCCGCCTTACAAGCAACCTGATAAAGAGCCTTTTCTCTTCTTATATCTTCACTGAGCGAAGGATTTGATGCGCCGGATACGAGATCTGCCGCCATATCGATCAGAAGCGCCTCTGCATCCTTTACACTTATTGCATCAGGAATGGAGTAGATATCCACCGATTTCTCATTAACCGAATACTCAAATCCAACAGCCTCAACATCAGCCTTATATTCGTTAAGAGCATTAAGCTCTTCGGGGCTGAGCAGTACGGTAATCGGAAGTATAAGCGACTGATAGGATACCCTGCCGTCATTCTTGCGGTTCTTATTTAGATCCTCGAATATGATCCTCTCATGTGCGGCATGCTTGTCAATTATAAGAAGCGAACCATCATATTCAACCATAACGTAGCAATCGAATGCCTCGCCAATGATCTTATGCTCAGGTACTTTTTCTTCTTCAACGGGAGCAAAGGCATCAACCTTTAGAGAGCTTGATACAGTCTGTGTACTTACACTTGCCTGACCATAACGTTTAAGGAGCTCAACCGAGTCCTTGGGAGACATCTCCTGCCTTGTTGGTGCGGTAAAGAAATCGTTGTTAAGACCCTTGCCCGCTCCGCTTGAAAAGGTTACAGGACGGCTTTCAGTCGTTCTTCTCTCTGTATATGCCGGTTCGGTTCGTTCAATTCTGTGCTCAGGCTGGTAGGTGGCGCGAGGAACTGATACATGTGTAGAAATCTTTATTTGCTCTCCCTTTGTATTCTGTCCAACAGGAACGAAAGCTCCCAATGCATTTCTATCATTACCTCTTGATGCACCAAGTGTCATCTCAGGGCGCGCCTCATTATCCTCAAGCGCATTCTTTACTGTATAATAAACCGCTTCAAATACACTTCTCTCGTCGGTAAACTTAACCTCAAGCTTTGCAGGGTGTATATTTACGTCAACGTAAGAAGGATTGATCTCTATAAACAAAACACACGTTGGGAAACACTCGGGAGCAATATAAGAGGTATATGCCTTCTCTATCGCCGCCATCGCCGTCATTGTTTTAACGTATCTGCCATTAATAAAGAAATTCTGCAGGTTTCTGTTCTTCCTTGCGTTATCACTTCTACCAATATAGCCATACACTTTAACGCCCGACGCAGTACCTTCAACCTTAATTGTTTTTGTGGCAAACTCCTTGCCAAGAACTGCGTATATGGTGTTGTATAGATCGCCGTCTCCCTGTGTCTTAAAGCGCTCCTCTCCGTCAATTAAGAGCTGAATCGAGATCTCAGGATGTGAAAGAGCCACCTTTTCAACAAGGGCCGCAACGTTCATTGCCTCCGTTGCGTCCTTTTTCAAGAACTTTCGGCGAGCAGGAACGTTACCAAACAAATTCTCCACTACAACAGTTGTACCGTCTGATGCTCCAACCTCGCTTATATCAACAACCTTGCCGCCTGATGCAGTAAGCATTGTTGCGGTGGGGGCATCCTTGGTTTTACTGATAATAGTCATCTCCGAAACAGATGAGATCGCTGCAAGGGCTTCACCCCTGAATCCGAGTGTAACAATAGAGTCAATATCCTCTTTTGTTTTGATCTTGCTCGTTGCGTGTCTTTGAAGTGCTACAGGAAGATCCTCTTTATCGATTCCGCATCCGTTGTCAGTAACACGGATAAGCGCAACGCCGCCTCTTTTGATCTCGGCAATAATGCTTGTTGCACCGGAGTCTATAGAGTTCTCGATAAGCTCCTTCAAAACCGAAGAAGGACGTTCAACAACCTCTCCTGCTGCTATTAAGTTTGCTATTTCAAAGCTTAATACGTTTATTTTTGCCATTATTACTCCAATGACCGATTAATTGGTCTTATCAGTTTAGTTTAACATTTTCTTGAGTTCGAAGAGCAAATTCATTGCTTCGATAGGCGTAAGTGTGTTGATATCAACAGAACGGATCCTATCTGCTACCTCAGTGTCCTTAGAGGAAAGGATCTGGGCGAACATATCAACCTGAGTTGTATGCACAGACTCTTTTGTACGTACAGGAACAACTGCACCGTGCGATTCTATCTCGGCAAGTATCTCCTTAGCTCTCTTTACAACCTCCGAAGGAACACCGGCAAGCTTGGCAACCTCAATACCGTATGAGTCATCTGTACCGCCTCTTACGATCTTCCTTAAGAATATAATTGAGTCAGCGCGCTTCTTAGCCGCGATATTGTAGTTAACGATGCCTTCAAATTGCCCTTCCATATCAGTAAGCTCGTGATAGTGGGTTGCAAAAAGGGTTTTTGCACCTATCTTTTTGGAATGGGTGTATTCAACAACAGCTCTTGCGATCGACATACCGTCAAACGTGCTTGTTCCACGGCCTACCTCATCATAAATAATGAGAGACTTTTTGGTAGCGCCCTTTAGAATAGAAGCAACCTCATTCATCTCAAGCATAAAGGTAGACTGTCCGGAAGCAAGGTCATCAGATGCACCGACACGAGTAAATATCTTATCAACTATACCGATCTTTGCATCCTTTGCCGGAACGAACGAACCGATCTGTGCCATAAGTGTTATTATTGCCACCTGACGCATATAAGTTGATTTACCTGCCATGTTAGGACCGGTTATGATCATCATACGGTTATCGGTTGTATTGAGCTGTGTATCGTTCGGAACAAAGTAGCTGTCCGTAACGAACTTTTCAACAACGGGATGCCTACCGTCCTTTATAATTATGTCGGTAGACGTATCAACGTCGGGGCAAACGTATGAGTTCTTTCTTGCAACTTCAGCGAAGGAACGGAAAACGTCAAGCTCTGCAATAAGAGATGCAGTACGTCTGATCCTTTCGCAATTGTCAGCAATAAAGTTTCTCAGGCTTGTAAATATTTCAAATTCAAGAGCTACGAGCTTCTCGTCTGCGGAAAGGATGGTATTCTCCATTTCCTTAAGCTCTTGAGTTATATATCTTTCGCAGTTGGTAAGAGTCTGCTTGCGTATGAATCTGTCGGGCACCTGGTCAACGTAGGATTTTGAAACCTCAACATAGTAACCGAATACCTTGTTGTAAGCCACCTTCAGAGTTTTGATGCCGGTTTCCTCGCGCTCGCGCTCCTCGATGGACTGCATTATACCTGCACCGTTTTCCTTGATCGAACGGTAATAATCAACGTCAGCATTAAAGCCCTCGCGTATCATACCGCCTTCACGCACGGTGAAAGGAGGAGTGTCAACGATTGCAGCACCGAGAAGATCGGCAATGTCCTCAAGCGCATCAAGATTCTTATGAATCAAGCTCATAGAATTGCTTGAGAATTTGGAGATAAGACTTTTGATCTCGGGCAAATTAACAATACTCTGGTGGATCGCCTTAAGATCCTTGGCATTTGCCGTGCCATAAACAGCCTTAGCAGTAAGTCTTTCAATATCAAGTGTGTGTGAAAGAAGCTCTGCCAACTCATTGGTTGCAATGGTATTTTTTACAAAGTCAGAAACTGCCCCCTGCCTGTTAGATATTGCGACGGGGTCAATAAGCGGCTTCAATATCCAGGTTCTCAGGAGTCGGGCACCCATAGCTGTTTTGGTTTTATCAAGAACCCAAAGAAGAGATCCTCTCTTTTCCTTGGTTCGCATTGATTCAGTAAGCTCAAGGTTGCGCCTTGTGTTAATATCGATCTCGAGGTATTGACCTCTCGAATAAACATTAATCTCCCTACCGAATGTAAGGTCGGTTTTCTGCGTTTCCTTTATGTACTGAATTAGCGCACCTACAGCCATAAACTGCTCAGGCTCTGTAAGCTTTTCCGCTTCCTCACCAAAGGTGGCAATAACTCTGTCCTTAGCTTTTGCGTAGTCGAAGTGCGCCTTTGCACCATCAGTTATAAGTGTACCGAACTTGTTCTCGGCAAAAACGCATATATCCTTACACTGCTCCTTTGGAAGATTGATCATAAGCTCTGCAGGCTGATATGAAGCAAGCTCGTTTTCAATTCTTCTGGCACTGTCCTCCCCTGCCACGTATGTGCAGAACATCTCAGCGGTAGATACGTCAGCAAATCCGAGCGCAACACCACCCTTGCCAACGAATACAGAAGCAAGGAAATTATTCTTACCCTCCGAAAGCAACGTTCCGTCTGTTATCGTGCCGGGGGTAACAACTCTTGTTACCTCGCGCTTAACAAGTCCCTGCGCGGCCTTAGGATCTTCTGTTTGCTCACATATAGCAACCTTATATCCCCTCTCAACAAGCCTGCCGACGTAAACGTCTGCCTTATGAAAAGGAACACCACACATAGCAGCGCGCTTTCCATCTCCGCAATCTCTTGCGGTCAAGGTCAATTCAAGCTCACGGGAAGCAATAAGCGCATCATCGAAAAAGCACTCGTAAAAGTCGCCCAGGCGATACATCAGGATAAAATCCTCATACTGCGCCTTAACTTCAAGATATTGCTTCATCATAGGTGTTGTAGTTTTTAACTCTGCAACCCTTTCAATTATTTCAGCCATCTGAAATACCTCTTATCAATGTCAATGATTTAAAAGTAGTTTTTTATTAGTGCGAACAACCCTTACAGGTAGAGCAATCGTGTGTGCAGTCGGAGGGACGCTCACCTGTAATGCAGAACTTGATCTCAGCATTAACAGAGTCCATAAGATTATTCATTGATCTCTGCGCCTCTGCAAAAGCAATGTAGATAGGATTTGAGGTGATGATCTTTGAAAGCTCCTCAAGGCGAGCCTTAAGATTTGCAACTGCAATCTCGTCTATATCGCTGGTTTCCTTAGAAAATTCCTGTGCAAGAAGCACTCTTTCTGTTTCGTACTCGCTCATCTTTGCCTGAAGATCAGCATCCTTATCGAAAGCAGCCTTTGCTGCCTCAAGGTTCTTTATTTCGTCGCTTTTAGCTATCTCTTCACCAAGAAGGTGAGCTATTTCCATAATTTTAGTCATTTTATTATCCTCTCAATTTTCAAGCTCGGCGAACAGATCGAATGCGCCGATCTTAGTTATTCTTACGTTTGTAAATTCTCCAATCAGATTTCTGTCGGATTCAAAGTGAACAAGCTTGTTGGTCAGAGTTCTGGCACTGTAAATATTGCGCCCGCTTGACGTATCAAGCGAATCTACAATAACGCGCTCTACCCTACCAAGATACTTATCATTGATTTCCTTGGATATAACGGTCTGAACGTTCAAAAGCTCGGTCATACGCGTCTTTTTATCGTTGTCAGATACCTGATTTTCCATCTTTGCAGCACGAGTGCCCTCGCGCTTCGAATAGTTGAAGGAAAATACCATATCAAATCTGACCTTTTTAAGTATTTCCATCGTGCCCCGAAAATCTTCATCGGTTTCGCCGGGGAATCCGACTATTATATCGGTAGAAAGAGCTACGTCCGGAACAACCTTTCTGATCTTCTCAACTATAGATAAGTATCTTTTTGTATCGTATGTTCTATTCATTTCTTTAAGGATAGTATCGCTTCCGGCCTGAAGAGGAAGGTGGAATGCGGGAGCAATCTTGCCCGTATATTTTCCAAAGACCTCAATAAGCTCATCGGATGCATCCTTGGGATGGCTCGTCATGAACCTGAGAACAAAATCCCCCTCGATCAATGCAATCTTCTCAAGAAGCTTTGCAAAGGAAAGATCGGATTTGTATGAGTTAACGTTCTGACCAAGAAGGGTTATCTCCTTGTATCCTTTTGCCACAAGCTCGCGGCACTCAGCAATTATGTCCTCACTCTTCCTGCTTCTTTCACGTCCTCTCACGTAAGGAACAATGCAGTAGGAACAGAAATTATTGCATCCGTACATTATTGAAACCCAGGCCTTATGTCCGGATGTTCTTACGTTGTCTATTCCCTCAACGATCTCCGTTGCACCCGTGCCGTATACAAACGAACGGCGCTTTTTGGTAAGCGATGTATGAACAAGCTCCGGAATCTTATGGAGCATAGAAGGTTCAAGCGTGAACGTTACGTGGTGATAGCTTTTTTTAATTGTTTCAGCCATATGGGGCTCTGCCGCCATACATCCGCACACACCGACGATAAGCCAAGGCTTCTCTGTCCTGTATGCCTTAAAGTTGCCGACTATCGAGAGAGCCTTCAATTCTGCGTGCCTTCTGACCGCGCAGGTATTAACAACAATAAAATCAGCCTCTTCGGGATTATCTGTAATTCCGTATCCCATCATAACGGCAAGCGCACGTATCTTCTCGCTGTCTGCCTCGTTCTGCTGGCAGCCGAGAGTTATAACGCAGGCTAATCTCTTCTGTCCTTCGAGAATAGCTCTTACACCGTCGATGTACACGTCGTTGTAAAGTTTATTTTCTATCATACTTTTCATTAACCGTTTATCATTTTTTCAGCAAGCTGATCTGCCGAAAGACCTACGTAATCATAAAGATCACATTTTTCATCCGGGGATGCAAAATTATCGTCTATTGCAGAAATGATATACTTGCATTTACCAAAATCAAATCCTGAAAGCTCAAGAGCATCGCGTAAAAGCATAGCTGCGCCGCCATATTTAATGCCTTCTTCGGCAAAAACTACGCGCTTTGCTCCGGATAAGTACGGCAAGATCTGCACTGCAAGCTTATCATAAGGCTTAAGTCTTTCAAGAAGAACTACACCAACCTTAGCATTAAGGCTTGCTTCTACCTTATCCTTAGCTTCAAGAACGCGCTTTGCAAGAGTACCGTACGTAATATAGACAAGCTCCGGGCTTTCGTTTTTATCATAATTTGCTCTTATTTTAACTTCTTGGCCGCTACCGTTGCCATAGAACTCATCAACAACTCGCTTACTCTGCATCGAGTTAGGATATCTTACCGCAACCGGCGCGTCAGTGCTATATGCATAATCTATCGCATTCACAAGTGCGCTATACGTAGCAGGAGAAAGGATCTCAACTCCGGGAATGTGTGAAAGGAACGACACGTCAAAAATTCCGTGATGAGTAGCTCCGTCACCAACGGCGAGCCCTGCCCTGTCAATCATAAGTTTTACAGGGAGAGATTGAAGCGCTATATCGTGAAGCACACTGTCATATCCCCTTTGCATAAAGGTTGAATATATCGCTGTGAACGGCTTAAGTCCGTTGGCATTAAGTCCCGCGGCAAAAGTCAGGGCATGTCCTTCGGCAATTCCAACGTCAAAATATCTTTTGGGGAATTTCTTCTCAAACTTATCAAGACCTGTGCCAATACCCATCGCGGCAGTTATTGCAACAACCTTCTCGTCCTTTTCTGCAATATCAATGAGCTTATCTGCAAAAACGGTATGGAAGCTGTCGGGGAACTCACCCTTTGAATAAACACTGTGGAAGTTATCCGGCGACTGTTCAGCAGGTTCATATCCCTTACCCTTGACCGTTTTGATATGAACGATAACACTCTGGTTAAGCGATTTAGCTTTTTTAAGCGCTTTCTCAACCTTTTTGTAATTATTACCGTCAATAGGGCCCATATAATAAAGACCAAGGTCTTCAAAATAATTCGACGAGAAAAATGCCTTTTTAAAGAGGTTCTTAGCAGTTTTCAAAAGGCAGTTGATAGGCTTACCAACAACCGGGATCTTTTCTAAAAGCGACTTTGTTCCCTTTTTCCACTGCCTGTAATTCTTAGAAATTCGAACGCCGGAAAGGTATCTTGCAAAGCTTCCCTTATTCATCGATATCGACATACCGTTCTCATTAAGAATTATAACAAGGCGTAGATCGGGATTACAGTTATTAAGTGCCTCGTGCACCATACCGCCGGTATATGCACCGTCTCCGACAACCGCAACAGTGTAATTATCAGAACCGGCAAGTCTGTCCGCCTCTGCAAATCCAAGCGCCGCAGAAACCGATGTTGAACTATGGCCGGCACCAAAGGCATCGTGCTCGCTCTCTGACATCTTGGTAAAACCGGAAAGTCCGCCGGTGGTTCTGAGTGTATCGAACCTATCGCGCCTGCCGGTCAAGAT
Source organism: Eubacteriales bacterium (assembly GCA_045614485.1). GTDB lineage: Bacteria > Bacillota > Clostridia > Oscillospirales > CAG-272 > UBA1740. Next base: position 36,719 of record JAZLCY010000133.1, read on the forward strand.
CTTATGAACGTAAGACTGATGTCCAACGTCGAAAATAATATGATCCTTAGGAGAATCAAAAACTCGATGAATAGCTACGGTCATTTCGGTTGCGCCAAGATTTGATGCAAGGTGGCCGCCTGTTTTAGGCACGTTATTAAGCAAAAACTCTCTGATCTCTGTACAGAGCTGATGTGCCTCTTTTTCGCTCAGCCCCTTAATGTCCTCAGGAGAATTAACTCTGTCTAAAAGGTTCTTTTCCATTATTCAATTCTCCTTTCTTTTTTTCTTGGACTGTTGGTGCGTGCCCAACTATCTTCACATATGCTCTGTAAAATGAAGAATAATCGCCAAAACCTACCCTGTATGCCGCAACAGAGGCAGTTTCGCCCGACTCAATGAGCTGCTTTGCATACATAACACGCTTTTGGTTTATATAACCGTGTATCGAAATACCATTGTGCTTTTTAAATGCACGGCAAAGATAAAACTTACTTACAAAGAAACGTTTTGCAAGCTTATCAAGAGGAATATCCCTATCCATATTTTCGTTAAGATATCTTATTACTCTTGCTCCTATCTCGCCCTCGTCAGGCAAAAGATTTGTTTTTTGCGCAACCGAAAGAAGAACAAGAAGCTCCGAAAGAACGAGAGAAGAAAGCATGCCGCCAACGTCAGCCGACATCTCTGCTATTGCATCCAGTCTATCAAAGGTTGCTACAATAGAGTTGGATATTGATTCCGGCGTGTAAAAAACACATCCTTGTGTGCCTTCGGTTATCTCCTTAAGTGCCCTGTGCACCGATTCAACAACGGCACTGTCCTTAAAATGAATAACGCATCTTTCATATGAAACACCGGAATTGATCGAAACAGAATGATATGCAAACGGAGATATCAGCATCAGAGTTCTTGGCATCAAGGGATATTCAACACCCTCAACAACGTACTTTCCGTCGCCGTTATGAACGTAGAGAATTTCATATCTATCGTGGCAATGGCTGAATCCAAGGCCTTCAACGGTACTATCGTTTTTATTAGTCATATATGCTATGCCGTCATATTCAACGTTTATAATTTTCAAGCCTTGTCCCTCCTTACCGCAATTTGTGCATAAATGTACATTATACATTCTATCACAAGCGAGCAAGATTTGCAATAGTTTTTGCAAGTATGCCAATATTTTTTTAATAATATATCTTGCATACGCGAGGCGGTTATGCTAAAATTGAATTAAATAATGTAAAAAAGGAGCAAGATTATGAAAATTGGTGCTCAGCTTTACTCCCTCAGAACCGGTTGCACCACTCCCGAGGATCTCAAGATCACACTTGAGAGAGTTAAAAATATGGGATATGATATCGCCCAGGCATCTGCAATATGCGAGATCGATCCGCACCTTTTAAGATCCTACGTTGACGAGTATTCCCTCCCCATTCTCTGCACACACCGTTCAATCACGGAGATCACAGAAAACACCGCAGAGTGCATTCGGTTCCACAAAGTAATCGGATGCCCATGCATCGGTATTGGAAGTATGCCTACCGAAATGAGAGGCAGTTATGAAGGATTGAAGCACTTTACAGAGCTTCTTTCCGAGCCTGTAAAAATGATCAGGGATGCAGGCCTTACGTTTGCGTATCACAATCATGCATTTGAGTTTGAAAACTGGGACGGAGTTGTTCCCTACGACTATCTGCTTGAAAAGACAGACTTCGATTATATACACGACGTTTATTGGTCTACCTATGCAGGAAAAGACCCATCCTACTACATAAAGTTGCTTGGCGAGAGCGGAAGAATGCAGGACGTTCACTTCAAGGATATGAAATCTATGCCCCAAGGTGCTATTTGTCCCTGCGGAGAAGGCATAATTGATTTTTCCAAGCTTGCAAAGGAGTGCAAGCAATACGGCATTCCCAACGTTTACGTGGAGCAGGATAACGCACCCGATCTTGGCGATCCTTTTGCCCAGATGGAAGCAAGCCTTAAGCACCTTAAATCAGTATTTACAAAGGAAGAAATATAACATGGCAAATTATTATTTATCAGCATTTGCAGATGAAGCCGGCGACAGCATTCAAGATCAGATCAATGCCCTTAAGGATAACGGCATCAGTTACATCGAGCCAAGATTTGTTAACGGCAAAGGTATTCTTGCACTGAGTGAGGCTGAGCTTTATGAACTTGAAGCCGAGCTTTCCAAGAACGGAATAAAGGTTGGTTCACTCGGCTCACCTATCGGAAAGTACGATATTAAAGCAGACTTTGAAACACACCTTAAGGATTTTGATAAGGCAATCACCGCCTGCAAGATTCTCAAAACCGAAAAAATGAGAATGTTCAGCTTTTACGTTAAACAGGATGAACTTACAGAATATAAGGACGAGGTTATCAAAAGGCTCCAGGTAATGTGTGATATTGCCAAGGAAAACGGCATTATCCTTTGCCATGAGAATGAGTCGGAGATCTACGGACAGATGCCGGCCGAGGTCGATATCCTGCTTGATGAAGTTGATGGAATTCAGG
>JAZLCY010000134.1:0-4644 GCA_045614485.1 Eubacteriales bacterium
TTTTGACCGAGCTTTTGAAAGAAAAATAAAAAGAAGGATTTTCTTATGATAGAATCAAGACTTACCTTTGCCTCTGCCGGTGAGATCGCTCTCGGCGGATACGGCGGAGAAATGATAAAATACGTTATTGAAAATCAGCTACTTGACGCTGATACGTGGGCGATCCTCGTGGATCAGTTCAGACGCCGCGAGGATAGCTATAACGGTGGATGGAGAGGAGAATATTGGGGCAAGATGATGCGCGGCGCAAGTCTTACCTACCGCGCGACGAAGAACGAAAAGCTCTATTCTGTTCTGGTCGATACGGTAAAGGATATGCTGACCACTCAGGACAAGCTCGGCAGATTCTCCACCTATAGCACCGAGACCGAATTCACGGATTGGGATATGTGGGCGCGCAAGTACGTTATCCTCGGTATGGCATACTATACCGACATATGTAAGAGCAAGGCTCTTAAGGAAAGAATAATCAAGGCACTGACACGCCATGCGGACTACATTATAGATCACGTAGGAGATGGAAAGCTCTCGATACTTGATACCTCCGAGGTGGTCGGCTCGATGAATTCCGCTTCGATTCTCGAGGCGTTTGTCAGAATGCACACTCTGACTGGCGAGAAAAGATATCTAGACTTCTCATCCTATATAATCTCCACGGGAATGTGCAAGGGCGCAGACCTTGTCGGACTTTGCCTTGAAAAGAAGCTCTATCCCTATCAGTTCCCGGTCACCAAGGCTTACGAGATGATGAGCTGCTATGAGGGACTGCTTGAGTACTACAGACACACAGGCAACCCTGATCACCTCGCCGCAGTTGTCCGCTTTGTAGATAAGCTTATAAGCACTGATTATACCATCATCGGTGGATCCGGCGGTAGTCACGAATTTTTCGATAACTCCACAAAAACACAGACTGAGCCTGCCACCGCTGAAGTTATGCAGGAGACCTGCGTTACTGTAACTCTTATGAAGCTTTGCGCAAGGCTGCTTGCTTTTACGGGTGACGCAAAATATGCCGAGTACGTCGAGCGCTCCGGACTCAACGCTATGTACGGCGCTGTTAATAACGAAAATCAGAAAATGAAAAACGCCCTCGTCAGAACCTGGCTGAAGGGCGGTGAGGTGTATATCGTAAAGGAGCACGACGGCTATCCCTTCGACAGCTACAGCCCTGCATATATGGACAGACGCGGCGTAAGATGCGGTGGTGTCCAGCTCATCGGAGAGGGCAGAACCTACGGCTGCTGTGTATGTATAGGTAGCGCAGGCACGGCCCTGATGGGCCTCTTTGCAGTGATGAAGGGGCACGACGGCGTGTACGTTAATCTTTATAGCGATTGTCGCTTTAAGACCACGCTTAATGACGATGGAATAAGCATGTCTGTGCGCTCCGATCCGTACAACCCTATGGGTGCCGTGCTCAAGGTTAACGGCAAGGGACAGCGCTTCACTCTTGCTCTCCGCGTGCCCTTATGGGCAGAGGGCTTTGCCGTCACCGTGAACGGCGAGATCGTCGATTCTGTAATCGAGCAGGGATATATGAGGTTAGACCGAGTTTGGCAGAGCGACAGGGTAGAGATATCATTCCGCGCCCCTGTCAGAATGCGTGTTATAAACGGCAAGATAGCCTTCACTCGCGGCGCGGTCGCACTTGCAAGAGACCGCAGACTTGATGATATAAGAAGGCCGCTCGACATCAAAGTCAAGGACGGTCGATCCGTTCGCGCAAGGCGTGTGAAAAATCCCGTCTTCACGAGCAACGCCTCCTACGAGATACAGACACGCGACGGCTACATAACACTCTGCGACTACGCGCAGGCCGGCAAGGATTACGACGATGAGAAATCGCTCATAACAGTCTGGCAGGATAGGGCATAATGATTATTTTGAATTGTTGGTGTGCCCGGACCTCGTTTTTGAAATAGAATAAAGAAGAGCGCTCGATGTCGAGCGCTCTTTTTGTTTGAGAGATTTAATCAATATAAACTATTCCTGCTTGATCGGTATTGATTTTGAACTTCGAAAGTCCTTCTCCAAAAACTCTGGTCTTGCTGAGTTGGAACCACACGTCACCAAGCTTGGCGTTGGCGGTATACTCTGACTTTGTAACCTTGGCGCCTAAAGCTTCAAATACCTCGACGAAGTCAGCAATACTGCTCTCGGTGGTTAGCCCGTATATTTTCACCGAGGGATCGGTGATCTCGATGCGAACTATTCCATAAGTCTCGGAATCCACCTTAGGATAGTGGCGTACAGTGTAGTGTACATAATATTTTTCAGTATTACTGCTTAATACGTCCTTTGCATACCCTTTGCCGAGGAAACCGTCGTACACTCTCGGGTGTCCTTCGTAATCGCTTTCATCGACTGTTTCTCCGATCCAGAACTCAAGAGTTGTTTTGCCCCCTGCATTCTTTCGTGGTATCTCCCGTATTACAAAGTAAGGCATATCCATAGCTTCGCCGTAAACCGGCAGATAGCGCATCTTACAAGATGAAAGATTAAATATGAGCATAACTGAAATAAGAATCGTGCAAATGATTTTTTTCATGATGTTGCTGCTTTCCTTGTATCTAATTATGGTAGCTTATTATACCATATTTTACGTCGCAAGTCAAGTTTATACGGCTGCGATGTGGTCTTATTTGCTATTTGGCAGTGCGTATACGACAAATGACGCAGTATGCCGCCACTGCAGTGGCGGAGATAGACCCCGACAGCGCGCGGCTTTTTGTTATGGATTTTGTTTTGATTAACAAAGTGTGTGTATGCTCGGAAGGGAAGTATCCGCGCGCTCAGGTCATAGAGCGTAGCTCTTGAGGTTCAAATCGCATCAGAGCAACCCTTTTGCCAAAAGGCAAAAAAACTCACCGTTTCATGACCTACCGCACCGTTCGCATAGTCGCGGAGCTTCGCCTTCGCAAGTCTACGGCTCGCTTCGTTCGTTGCTCTGCGGTGTCTCACGGCACAAAAACGATATTCAATCGTTTTTGCTTGTTCGCAGATTATTCGCCCTCAGGTCGCTATGCGACCTCGAGCTCATAACCTCAAAGGTCATGGAGCACAGAGCCACCCCGCACCAAAAAGAAAGAACTCGGTACACCAAATGGTGTTCCGAGTTCTTTTGGTTGCGGAGATGGGATTTGAACCTCATGACCTTCGGGTTATGAGCCCGACGAGCTGCCAGACTGCTCCACTCCGCGATATTATTTGGTGCCGGAAGCCGGGGTCGAACCGGTACGAGAAAAAATCTCACGGGATTTTAAGTCCCGGGCGTCTGCCAATTCCGCCATTCCGGCATGCGCGACCGTGTGTTCCTTACACATTGCTTAACTATTATATCACTTCATATATTAAATGTCAACCCCTTTTTAAGAAAAAATCAAAAAAGTTTTCTAAAAACATTGACATTCACATTAAAATGTGGTATCATATAGAGGTTCTAACACATTTATTATATGCGTTTAACCGCACATTATTCGTGTGTTTTGAGCAAATCAAATATATGCAGGAATATTTCGCCATTCGGCGAAGATGCTCGCCAAGGCGAGTATGCGAAACACAAATTTCAAAAAATACGCAGGCTTATCGAAGTGGTCACAACGAGGCGGTCTTGAAAACCGTTAGAGGTAATTCTCACGGGGGTTCGAATCCCTCAGCCTGCGCCAAAAAACACCAACTTTTCGGTTGGTGTTTTTCTATTTTTTGTATTAAATTTGTGTGTGGTCACAACGGGTGAGGAGCGGAAAACAGTTGATAACTGTTTTTCACGAACGAAGTCAACAAAGCAACGAGAAATGAAGCAAGGCTATGCCTTGAGCACATTTCGACTATGCGACTTGACAGGGCACGTTGTCTTGAAAACCGTTTGCCTAACCGGCACGGGGGTTCGCATTTGAGCGTAAGCCATCGGGGAGCTTGCTCACCAGTGGCGGAGCGAAAAATCTTCGTCGGAGACGAATACCCCTCTTCCAATCTACCGCTATTAGTCTTTTCTGATATTTTTAAAATCAACAAGGCTAATATGTTTATCAACAAAAGCGGATGGAAAAACAAACGTCTTTTTTTTATCAATGTTAGCAAAATACACATCTATATATTTGCTACCTTTGTCTCTGTGGTCTTTTGTGGAGATTATTGTTCCGTTGCCGAATTCTTTGTGGTTCACGGTTTCGCCTAATATAAGCTCAATGTTTTTATCACCCCAACTTTGATATAACTTTATTACAAGTCGTATTATTAATTGTTTCTTCCGTTGTTTTTCTAAATCGATATTAGGCAATGGGATGCTTGGTTCATCTTTTTTTGGTTCATCTTTTTTTGGTTTTGGTTTATTTGGTGGTTCAACAGGATTTATATCGTCTCCTTTTGCCATTTGAAGTATATCATTTAATTCCAAAAGTTCAATTTTCACGCTTCCGCTTCTTACTTCGTAATAGACTGATGACGTATATCCATTTAATGAAACAAAAATGCCTTTTGAATAGTTCTGTGCTGCAACAACACCCTGCAACGCTCTAACATCATTGGGGCCGACAGGTTTAGCATGGTGCTTACATTGAACGGCAATTCTCTCACCATTTTTTCTCAAAATAATATCAACCCCGCCGTCTGCCGTAGCGGAAGTAACTATCGCATCATAGC
>JAZLCY010000135.1:0-14490 GCA_045614485.1 Eubacteriales bacterium
CAATGGACTGAGAGCCGTAGATAAATGAAATTCCACCCTCCTTTGCAAGAGTGATAGCCATTTTATCATCCGAAACGGACTGCATTATTGCAGAGGTCATGGGAATGTTCATCATAAGGGGGCATTCCTCTTTGCCCTTTCTGTACTTTATAAGGGGGGTACGGAGAGAAACGTTTGCGGGAACGCATCTTTCATCGGTGTAACCGGGAATGAGCAGATACTCGCTAAAGGTGTGGGAGGGTTCGTTAAAATAGGTTGCCATAGCTAATTCCTCTCTTTTTATGTTCGTTTTTTAATTAACCTTTGTAATTGTCAAGCACCTTGATATACTTGATAACAGCCTGATTGCTCTTGTCCTTGATACCGCCGTTTGAATCGCCGTACTTCGCGGTTGCCTCGGTTATATCGTCAACAACGCTCATTCCCTTAACAACGTAGCCGAATGCCGCGTAATCACCGTCAAGGAAGGTGGAGTCTGCGTTGCAGATAAAGAACTGGCTGGATGCCGAGTCGTTGGAGTATCCGGAGCGCGCCATAGAGATAACGCCGCGCTTGTGGGAGATGTCGTTGCCGTAGTATCCGTTGTTCCAGAATTCACCGTAGATCTTCTCTGCGCTTCCGCCTGTGCCGTCAGCCTTGGGGTCGCCGCCCTGGATCATAAAGTCCTCCATAACTCTGTGGAAGGTAAGACCGTCGTAGAAGTCCTCCTGAACGAGCTTAAGGAAGTTATCAACAGTGCGGGGTGCCGCGGTTCTGTCAAGAAGGATAACCATCTTGCCGTAGTCCTTAACGCACATCTCAACGTAATAAATTTCTCTGCCCTCGATAGAGCGGGTGGATGCATACACGCAAGCGCCTGTGCCCATCTTCTCGCCGCAGGATGCAAGAGAGAAGGGGATGGTCAGAACGAGAGCGAGTGTAATTACAAGTGTAATGATCTTCTTCATTTTTTCTGTCCTTTTAATTTATATATTCTGCGCGATAAACATCTCTACCGATTTATATCCGCGCACTCCGCCCATTTTTGATGCGGCATCTATTTTTATAAGTCGGTCGAGCGCATCCTGCAGCTTTTTTGTGCCGGTCTTTTTCGCCGCCGCCATATAGAGCTTCAATCTGTATGGGTGAAATTTCATTATTTCGGCAATGTCATCACTGCCAAGGCCCTCGTCTGCAAGCATGGAAACAGAGAGCAGGTCGCTATACGTTCTTGCAAGCTGGCCGAGCACCACGGGCGGCTCGATCCTCTGCTGTTTCATATCGTTAAGGGCTAAGAATGCCTTTTCGGCATTTTTCTCAATTATCGCGTTGGAGATCGCGAATGCATCAGATTCGGAAGAGGAAGAGCAGATCTCTTCAACGTCCTCAACCGTGATAGCGCTAAGGCCGTTTGCTTTGGCATAAGAGGAGAGCTTTGTAACCTCTTCGTTCAGCATGAACATAGAGTGGCCAACGCGGAAGAGCATTGCGGACAGCACCCTGTCGTCTGCCATAACGCCCTCTTTTGCAAAGTGGCGCTTGAGCCAAACGATAAGCTGCGCATCTGTGGATTTATCAAAAACCGATATATCGAAGTGCTCTGAAAGTCGTGTATAAAACTTGGAGCGCTTTTTCTCTGCGCCTGTATCAAATCCGTCGGTAAGGGTGGTGATGATAACTCTGGCATAAGGATAATCGCCGCGGTTTTCGGCAAGGGAGAGAAGGGCAGCTCTGTCGCTCTCCTTCATTTTGTCAAGATCGGCATGCCGCCATTCAACAAGCTTGTAATCTGCCATCATCGGCGGAGAGATCAGTGAATCGCGGAATGCGGCGATATTGAATTCATCTCCGTCAAACGAGGTGTAATTAAACAGGGCAAAGGGATCGTTCTCATCTGCCACGGCAAGCTTTTTCAGCTCGGTGCGGTAGTAGTACTTAAGGTAGTCCTCTTCTCCTGCAAGGATCATCCAAGAATCGAGCTTGCCCGATTTTATCAGTGCCTTTAATTCGGTGGCGGTCATATACTGCCTCCGGGGTACGAAATTTTCATTCGCACGTTTTTCTTTGCCTCGCCAACGGTCATATCGTAGATTATCGAGATCTCGGTTGCGCCGTCCTTTTCGCTTTTGCGTATCCTTTTTGTATATATCTCGGCGTCAAATGCATAAGGGGGGATCTTGTAAAGGGAGGTAAAGCTCTTCTTTTCCTCAAAGAGAAAGTCGGATTCAATAGCTCCGCGCCTGATAACTCTCACGGCTTCTTTCATTATCTGTATCTCGGTGTCGGTCTTCTGTCCGTTTTCCTCAGTGGTGTAAAGAAGGGTGGTGATGCCCTCGTTTACACTAAGTGTCGCAGGGCAGTTAACTTCGGTTTTGTTGCTGTCGCAGGGAAGCCCTGCGTCGTCAAGCTCGTCTATCGTTGAGCTTACTGTAAGGTTAACCGTCATATACGGCACTCCTTTCCTGAACTTAAAAATAAAGTTGCCGCCGGAAAGCTGTGCGCTCTCCGGCCGCAACAATAGTTATCTCATTCTTTTTCTTCTGTTATATTCGCTTCTGGGGTTGATGAACTCGCGCCAGTTAAGGCTACCTGCCTCAAGCGCGGTAACAAGAACCTCTGCAGTTGCAATATTGGTTGCCAAGGGCACGTTGTGAACGTCGCAAAGGCGCAGAAGATTAGCCTCGCCCTCGTAGATCTCAAGGGAAGGATCAGTGCTTCTGAAATAAAATACAAGGTCTATCTCATTGAAGGAAACGCGGGATGCGATCTGGTCTGCTCCGCCCGCATCACCTGAAAGGAAGGTTTCGATCTCAAGGCCGGTTGCATCGGTGATGTACTTACCGGTAGTCTGCGTAGCGCAGAGGTTGTGCTTGCTCAGTATACCGCAGTAAGCGATACAAAACTGCGCCATAAGCTCTTTTTTGTTATCATCTGCAATAATAGCTATATCCATTTTCTACCCTTTCCGGCATAATAGCCTGTCCAAAATCATACCCACGCGTGTCGCAAGCCTGCGTACTTATACCCGCTCGCGATAATAATTTATATTATTGTAGCACACTATTACCCGCTTTGTCAATGCAAAATAAGACGAAATTTATATGACATTTGTTACTTTATCGGCAGAAAAAACGCGAATTTTGAAAAAATAATAAAATAGTTATTGTAAATGGCGAAGAAGTGTGTTAGAATATAGACTAATTATAATGGCAAAATGTTTGGTTTTGCCAACTTACCAAGCAAATACAAGAGGCAAATACTATGAAAGAATTTAAGAAAATAGGAGTTTTAACGTCGGGTGGAGATGCACCCGGCATGAATGCGGCTATCAGGGCGGTCGTTCGCTCGGCTATTGCCAAGGGCATAGAGGTAGTCGGTATATACAGAGGATATTCGGGACTTATCAGTGCGGACATCAAGCCTATGGGCCTGCGCGACGTTTCCAATATTATCACCAAGGGCGGAACAATGCTTTATTCCGACCGTTGCCCCGAGTTCAAAACCGAAAAGGGAATTATGAAGGCTGTTGCAACCTGCCGTGAGTTCGGCATTGACGGTATCGTTGCCATCGGCGGCGACGGAACCTTCAGGGGCGCAACCGACCTTACCATGCACGGTGTTCCCTGTATCGGTATCCCCGGCACTATTGATAACGACGTTTCGTCCACCGATTACACTATTGGATTTGATACGGCTATGAACACCGTTGTCGATATGGTTGACAGGCTTCGTGATACCTGTGAGTCCCACGCAAGATGCAACGTTGTTGAGGTTATGGGCCGAGGAGCCGGTGATATCGCTCTTTCCGCAGGTATCGCATCGGGCGCAACAGCCGCTATTATTCCCGAGGTTGAGGTGAATATAGACGCTCTTTGCGCAAAGATCTCTTCCTCCCGCCGCAAGGGTAAGCGTAACTTTATCGTTCTTGTTTCCGAGGGTATGGGAGAGGATTACGCCCCCGCTCTTGCTGAAACCATTAAGCAGAAAACGGGTGTAGACACCAAGTTTGCCCGCCTTGCTCACGTTGTTCGTGGCGGCAGCCCCACTCTGCGCGACAGAGTTGTTGCAACACAGATGGGCTATCACGCGGTAGAAAAGCTCCTTGAGGGTCAGTCCAACCGTGTTATCTGCTTCCGTGACGGTGAGATTCACTCCACCGATATTAACTACGCGTTGAAGCTCGACCACTTCTATAAGGGCAAGATCACCGAGGATGATCTTAAAAAGGAATTCACCGAGGATAAGATCGAGCGCATGAAGGCGCAGGCGGCTCGCCGCCGCAAGATGCTCCACGAGCTCTACGAGATCGGCAGAATGACCTCGCTTTAATAAATATAAAATGAAAAAACAGGAACGGGGATCGGATTTCCTCATTCCTGTTTTTGTTTATTTGGCGCTCAGTTTTTTCATTTTACTTGCCTTCGGCAGAGTGAAAAGGTAAAAAAGATTAAAATAAAGGATGATAAATATGATATATCCCGGCAGGAATATTTCGTATTGCACACCCAATACCTTTGCCACGCCGCTGCCCGGCATAAAGTAAAGCGGATCTGACTCGATGCCGAGTATTATTTCGGCAAAGGCGTAAACGTAGACGGAAAGCAGAATGAAAAGCTCGATAAGAGCGCTGTTTTTTATAGATTTGCCCCGCTTGTATCGGAAGTCGCAAAAGCCGAGCGTTATTGCACTCACACCGCTTATAAGTAAGAGAGAATGCGTTGCGATCGAGTAAACGTTCTCAAAAAGAAATATCTTGTTTGTAAATCCCGCCTCGGGGTAGGAAAAGAATATTATTGCGCAGATAAGCGAGCACATTGAGGCAACGTTGTAAAGGGGTTTTTTGTTTATAACGGCTGCCGCTATCGTGAGCCAGCAGGATATTGCGCACCAGGGGCGAGGTACAAGAATATAAACGAGGTGGTCGATAAGGGACGCTGTCGTTTCAAACTCAACGTACTGCATTTTATAAAGGTTGATCATCCTGCGTGCAAGCTCAAAGAAAAGTATAAGTGATGCGAGGGTAATATTCACACTCCGCCTTACCTTGTAGGGCGTTTTTCTTAAAAATGCAAGGCCCACGCAAAGCGCAATGCAGGATATAAGAACCAAAATATGTGCCGTACCCCATGCGCCGTTGATCGAGGGATTGTCGGGTGTATAAACAGATAATATCCAATTTCTGATCGTCATAAAAAAGTCCTCCCTTGTTGTTCTTTCATTTTATACAAGAAAGACTGAAAAGGGAAGACCTTTATGCGATATTTAAGATTATTTTATCTTATTAAAAATTATGAAATACGTCGGATCTTATTACACGGCTATCACTATACGCCCCGATTTTACAGGGAATCTCTTGCCAAAAAGGGAAAGCTCGCCTATGCAGGTGTCGGGCAGGGTTATATCTGCCGTAAATCGTTCGCCGCATCTTTCCCACTCGATGCTGATTTTGCCGTGGCGTGTCATTTTGCTCGATTTTGCGGAGCAGTTTTCGTCGAAAAGATAAGGCTCAAAGCATACCTTATCATATCCTATACCGCAGTTTTTAATACCGCCGATATTACGGATGATCCAGTTGACAGCGTCGGAATACATATGGTGGTTGCGTGACTGATTTTCTTCCCATAATTCGCAAAGGGTGGTCTCGCCAAGCGATTTCCAATAGCCGTAAGAGGGGTAGTCGGTGCGAGAGAGAATCTTATAGGCAACGTCTGTGTAGCCGTATTTTGTAAGGGCGTTCGGCAATGCCTTCATTCCGAGGATTCCTACCTTTTGAACGTAGTTATCTTTGCGCATCCGCTCGGCAAGGCAGTCGGCAAAGCTCTGTGCCGTATCTTTGTCAAGCGCATCAAAATAAAGCAGCATCGCAAGTGCGCCCTGACAAAAGCTTTCGGGCGACGTGCCGTCAATAAATACGCGGTTTATCGCACCTCTTATTTCTTCTGCCTTTTCCTTATGGATGCGGGATTTTTCCTCATCGCCCGAGAGGGAGTATGCCACCGACGTAATTCTGTGCATCTGCATATAGTATAAGGAGTCGGAAAGGCGGTTGTCGGCTATATCAATTTCTCCGAGGTTGCTCGGCGGGCACCAGTCGGGGAGGCCGTAGCAAACAAGTCCCTCCTCATCCTCTTTCCTCTTTGCGTAAGCAAGGTATTTTTCCGCCGTGTCAAGAGCCGAGATAAGCGGCTCACAGTCCCCCGACTCAACGTAGTAAACGTATGGAAGATTGAAGAGCGCAAAGTCCCACGCAGGTCCTGCACCCCAGTTAAAGCCCCAGCCGCCCGTAGGCACGATGCCGGGCAGCTGTCCTGAGGGGCGCTGCGCATCACTCATATCAAGCAGCCATTTTTCGTAGGGGGATTTCATATCGTAAAGATAGACAGCATAGTCGCAGGAGATATTGGCATCACCCGTCCAGCCGTTTTTCTCTCTATGGGGGCAGTCAAGCGGATGGCCATGGTAGTTGCCAAGGAAGGAGCGCACGCCCGCATCGTAAATCCAATCCATAAGCTCGTCGGAGGTATGGAAATCTCCTGTTTTGGCAAGGTCGGTGTGCACGAAGTGTGCGGTAAGATCAAGCTTGGGCTCGCCCTCAAAATCTCCTCTTACCTCGGTGTATCTGAAGCCGTGAAAAACAAATTCGGGGTGCCAGCGCTCTCTGCCGCTACCTGCAAATATATATTTATCTGTGGCAAATTCCTTGTTCTCGTCAAAGATATAGCAGTCTAAATCCTCCATATAAAGCTCGCCGTCCACCACTTTTTCGCTATGCTGCATAACGATTTCGGTGCCGCAAGGATACTCGCCCGAGATTTCAACAAAGCCCGTGATATTGTAGCCAAAATCGTATATCCAGCCACTCTCGGTGCGCCACTTGCTTTGCGGCTTTAGGCTTTGGCAAATGCGCTCGGGGGGCAGCTTCATTTCACTTATTACGCCGCCCGGCTCGCTAACGTAGCTTGCCACCCTCCAGCCGCCGTCGTCATAGTCAACGTCGCGCCAGCCGTCCTCAAGCCTTGCATCAAAATACTCACCGCATCTTACCGAGGTGTGCGTGGTTGCCCCCTCGCGTATGCGCCAGTCGGTGTCGGAGTGAACGCAGCTTACACCGTCCAAAAAAAGCTCGAAAAGCAGCTTTTCGCCACTGCGCCAGGGAGCCTTTGCAAAGTCCCATGCGTTAGTTGTCGCATCATTTAAAAATCCTGCTCCAACCTTTACTGCGATAACGTTTTCACCTATGGTGAGAAGCTCTTTGACGTCATATCTTACGAAAAGCGCGCGCTTGTCGTATGCGGTGAAGGCGGGGGACAAAAAATCCTCGCTTACACGCTTGCCGTTTATATAAAGGGTAAAAAATCCGAGTCCCGAAATAAGACATTCTGCATTTTTCGGTATCTTATCAAGCGAAAAGTTTTTTCTCAGCTCCCTTGCAGGACATTTTATGCCGGTGGAAAAGCCGCCGTTTGTTGCACCTATCCATTTTGCTTTTTCAAATTGTGCCATTTCACACTCTCCCGAGTCTTTTATTCTTTAACGTAATTTTACTATAAGATGTATATTAAGTCAAGCAAATCGGTAGCAATTTGAGCTTTTGGTGTTGACTTTTTTTCACGGTGTGTGTAGAATTGAGATACAGGAGGATTTTTTCTATGAAACAGAATGAAATATTTGGCTCTGCCGCGTGGATCGCGGCGACAGAAGAATATATAGATGCGGCACCCGTTTTTCGCCGTTCGTTCAAGGCAAAGCGCGGCGAACGTGCAGTGCTCAGAATAATAGGCCTCGGCACGTTTGTTGCCTATCTTAACGGCAAGAGGATAAGCGACGATTATTTTCTGCCCTTCAGCTCGGAGTATGAGAAGATAGATCAGCCCGAGGGGGAGGATCTTTTCGGATTCAGGATTTACGTTACCGAGTACGACGTTTCGGACTACGTTAAGGACGGCAAAAATACCCTTGCGATCATGATCGGCGAGGGATGGTACACCGGCATCGTTCAGTGGGATAAAACCAAGAAGTACGGCGAGAAAAAGTGCATTTATTCGCTTGAGGTAGGGGATCGGAAGATCGTTTCCGACGGTAGCGAAAAGTGGGCAAAGACCTTCGTTGTCGGCGGCGATATGCATCAGGGCGAGGTTCACGATTACACCGGCTGGTCAGAGGATTGCCTCGGTGCTGATTTTGATGATTCTGCCTGGGAAAGCGCAAGGCTTGCAGAAGCTGTTGAGAGCGATTACCTCTTTACCGATTGCCCTGCGGACAAGATCATGGGCACACTCCCTGTAAGCAAGGTTTACGAGTGCGATAAATATACTGTTTACGACTGCGGAGTTAATACCTCCGGCTATCCTGTGATCGAGGCGGAGGAGGGTGCAAAAAATATTCTCGTTACCTTCTCTGAGGGTATGGCAAAGAGCGGCACCGATATAGACGAAACTCACGTTCACTGGCAAAAGCTCATTGCTAACGCAGCCGGCAAGGCGGTAAGCATATACCCGATATTTACCTGGTACGGCTTCCGCTATTTCAAGGTAGAGGGTAAGGCAAAGGTCAGGGAGGTAAAGGTTATTCATGCAGGCGTTGAGGTGTCCTCTTATTTTACGTCGTCAAATGAAACGCTCAACTGGACGTATAACGCGTTCGTAAATACTCAGCTTACCAATATGCACCGCGGTATTCCCTCGGACTGCCCCCACATCGAGAGGCTTGGTTACACCGGCGACGGTCAGCTTGCCTGCCGCTCGGCACTCCTTTCTCTTGATGCAAAGGAGTTTTACAAAAAGTGGATCGGCGACATCTCCGACTGTCAGGACAGGATAACGGGCCGCGTGCAGTACACCGCGCCATATTTTATATCGGGCGGAGGTGCAGGCGGTTGGGGCTGTGCGATCGTGGTCGTGCCGTACGAATACTACAAGTATTACGGTGATGACACCTATATAAGAGAGCTTTATCCCCAGATGCAGGAGTTTTTGCGCTTCCTTGAGGAGCATAGCGAGTACGATCTCGTAACCAGCTTCAAGGAGGGCAGATGGTGCCTCGGAGATTGGTGCACACCTGTGAAGTGGACGTTGCCCACGCCCTTCGTTAACACCTACTTCCGCGTTTTCACAACCGAGCTGGTTATAAAGATCGCGAAGCTTATCGGGAAGGAAGAGGATATTCCCCAGATGCAGGCTGATATTGCCAAGTGCAAGAAGGCTATAAACACCGTTTATTTCAATGCATTTGAAAGAGACGATTGCTATTGCGCAAACGCACAGGGTGCGCACGCGTTTGCTCTCGGCATAGGCCTCGGCACAGAGAATACCAAGCAAAAGTTTATAGATTATTATGACGAGCTTGGATATTACGACACGGGTATATTCGCAACCGAGCTTGTAACCCGCCGCCTTTTCGAGCTTGGCAGGGCAGACGTTGCCTTTAAGCTCCTCACGGCAGAGGAGCCGCACGGCTTTGGCAGATGGCGCAAGATCGGTTCAACCACCCTGCGCGAATATTGGGGTGAGCCCTGCCGTTCCTACAGCCACCCGATGTTCGGTGCGGTCGTTGCCACCTTCTTTGAGTACATTCTCGGAATCAAGCAGGTATCGGGCAGTGCCGGATATAAGCGGGTAGAGATCTCTCCCGAATATATTGCCTCGCTCGATATGGCAAAGGGACATATAAAAACTCCCCTTGGTCGTATAGCAGTGGAGTACACCACCGAATCCGGCGAAAGAACCTACAAGGTAACAGTGCCCGAGGGTATCGAGGCAACCTTCATTCGCCCCGGCATCTCGAAGGTGCTTACCCCCGGCGAGAACGTTATAGCGGAAAAGATCTGATGCCGCCGTTGGCAAATGCGTGTTATCCTTAACGGAGAACACGCTAAAACTAAGTTTGCCCTTTGGGCAAGTGAAGTTCACTTCGTGAGTGAAGTTTCGCCTAACGGCGAAGCGATGAGCAAACTTAACTTCACTGCGAGCCAAAGCAAGCAACTTCACTGTACATTGTACAACTTCACTTTTGCATCAGCAAAAACTTCACTAACAGAAAAAAGAGCAGACACATAAGGTTTTTTGCGCCTTTCGTGTTTGCTCTTTTCTGTTTATATAAGGTTTTGGGCTTAGCCCATATTTCCGCTTGACTTCTTTTTTATTTACAAACCTCAAAAAAGGCTATCGCCGCGGCGGCGCCAACGTTCAAGGAGTCCACTCCGTGTGCCATCGGAATGCAAACGGTGTAGTCCGAAAGGTCGATAGTTTCCTTTTTAAGTCCTGTTCCCTCAGTGCCAAGGATAAGGGCAATTCTTTCCTCCGAAAGCAGTGCCTCGTCTGTGATATTCACCGAGTCGCTCCTGAGCGCCAGGGCGGCACACTTGAAGCCAAGGGAGTGAAGCTCAGCGATGCTTTTCTTCGGCCAGGCATCCGCATCCTCAATGCGTGTGGTGGGCACCTGGAACACTGTTCCCATACTCACTCTCACCGATCTTCTGCAATATGGGTCGCAGCAGGCGGGGGAAAGGAGCACCGCATCCATACCGAGCGCGGCGGCAGAGCGGATTATCGCGCCAAGGTTGGTCGCATCGCAAACGTTCTCAAGTATCGCAATTCGTCTTGCGCTTTTGCAAAGCTCGCTGAGGGTGGCAAATTTCGGGCGCTTCATAGCGCAAAGCGCACCCCGTGTAAGCTCAAATCCCGTAATTTCGGTCAGAATTTCCCTCTTTGCCGTGTAGATCGGGATATCCGGCAGGCGATCTATAATGCTTTTTACAGCCTCGGATTCAAGCAGTCTGTCATCTGTCAAAAGGGAGATCGGCTCGCATCCGGAGCGCAGGGCAACGTCAATAACCGTCGGGCTCTCGGCAATAAAAATGCCCCCCTCAGCCTCCTTTGCCGCCCTCAGCTGTGCACCCGTAAGGCGCACGTAAACGGCAATTTCATCCGCGTTCAGATCGTTTATCGTAATGATGTTTTTCATCTTTATCCTCGTTTTCGGATTTTTCTTTTGTCTAAATTTTACCACAAATTAAATCAAATTTCAACAGTGCGGCATATTGATTTTTTGCACAAAATATTGTACAATATAATTGATAGAATTTTAGGGTATTTTAAGAGGCTTTTAAGGAGGACGTTGGATGAAAAAAAGGCTGCTTTCACTGATTTCAATAATAGCCGTTCTGGCTTTGATCATATTGGTTCCCATAGGTGCTTTCGCGGAGTTTGACGGAGATGACGTTGATCCCCAAGGCATCACTTATTACGGCCGCGGCGCGCTTGCTTCCATGGAGCACGGCGATGCCTACGTTTATGCATACGACAAGATCGTTGAGTGCGTGGAAAAATCCGGCAATAAGGCATCGATATATAACGGCGAATATGAGCTTGTTGCCGGGGAAATACAGATGATCTACGATGCATACCGCCGTGATCACACCGAGCATTTCTGGCTTGGCAATGCTTATAGCTACACCTCAAAGGAGCTTCTTCCCACCTATATTATGTCGGGAGATGAGCTTACCGCGGCGCGCGCTGCTTTCGATCAGAAGGTAAACGAGATCCTCTCGGGCGTTGCCGTTGGCACGGCTGAGTTTGATATTGAGCTTTATTTCCACGACCTGCTCGCAGGCCGCATTACCTACGTTGAGAGCGAAAACGCGCACAACTCCTACGGCGCAATCGTGGAGGGAAAGGCGGTGTGCGAGGGATATGCCGAGGCGCTTCAGTACCTTCTTCAGCGCTCGGGCATCTGCTCCTTTATCATCATCGGCTCCAGCGTCAATCCCACAACCGAGATGCCTGAGGGCCACGCGTGGTGCGCCGTTAAGATAGACGGCAATTTTTACCACGTTGACCTTACCTGGAACGACCAGGGCGCAAATCTTTATCACGCATACTTTAACCTCACGGACGAGAAGATAAAGCTCGATCACCAGATAGAAGAGGCGGCTTACCCCCTCCCCGTGTGTAATTCTACAGAGAAAAACTACTTTACCGTAAAGGGCGGTGCGTTTGGTGACGGAGAATACACCGTTTCCGCCATTGCAAAGCTACTTAAGGACGGCAACCTCTCGGCAAACGTGTATATCAACGGCTCGCTTACCGATTTTTATGCCTGGTACGGCCAGAATATCAGACAGATAGCAAGCGAGGTCGGTGTTGAAGGAAGCTTCAGATACGGTATGAACTACCTTGGCAACGAGGCTGTAATTTCTATAATTCCCGATCATATCCACTCGCTTACGTTCGTTCCTGCAAAAACGGAAACCTGCACCGAGCAAGGTAACGTTAACCATTATTCCTGCACCTGCGGAAGGCTGTTTGCTGACGAAAGCGCACAGGTTGAGCTCTCCGTAGAAAACGTTTATTACAAAACCTTCGAGCATGCATATCTTGAGATGAAGATCGATGATGAGCATAAGCGCTCCGAGGGTAACTGCCATGAAGAATGGAGCTATTGGCTCGTTTGCACAAGATGTGGCGCCAGCGCCAAGGACGATGCCGAAAATCAGGATAAATTCTTCTATATAAAGAACAAATTCGGTGATTGCATTTTCTCGAACGAGCTTAGATCCGAGGGCGGAGAGCATTTCTTTGCCTGCACCGTAGCCGGTTGCGATAAGAGAAAGGATGAGGCAGAATGCTCCGGGGGTACTGCCACCTGCACACAGCGTGCAGTTTGTTCCACCTGCCATGCCGAATACGGCAATCTTGCCGCCCACGTTTTTGACACGAGCTGTTTTGTATCGCAGGGTGCTTCGGGCCACGCGCATAAGTGCACAAATGTTTATTGCACTGCAATCAGCAGCGCGATTCCGCACAGAGCCGACCCGAACGTTTCGGAAAACGAGGCAGTGCTTTGCCTTGACTGTGGATATATCATCACCCCTGCAAAAGACCACACCGAGCACACCCCCCGCGATGAGTGGGTGCATGACGGCGAAAAGCACTGGAAGATCTGCTCCGGCTGTGAGGAAGTGATATTCCTTGAGGGCGAGCACAGGTTTGAGAAGTGCTCCGGCACTTGTGCCGACTGCAAAGCACCTCTGCGCGAGGAAAAGGATCGCCACGTATTCGATAAGTGGGAGCACGATGCCGAAGAGCATTGGCGCACCTGCCTTTGCGGTGAGAAAAACGAGCGCACCGCCCACGTGGACGGGGATGCTAACGACACCTGCGACGTATGTGGCAGAATTCTTATAAAATCCGCATATGCCGATATGGAATTTCTCCAAGGCTTTATCTCATTCCTTGATAAGTTCGGCATTCTTCGCCTTTTTGAGCCCTTGAAGCAAAAGCTTGATGCCGCCTTGGTATCGGCAGGATTTGCGGCAGGAGCCGCGGCAACCCTATCCGTAACGATAATTATCGCCGGTTTTCTTTTGATAATCTTTATTATCCTTGCAATTCTTTGGCTGTGGCTCAAGGCTAAGATCCGCCGCCGCAGAAAAATGAGGGAAGAGGAAGAAGACTAAAACCTATAAAAAGCAAAATAACGTATAACACTATACCTTGCGTGCAAGGAAGCGTGCAAAAAGGACGAGGAAAAACCTCGTCCTTTTTTAGTTTATATAAAACAGCTTTATGGCAGGTAGCCCAACTAAGCTTGTTTTTCTATATGAGTTTTACTTTTTAACAAATATTGCGATAAGATCTGCAAAGCTCTTTTTCTTGATAACAAACCAGAAGAGAGCAAATCCGCCAATGCCGACTACTGCGACGGAGCCAATAACAATGCCAACGATTGCACCTGTGCCAAGGCCGCCGTTGTCATCTGCCGCAGTCGGCTCTATGCCGATGATGGCGTATCTTGAGAAGTGGTCGGTCTCAAAGGTGATAGTGCCGTCCGCGTTAACGGTGGTCTTGCACTCCTCGTAGCTTCCGTCGGGCGCGATGTAAACAACGATGATCTTATCGTAGTCCTTCGCAAGATCGGGGGCAGGGATAGTTACAAGCACGCTTCCGTCAGGCTGAACGTCTTTGCCGTCAAGAAGGAGTGAGAGATCGTACATACCGAGAGGCTTTGCTGCTCCTTCGGCTGTTACCGCGATTTCTCCGAGCACCTGCTCGGGAATTTGCTCGGTGGGTGCTTCAACAACGTCGAATACCGTTCCTTCGGGAATATATGCGTTACTGCCGGTAGGAACGTTAAGCACCGTACCTACTACACCACCGGTTATCTGAGCGATTTTCTTAGGCAGTTCTTCGGTGTAGGAATGAGAGCAAAGCGTGCAGGTATAGGTCGCTTCGCCAACCTCTGTTTCTGTCGGCTCTTTTGTTACCTCTCTCTCGTAATCGTGAGGAAGAACAGACTTATAATCGCATTCCATACATTCGTGAACGTGGTCGTTATTATCCTTTGCGATCCAATCGTAGAAGCTATGCTCGTAGTCCTCAGTAGCTCCACAGGTCGGGCAAGAATGCGTATGGTAATTCTCGTCCTTCATCGTCCATTCGCCATAGGTGTGATCGCCGCTTTCACTTGCACCGCATTCACATTTGCGAATGTGCTTCATATCGTTGTTCGGAT
>JAZLCY010000136.1:0-25691 GCA_045614485.1 Eubacteriales bacterium
GATAACCCTGCGGCCTGGACGTTTGAGGAAATGAGCAACTTCATCAAGGAAAAGGGTATTGCTTGCCCCTCCTGTGGCGGCCACGAGTTTACCGACATCAAGAAGTTCAACCTCATGTTCAAGACCTTTGTAGGTGTTACCGAGGACTCCTCGAGCACCGTATATCTTCGTCCTGAGACCGCGCAGGGTATTTTCGTAAACTTCCCCGCGATCGCGCGTTCCACAAGAAAGAAGCTCCCCTTCGGTGTTGCACAGATCGGTAAGTCCTTCAGAAACGAGATCACCCCCGGTAACTTCACCTTCCGTACCCGTGAGTTTGAGCAGATGGAGCTTGAGTTCTTCTGCAAGCCCGGTACAGACCTTGAGTGGTTCAGCTACTGGAAGGATTACTGCCACAAGTGGCTTCTTAACCTTGGTATGAGAGATGAGAACCTTCGCCTTCGCGATCACGATGCGGACGAGCTTTCCTTCTACTCCAAGGCTACAACCGACTTTGAGTTCCTCTTCCCGTTCGGATGGGGCGAGCTCTGGGGTATTGCGGATAGAACCGACTACGACCTCGGCCAGCATCAGAACCACTCGGGCAAGGATATGACCTATTTCGACCCCGAAACCAACGAGCACTATATTCCTTACGTAATCGAGCCCTCTCTCGGTGCGGACAGAGTTGCTCTTGCATTCCTTGTTGATGCATATGATGAGGAAGAGCTTGAAGGCGGCGACGTAAGAGTTGTTCTCCACCTTCATCCCGCGCTTGCTCCTATCAAGGCGGCAGTGCTTCCCCTCTCCAAGAAGCTTTCGGAGAAGGCGCTTGAGCTTTATGACGAGCTTGCTAAGCATTTCCCCGTTGACTTTGACGAAACCGGCTCTATCGGTAAGAGATATCGCCGTGAGGATGAGATCGGTACTCCCTTCTGCATCACCTACGACTTTGATACCGAGAACGACGGTTGCGTAACCGTTCGTGACAGAGATACTATGGAGCAGGTAAGAATTCCTATGGATTCCGTTGCGTCCTATATCGCAGAAAAGCTTAACTTCTAAAAAACTGTGAGGGGTGCATATCACCCCTCTCTTTTATCAAAACATCTTTAGACGGAGATGAAAATGAAAACACCTGATAAGATCGCCTCGTTCAGTGTCAATCACGATTTTATAGACGAGGGAATTTATATATCCCGTATCGACGGCGATATCACTACCTACGATTTGAGAACAAGAAAGCCGAATATGGGGGATTATATGGATAATCTCACTATGCATTCGGTCGAGCATATGATCGCAACGTATATCCGTTCTTGTGAGATAGGCGGCAAGGTAATATACTTTGGCCCTATGGGTTGCCAGACCGGATTTTACCTTCTTGTGCGAAATGCTGACAACTCCGAGGTTCTTTCGGCTCTTATATCCTGCCTTGAAAAAACCGTAAACCACGAGGGTGAAATATTCGGAAACACCAGGGTGGAGTGC
Organism: Eubacteriales bacterium; assembly: GCA_045614485.1. Lineage (GTDB taxonomy): Bacteria > Bacillota > Clostridia > Oscillospirales > CAG-272 > UBA1740. The sequence goes on from JAZLCY010000136.1 coordinate 1,471, forward strand.
GGTAACTACAAGTGCCTTGATCTTGGCGCGGCAAAGGTTGAGTGCAAGAGATATCTTGACGTTCTTAAGGGAAAGAATATCGACTTCAAATACAAGGGGGAAGTGTAAAATGTGCAATGCACCTATCGGTATAATCGGCGCTATGGATGATGAGGTAAAGGGCCTCATTTCCCGCCTTGAAGAAAAGTGCGAGAAGGAGATTCTCGGCATTAAATTTTACACGGGTACTATTTTTTCAAAGCCTGTTGTTGTTGCAAAGTGCGGCGTTGGTAAGGTTTTTGCCGCTATGTGCGCAACCGTGATGATGCTTGAATTCTCACCCAGAATAATTGTGAACACTGGCGTTGGCGGTGCCCTCGCCACCGACCTTCAGTGCAGCGACACCGTTGTTGCTACCAAACTTGTTCAGCACGATATGGATACCTCCGCCCTTGGAGATGAGGTTGGCATGATCTCCGGCATCAACAAGGTGTTCTTCGATGCAGACGAAAGAGCCTGCAAGGTGCTTCTCGGTGCGGCTGAAAAGCTTGGCATTCGTGCAAGGGGCGGCATTATCGCAAGCGGCGACCGTTTTGTTTGCACCGGAGAGGATAAGGCATCTATCGCTTTAAAGTTCGGTGCTGACGTTTGCGAGATGGAAGGTGCGGCAATAGCTCACGCGGCATTCGTTGGCAACACTCCCTTTGCGGTGGTTCGCGCAATATCGGACGGCGCAAACGAGGAGGCAATGCTCGATTTTCCCACGTTCTTAAAGGTTGCCGTTAAAAATTCTGAGGCACTTACGCTTGAATTTGTTAAGGAATTTTAAATTTATACAAAAAACCATATAAATTTGAAAAAAGTATTGCATTTTCGAAAAATATGTGATAAAATACATTAGTATTTGTATCGTGCCGTAGTTTTTTGGCATAAATTAGGAAGGATTTTAATATGATTTACGCAGAATATATACTTCTTGCTGTGCTTCTTGCAGCAGCAGTTTTCCTTATCACCGCAGTTGTTCTTCAGAGATCTGAGAAGGATGGCCTTTCCGGTACAATCGTTGGCGGTATGGAAACCTATTACGGAAAAGACAAGACCGTTCGCAAGGATAAGTTGCTCTCTAAGTGGACCCTTATCGTATCTATCGTATTCGCTGTTTGCGTTCTCGCTGTTTTCGTTATTCAGCCTGATGCAAAGAACATTATCAACGACGTAGATACCTGGCATGGTCTCAGCAAGTACAGCGAGGCTATCAAGGCTGCTGTAGAGGCTGCTAAGGACGCAAAATAATATGATTTAAAAATGGACGGGTCAGCTCGTCCATTTTTTGTTGTAAAGCACCGCTGCATTCGGGCGGATCCTTTATATGTATGTGAGAATAATAAGAATATGAAAAGAAACAAAAGTACAAAAAAGAATTTTGATACCTTCAATAAGCGCCAGGGAAGGAGCTCTCGCGGTAAGGATGCCGCAAAGCGCGAGCTTTTGCGCGCAGTTATGGAAACCAACGTGGGCTTTGATGCTTTGAAGCTCTCCGATTCGTTTGACGGCGGCAGGAGAAGTCGCACTTCTATGAAGATGAGGAAGGATGAGGAGGTTGCGGTTGGCGAATTCTCATCATCTCGCTCCGGCTTCGGTTTTGTTAAGGTTGAGGGAAAGGAAAGAGATATTTTTATTCCCGAGGATAAAACTCTCGGCGCGATAGACGGCGACGAGGTGGAGATCGTTTTCCATTCTTATATTACAAGGATGGGAGAGGAGAAGACCGAGGGAAGAGTCAGAAAGATCGTGCGCGAGGGCAGAAAAACCGTGATCGGAACGGTTGAGGTTCGAAAGAGATATATCCGCTCCCGCGGACTCCCAATGAATGAGTATATTCTCATTCCTGATGACACTAAGCTTTCCGAAGGCTATAAAATTCTGGATATCGGCACTGCCACCGAAGGTGATAAGGCAGAGGCACAGATAATAAGGGGGCAGGGCTACCACGAGTGCCGAATCAAGCGCGTTTTCGGTAAGGCCGAATCCTTTGATGCAAACTACGAGGCTATTCTTGCCGAGTGCGAGATCCCGGTTGAATTCAGCCGTGAGGAGCTTGCCGAGGCGGAGTTTTTTGCCGCGTTTCCCCTCTCGGATGAGGGTAGGGTGCGCCGCAGTGAGATGATCTTTACCATTGACGGCGAGGATGCCAAGGACCTTGACGATGCGGTTTCGATCAAAAAGGTCAGGGGCGGTTGGCAGCTCGGTGTTCATATAGCAGACGTTTCGGCTTACGTTAAGGAAAGAACGCATCTTGACCGCGCCGTTATGGCAAGGGGCACAAGCGTTTACTTCACCGATAAGGTCGTTCCGATGCTTCCCGTAGCGCTCTCGAACGGTGCTTGCTCGCTTAACGCAGGCGAGGATAAATACACTCTCTCGGCTATTATATCCCTTGATGAGAGCGGCGAGATAAAGGGGGTAAAGATCGAGCCTTCTATTATCAACAGCCGTGTGCGCGGTGTTTACTCCGAGGTGAACAAGATCCTTTCCGGCGAGGCCGATGAGCCCACCCGTGTTAAATACAAAGAGGTAAAAAACTCCATTATCAGAATGGAGGAGCTTTATAATATCCTGCTTCGTAAGGCAAAGGATCGCGGATATATGGAGCTTGATAGCGATGAGTGTAAGATCCTGCTTGATCAATCGGGCAAGCCTTACGATATAGTACTGCGCGACAGGGGTGTTGCCGAGCGAATGATAGAGCAATTTATGCTCACGGCAAACGAAGCCGTTGCAAGATTCCTCTCGGAAAACGAGATACCCTGCGTTTACAGAGTGCACGATGATCCGCCGCCCGAAAAGCTCTTTGGATTTCTCGCCTATGCGCACAACCTCGGTTTTGATGCGCAGCTCATAAATAAGGATAAGTGCGAGGCAAAGGATTTTTCAAACCTGCTCTCTGTTGCCGAGGGGAAGGGAATGAGCCGCCAGGTGTCTTACACAATGCTCAGAGCGATGTCGAAGGCTAAGTATTCAGACGTAAGAAGCAAGCATTTCGGCCTCTCTTTAACGCACTACTGCCATTTCACGTCTCCGATAAGGCGCCTTTCCGACCTTGCAACTCACCGCATCATACACAAGGTGCTTATCGAGGGCAAGAGAGCGGAGCTTTACAGCAAATATGCTCACAGAGCTGCCGCGGCGGCAACCGATGCCGAGCTTCGCGCGATCGGTGCTGAGAGAAGGATAGAAAATCTTTACAAGGTTATTTTTATGGCGGACAGAGTTGGCGAGGAGTTCACGGCGGTTATCAACTCTATAACCTCGTTCGGCTTTTTCGCTTCGCTTGAAAACACCTGCGAGGGTCTTGTTCCGATAAGCGAGCTTCGCGGTGATTATATCTTTGATGAGAAGAATCTCACCCTTCGCTCAAGAAGGCACACCTACCGTATCGCCGATGAGGTAAGGGTAAGGCTTGAGGAGGCAGACGTTATCCGCGGCAAGCTTCGTTTCTCGGTCGTTGAGGAGTAATGGCGGCAGGCGTGTAACATTTTTGACGTTGTTTTACGTGTTTTCATAATAAAAAGGACGGTAAATATGGCTTTTGAAATTGATGAAGAATATATGAAAGAGGCTCTTATTCTTGCTAAAGAGGCGGAAAGCATAGATGAAGTTCCCGTTGGCGCTCTTATCGTCAGGGACGGCAAGGTCATTGCGCGCGCCTACAACACCCGCGAGAGCACGAAGTGTGCAACGCATCACGCGGAGATACTTGCCATCGAAGAGGCTTGCCGTACCCTTGGCGGCTGGAGATTGCCCGAAACCACTCTTTACGTAACTATGGAGCCCTGCGCTATGTGTGCCGGCGCTATAGTGAACGCGCGTATTCCGAGGGTGGTGTACGGCGCTCCCGATCTCAGATTCGGTGCGCTCGGCTCAAAGCTTGACCTTGCGGCAATAGGGCTTAACCATACACCCGAGGTAGAGGCCGGTGTGCTTGGCGAGGAGGCTAAGGATATGCTCAGCTCCTACTTCAGAGCAAAAAGGGTAAAAAAATCGGCTACATCAAATGCCGAACTTGACAGTTAAAAATATATATGATAAAATAAGGGCACTATGAAAAAAGAATATCTTGAATGTGGAAAAATCCGCTCACCTCACGGTGTACGCGGCATACTTAACGTTGAATGCTGGTGCGACAGCCACAAGGTCTTAACTTCTCAGAAGCGCGTGTTCATGCTCACAAAATCGGGCGAATACAAGGCTGTTGAGGTCATATCCGCATCGAGCGCGCAAGACCGAGTTCTTATGGGTCTTAGCGGTATTGACTCGCGCGAGGCGGCACAGGCATTAAAGAACGTAACTATTTATCTTCACCGCACTGATATACCCGTGCCCCGTGGCGCGATGCTCATTGCCGATATGATAGGGCTTGACGTTGTTGATATTGACACAGGTAGAGTTTACGGCAAAATTTCTTCGGTTGAGGACGGTGTAAGATACAAGCTTTATACTGTTGAAACAGAGGGAGGAAAGGTTATCCTTCCCGGAGTTGACGAGTTCGTAAAGGAGATAAGCGAGGAGAGGGGAATGCTCGTGCGTCCTATCCCCGGCTTTTTCGATAATTTATGAGATTTGACGTGATGACTCTGTTTCCCGATATGGTGCGCGGCGTACTTGATGAGAGTATCATCGGCAGGGCGCAAAAGGCGGGAATCGTAGAGCTAAAGTGCCATAATATCAGGGATTTCACCCTTGATAAGCACCGCAAAACCGACGATACTCCATACGGCGGCGGTGTTGGAATGGTTATGAGCTGCCAGCCGATATACGACTGCTATCAGAACGTGATAAAGGATATACCCGAACAAAACAAAAAGAGGGTCATCTATATGTCCCCCAAGGGCAGAATATTCAATCACAAGATAGCCGGCGAGCTTGCACAGTACGACAACCTTATATTCCTTTGCGGACATTATGAGGGTGTTGACGAAAGAGTGCTTGACTTGATCGTTGACGAGCAGATCTCGATAGGAGATTTCGTTGTAACAGGCGGTGAAATTCCCGCTTGTATCGTTATAGATGCGGTTTCGAGGCTGAAGGAAGGCGTGCTCTCATCAAGCGAGTGCTATGAGGGTGAGTCTATCGCCTCGGGTATTCTTGAATACCCGCAGTACACAAAGCCCAGGGAATTTATGGGCCTTGAAGTGCCCGAAGTTCTTCTTTCGGGCGACCACGGAAAAATTGACAGGTGGCGGCTTGAAAAAGCGGTTGAAATAACCAGGGAAAAGCGCCCCGACCTTCTTCTTTTGCACCCGGAGATTGAGGAATCTCTTAAGCCTAAGAAGAAAAGAAGATGCAAGGCAAAGGACTAAAGAAAAAGAGAAAGGAGAGGCATTATGGAATCGGGAAATCAGAAAAAATTCGAGCATATAACGAAAAAAGAAACACCGCAGTTTTATAACGCGCTCTTTTTCTCAAAAGACCTGAACGGACTTTCGCCCAAGGCATTAAGATTCTTCCTTTCGGGCAGGATCGCCCGCTTTATCAACGGTATCGGATCATCGATAGCCTATTCGTCAACAAGACTTTTCGGCTCTTGCTTCCTTTCGTTCGGTATCCTGTCGCTGATAATCAATCTTTTAACCTACTATTTCACCCCGGCAACCGAACGCGATTTCGACATTGTTGCGATTACATTAACGGCGCTTATTGCCCTTGTTGGCATACCGCTTATGCTTGTGGACAGGCCGATGTGCCGCGCAATGCAGGAGTTTTTGCCAACAAACCTTTTGTTCTTTGAGTTCCTCTCGATCAGGAGAATGCCCAAGAACGAAACGGTTAAAGTGCCAAGAGCATTTATCGGTCTTATCGCAGGCGTGGTCTTTGCCGCCGTAACCGTGTTTTTACCGGTGCAAACGGTGGTTATCGCGGCATTCGGAGTGGCATTTACGGTCATCTCCTTCGTTTCTCCGGAGCTGCCGTTTATAACTCTTCTTATTTCAGTGCCGTATATTTCGGGCACGAGCTATTCAGCCGTGCTTATCGCACTTCTTTCATTGCTCTCGTTCCTTTCCTTTATGCGAAAGGTGCTTTTCGGAAAGAAAACCTACGTTTTCGGCTTGTCCGATATTATTGTTCTTGTGTTTATCGCCACAATAATGCTTATGGGCATTATCAGGGGCGGCGCGGCATCAACCTATCTTTCAATAAGATACTCGGTTATAACCCTTGCATATTTCCCGGCGGCTAATATTATCGTTAACCGCCGCCTTGCAAACCGCGCTATAAATGCGGTAATGATCTCAAGCGTTCCCATCGCTATCGGTGCTATTGCAAGCTATATTACGGGCGCTGTTGAGGGCATTGCACTGCCCGTATCGGTAACTATGCTTTCACCTGCATATCTTGCCGTATATCTCGCTATCGTTCTGATGTTCGCGGTGTTCTATCTCATCGATTCGCACTCGGTGTACAAAAGACCCATCGGAATAACACTGACCGTGCTTCTCACACTTGCTCTTGTGGCAACGGAGTGCCTGCCCGTGATAATTCTGGCAGTTGTTCTGATTCCCGGAGTGATCATTATCAAAAACACCAGAGTGCCGGAGGATTTTCTAACCCCCCTCGGCATCCTGCCGATCGCTGTATTCCTTTTGCCGGATAGCTTCTTGTTGAAGCTTACCGAATCTACGGGTATATCTCCGTCGCTTGCCGAGATCAAGCACGGCGTGATCGATTCGCTTGGCGTTATGTGGCAGAACGTGTTCGTCGGTATCGGTGCAGGGGACGTTGCCTACGGCAATTCTATTCTTGGCCTCTGTGTGCGCTTCGGTATATTTGCTCTTCTTGCAATAGCGCTTTACGTTGTTGTCCGCTTCAGGCAGATAAGGGTGTACACCAGATTTATAAGAAACTCATCTATTTCCGAGCTTTCTTATATCACCACCGCGGCAATGCTCGTTGTTCTTGTTATGGGCTGCTTTTTCGATCTTATGGAGGATAACTCGCTTTTCTGCCTTATCGTTACCGTTTTCGGTATGAGCACGGCGGCTTTGCGCGTGTCCAAGAAGGATTACGACGAGCGCGTTGGCTACTTTAATGACCAGAACGACATGGATTCTTCTGTGGCAGACATAATTTTGAGCAAATAACACAAAAATTTAAGTATTTTTTTGTAAAAGTATTGATTTTTATTTTATCTTTTGATATACTTATTAAAACGAAACTTCAAGGAGATTACATAAATGATTTCTCGTAGCGTTACAGTACAGAACAGCCATGGCCTCCATGCGCGTCCTGCAACATTCTTTATCCAGAAGGCTAACTCTTACAAGTGCTCTATCTGGGTTGAAAAGGAAGATTGCAGAGTAAATGCAAAGAGCTTGCTCGGCGTTCTTTCTCTCGGAATCGTTAAGGGAACTGAGATTTCTCTTATTGCTGACGGTGCTGATGAGGCAGAGGCGGTTGAGGGTCTTGCAGCTCTTATCGAGGGCGAATTCAAAGAGATTTAATTTGTACTTGACCTAATTACATAAAACGGCAGCGGCCGTTACGTCGTATGGCGCTGATGCGCCGGTGCAGTGCGTTATTCGTGCGGTGGATGTAACGGCCGCTGCCGTTTTCTTTAAAAACGAGAGGAGGGGAGAATATGGACGTTCTTTTGAGATTGCGTGAGAAGGCGAATTCCTTGCCCATGCAACCGGGTGTGTACATCATGAAGGATGCCGCGGGGCAGGTAATATACGTCGGTAAATCGAAAAAGCTTAAAAACCGTGTAACAAGCTATTTCGTCGGCTCATCTCATACCTATAAAACGGCAAGAATGGTAAGCCTGGTGCGTGATTTCGATTATATCGTTTGCACAACGGAGATAGAGGCGCTTACCCTTGAAAACGTTCTTATCAAAAAGCACTCTCCAAAATACAATATCAAGCTCAAGGACTCAAAGTCCTATCCTTACATCAAGGTAACTGCGGAGGAGTATCCCCGCCTTATCGTAACAAGGGAGAGAAAGTCGGATAGGGGCAGGTATTACGGCCCTTACCAGAGCGCACAGGCTGCAAGAGGAGCGCTCGAGGCGGTGATGAAGGTGTTCTCCCTTCCCGAATGTAAAAGGAGCTTTCCGCGCGATATAGGAAAGGACAGGCCCTGCATCTATAAGGATATGGGCAGGTGTATCGCTCCCTGTGCCGGCGGTGTTTCTGCGGTAGAGTATCGCGCGCTCGTCAGATGCGCTGAAAACGTGCTTGACGGCAACGTGAAGAAAACCACCGAGATGCTTACTGCCGAGATGTATGCGGCATCGGAGGATATGCAGTATGAACGCGCGGCGGCATTGCGCGACAGTATCAGGGCGCTCAGCTCTCTTTGTGAGAAGCAAAAGGTCGTTGCGGATGCCAAGGTCAACCGCGACGTTTTCTCCCTTTACACCTCGGAAACAGAGGGTGTTCTTGCGCTTCTTTCGATCCGCGGCGGCGCGCTTGTTAACAAAAACGAATTTATACTTTCCTTAGGAGAGCTTACCACACCCGAGGACGCGGTTTCCCTTATTGTCAGCTACTATGACGGTGCGGCAAATCCGCCAAAGGAGATCATGGTTGACTTTGATCTTGGCGAGGAGGATATAGCGCTTCTTTCAGAGTATCTTTCGCTCGAAACCAAGTATAAGGTCGGCGTAAGAGTTCCCGAGAGGGGAGACGGACGTGCGCTTTGCGATATGGCGCGTGAGAACGCGCGCGAGGCGGCAAGACAGTACAGGCTTGAAGGAGAGAGGGAGGACAAGAGTCTTAAGCGCCTTTCCGAGCTTCTCGGCCTTGCTGAAATACCTAAGAGGATCGAGGCATACGACATTTCGAATATCGGCAGTGACGTTATAGTTGCATCTATGGTGGTGTACGAGGGCGGCAAGCTTAAAAAGAGCGATTACCGTTCCTTCAATATAAAGACCACAGGCGGTGTTGACGATTACGCATCAATGCGCGAGGCAATCGGGCGCAGGCTGTCGCATATAGGCGACGGCACGGCATCGCTCGGGCAGACTCCCGACCTTATGCTTATAGACGGTGGCGACGGCCACGTGAACACCGTTAAACCGATCATTAACGAGGCTGTGCCTGAGGTTGCCGTTTTCGGTATGGTAAAGGATGATTTCCACAAAACGCGCGCGATAACCGACGGCGAGAGGGAGATATCAATAGCCTTTGAGGCCGGTGTTTACGCATTTATATACAAGCTTCAGGAGGAGGCGCACCGCTTTGCCATAAAGCATTCGAGGAGCAAAAAGGAAAAGAGCCTGGTGCATTCCTCTCTTGAAAAGATCGAGGGCATCGGGCCAAAAAAGGCAAGGCTGCTGCTTGATGCAATGCCGCTTGCAAGGATCAGGACGGCGGGCGTAAAGGAGCTTTCAGACGTGCGCGGTATCAGCGCGGCTGATGCAAACAAAATATACGAATATTATCATAAAAGCAAGTGAGGTATTAACCCGTGTTAAGAATTATTACAGGAACTGCAAAGGGAAAGAAGCTCAAAACTCTTGAGGGAGAGGCAACAAGGCCCACCAGTGAGAGAATCAAGGAAGCCGTTTTCTCCGCAATACAGTTTGATATAGAGGGCAGGCGCGTGCTTGACCTTTTTGCAGGCTGCGGTCAGCTTGGTCTTGAGGCGCTTTCAAGAGGTGCATCAAGTGCTATGTTTATCGACCTCTCGCGTGAGGCGATGGAGATCGTTAAGGAAAACGTTAAGACCGCGGGATTTTTCGATAAATCAAGATACCTTGTGAGCGATTGGAAAAACTATATAAGAAAGGCATCGGGCAGGGATAAGTTTGACCTTGTGTTCATTGATCCGCCCTATGCTATGGAGTGCTGCGCCGATGCAGTTGAAAGACTTATAAGAGAAGAGCTTCTTAACCCCGGCGCGATCATCGTGCTTGAATCGGGAGAGGAGGAGCCGGATTTCTCGGGCAGAGATGATATTGAGGTTCTTAAGTCCACCCACTATGGCAAAAAGACCTTTGTAAATATCCTCCTTTACGGCACAGAGGTAGAGATATGAAGGTGATCGTACCCGGCAGTTACGACCCTGTAACGCTTGGCCACGTTGATATTATTCGCCGCGCGGCAGAGGAAAACGAGCAGGTTTACGCCGTGATATTCGTTAATCCCGAAAAGACCTACACCTTCTCGCTTGAGGACAGGGTGCGTATGCTTATTCTTGCAACCGATGAATTTGATAACGTGCTTGTCAGCTACTCAAACGGCATGGTTGTGGATTATATGCGTGATCATGGGATCGAAAAGATCGTTAAGGGCTATCGCAACGACATCGATTATGCCTACGAGATGAAGCAGGCGGAGTTCAATATGAACTACGGCGGATATGAAACCGAGCTTAAAAAGTGCAACGAGGCGCTTGACGGCATCAGCTCCACTCTTGCAAGGGAAAAAATTGCAGGCAAAGAGAGCACGGAGGGGATTTTACCGAAGTCCGTTGCCGACTATATCGCATATATAACGCGTGCGTAATATTTTTGTTGACAAACAGCGGTATATTGTAGTATAATACTTGATTGGAATGTTAATTGGCTAAAAGCCGAAAGGAAAATATAAAATGAAGGACAGAATTTTAGAGCTCAAGTCTGGCTTCGACCTTGCTATCTCTTCTGCCGCATCGGCTGATGCGCTTGAGGCTATCAGGATCGAATACCTTGGCAAAAAGGGTTGCATAGCTGAGCTTATGAAGGGCCTGCGCGACGTTGAGGATAAGAAGGCGGCAGGTCAGCTTATCAACACGTTTAAGTGCGAGGTTGAGGCGGCTATCGAGGCAAAGGAAACCGAGCTTCGCGAGGCGGCTATCTCCGCACAGATAAGAAGTGCAAAGAAGTATAATCCCTCGCTCGTTTTCGAGCGCGACCTTGGCTCTTATCACCCCATCACTCTTGCTACAAGAGAGGTTGAGGCTATATTCGAGAGCATGGGATTTGCTATCGAGAACTACTCTGAGATCGTTGGCGACTATGAGTGCTTTGAGGCGCTTAATATCCCCAAGCACCACCCTGCAAGAGATATGCAGGATACATATTATCTTGAGAACGGCCAGCTTCTTAAGACGCACACTTCCGCGGCTCAGAATGCTATTATGAAAAAGTACGGCGCACCTCTTCGCGCTATATTCCCCGGCAGATGCTCCAGAAACGAGTCTACCGACGCCTGCCACGAGAACACCTTCTTCCAGATGGAAGGTATGATGATAGACGAGAATATCTCTATCTCCAACCTTATCTACTTTATGAAGACGATGCTTTCCGAGGTATTTAACAGAGACGTTAAGGTAAGACTTCGCCCCGGATTCTTCCCCTTCGTGGAGCCCGGCTTCGAGCTTGACATCAACTGCGAGATCTGTGGCGGTGAGGGTTGCCCCTCCTGTAAGAACTCCGGCTGGCTTGAGCTTTGCCCCTGCGGTATGATCCACCCCAACGTTCTTAAAGAGGGTGGTATTGACACCGAAAAGTACACCGGATTTGCCTTTGGTCTCGGTCTTACCCGTCTTGCTATGATGAGATACGGCGTAAAGGATATCCGTGATTTCAACTCGGGAAGCCTTAAGGCGCTCTCGCAGTTCGAGTCTATATAAGGAGGTAGATCTGATGTTTTTATCTATGAATTGGATCGGCGATTTCGTTGATCTCAAGGGTCTTGATAAGAAGGCTCTTATCCGTAACTTCACTCTTTCAACCGCAGAGGTTGAGGATATAATCGAGAAGGGAAGCGATACCTACGGCGTTATCGTTGCGAGAATCGTTTCCGTTGAGAATCATCCCAATTCCAAGAAGCTCCACCTTCTTAAAGTGGACACCGGCTCTGAGATCGTTGATATCGTTTGCGGTGCTCCCAACGTAAGAGAGGGTATGAAGGTTGCTCTTGCAACCAACGGCGGTGCAGTTCAGGGCCACAAGATCTCTGTTGCAACCGTTGGCGGCTATACCTCCTACGGTATGTGCTGCTCTGAGGCAGAGCTTGGTATCAGCGACGATAACTCGGGTATCTGGGAGATCACAGACGATATCGCTCTCGGTACTGATATTAAGGAAGCTTATCAGATAGACGATATAATCTTCGAGGTTGACAACAAGTCTTTGACCAACCGTCCTGACCTCTGGAGCCACTACGGTATGGCGCGCGAGTTCGCTACCATTACCGCAAGAGAGCTTCTTCCTGTTCCCGCGCACGACGTTTCTGTTTACAACAACCTTCCCGGCGTTGAGATAGACGTTAAGGCAACCGACCTTGTATGGCGCTATTCCGCAATCAAGGTTGAGAATATCACCCGTAAGATAAGCCCTGTAAATATGCGCATCCGCCTTTACTACTGCGGATCCCGCGCGATCAACTTCCTTGCTGACCTTACCAACTACGTAATGATGGAAGTTGGCCAGCCTATGCACGCGTTTGACAACCGCAAGGTTGATAAGATCGAGGTTCAGACCTTCAATAGCGGCCTTGAGTTTGCAACTCTTGACGGTGTTACAAGAAATATTGACGACAAGATGCTTATGATCACCTCGGGCAATCAGCCTGTTGCGATCGCAGGCGTTATGGGTGGCGATGCATCCAAGATCGAGGAGGATACAACCTCTCTTCTTCTTGAGTCTGCAACCTTTGACGGTATTTCCGTTCGTAAGACAACAACAAGACTCGGCCTTCGTACAGATGCTTCTATGAGATATGAGAAGATGCTTGACCCCGAGCTTTGCCGCCTTGCAACCGAAAGACTTCTTTATCTTCTTAAGGAGCTTGACAACGGCGCAACCGTTATCTCCGCGTTCTCGGACGTTTACGTTAACCGTTACCCCACCATCACTCTTGAGTTTGACAAGAAGTACGTAAACAGATACACCGGTATCGAAATTTCTAACGAAACTATCGTTAAGACTCTTACGGGTCTTGGCTTTAAGGTTACCCTTTCGGGAGATGACTTCACCGTAACCGTTCCCTCATGGCGCGCAACCAAGGACGTAACTATCAAGGCTGATATTATCGAGGAGATCACCAGAATTTACGGCTACGATAACTTCGATATATTCACCTCCGAGTCCCGCCTTGCTCCCGTTCGTAAGGAAACCCTCAAGTCCCACGAGGACAGAATGAAGGATATGCTCGTTAAGAGCTACCGTATGCACGAGGTTCACTCTTACATCTGGTCCGACGCACAGAAGGAGAAGGATCTTGGAATCAAGACCAACCCCGGCGTAAGGATCATCAATGCGCAGACTCCCGATCATCAGTTTATCCGCACCACAATGATCCCCACTATCCTTGCGTTTGTTAAGGAGAACAAGACCTTTGCGGATAACTACGGCATCTTCGAGATAGGCCACACCGTTTGCGGCTACCGTGAAAACGGCCTTTGCAACGAGGTCAACAAGCTTGGCGCAGCTCTTTACTCCAAGGTTAAGAGCGAGGAAGAACTCTTCATGCAGTGCCGCGATATTATTTCGGAGCTTGTTTCCGACATTCTGCACCAGAATGCAACCTACGAGGCAGTTGAGCCTGAGTATGACTTTATGCATCCTGCAAACACCTATGCGATCAAGATCGGCGAGAGTCGAGTTGGTACTCTTTCCGTTCCTCACCCCACCGTTCTTTCTAACATTGATAAGAAGTGCGCAGTTGCGTTCTTCGAGATCGAAACCGAGAAGTTCGCTAAGGTAACCGCCCACAAGATCAAGTACAGCGAGCCCTCTAAGTTCCCCGGTATGGATATTGACCTTACCTTCAACGTAGATCTTGGCTCTGTTGATCTTATCAAGCTTACCGAGATGGCAAAGGCAGTTGCACCCAAGAACCTTGCATCTGTTAAGGTTAAGGATATTTACACCAAGGATGACGTATCTTCGCTTACCCTCCGCTTCGCATTCACCTCTACCGAGCGCACGCTCACCAGAGCAGAGGTTCAGGAGTGGGTTGACGCGATCCTTGCTGAGTACAAGGCAAATGCAGGCCTTGAAATGAAGGTATAATCCCACAAAGAATAAAAAAGAGCGAATCTTTTCGCTCTTTTTTTGTTGCAAAACAAAAAGGGTGAGATCCGCCGGATCTCAACCTTTTAATTATTTAAGCTATTATTCGTTAACTGTAGTTGCGTCAACCGTTTCTTCTGCTTCTTCAGCAGTTTCAACCTTTGCTACAGCATAGTTTGCAGGATCGCCGATAGTTGAGAAAACAACACCGTTGATCGCAAGGTATCCACCGAATACGATAAGAGAGAAGTCAAATGCAAAGAATGCAATGTATCTGAGAATGCTCAGAAGAGTGATAAGTATCTTGAAGATAATGGTAAGGGGAGTGCGGACGGTAACGCCGATAAACTCAAGGATCTTGTCCTTGAAGTTACCAAGGGCGTCCTTGTTCTTCTCGTTGATGATGTTATCAAAGAAATTCTCGATGCTCTTGCAGATGGTGTCAACGCTGGATTCCTTTGCGGAATTGAAGATCTTTGTGAATATCGAGGGCTCATCAAGCTGTGTAAAGAAGAAAATGATAAGGCCAAGGCCGAGTATTGCAAAGAGTGCTCCGAAAACGTAGAGAAGCAATGCAGGAGCCTGTGCGGGAGGCGTGTTGCCGTCAACGTGCATAGACTCGTATGCTCTCAAGGTCTTCTTGAGGGTGAAGAAACCGAAGTAGGTAACTGCGCCGCAAAGAAGGGGAAGGAGTATCGAAAGGATAACTGCAAGTGCGGGAGAGCCCTTTGCAAAATCGATAGCATTCATCAAGGGGGTAACAACCTCTTTGTTATCAAGGTCGAGGTGCCAGCCGAAAATTCCGTTTATAACACTGCCCACCCAATCAACAAAGGAGGGAAGGATGTTAAGCGCGGAGCAGAACCACACGCAAGAATAGATAAGGCACATAGCGGTTGCGATAATGCCCATGATAGTAACGAGCTTTGAGATAACGTCAAGGTGCATGCAGAAAAGAGAAACCTTCTCAACTCTTGCATTCTCGAACTTTCTTATCTTCAGCGAGTTTATTGCCGAGATAACAAGGGAGATAAGCAGCCAAACCTCGCCTGCGAAGGCGATGATAGCGAGTGCATTAAGCCAACCCTTTGTGATAAATTCTCCAAGCAGGAAAAGTCCCAGCGAGAAGCATGCTGTGATAGCGGTAAGGCCTGCTAAGGCAAGCAGTATTACAAAATAGAAAATGGTGAAAGGAGAGGGGAAAACCCTTTTTCCGAGTTCCTTACCCATTTTATTTGATTGAATCGTCATTTTATTCTCCATATTTCCGCTAAAATGCGGCATAAAAGTTATAAGTACATATTTTTGCCTTATAATTATAGCACCAATTTCACTATAAGTCAATAATTAAATAAAATAAGGTGTGTTTATTCTTTTAAAGCTTTGTGAATAATTGGGGGGGGAAAAGAAAAAGCGGCAGAATTTTCTGCCGCTTTGTTAGTGATATTAGCCCTCGGAGCCGCCCTCGGTGCCTTCGGGAGTCTCGGTAGGCTCACCGGGCTCCTCGGTTCCGCCGGGGATCTCGGGAACTTCAGGATTTTCAGGAATCTCGGGATTTTCGGGGTTCTGATTCTGAGAGTTCTGGAACTTAATATAAGCATCGTAGTAGGAAAGGATTATCTCGTTGACCTCATCGTCGGTAATATTACCGTCTGCCTGGTAGAGATTATCATAGTTGTCGCTGATATATCCTGCCATCTCGTCAAGAATTTCCTTCTCAACCTCGATGTTGTTATCCTTGAGCATTACGTCAAGCTTTTCGGAAACTTCAGCCTTATACTCTTCCTCTTTGCCTTCAACCTTTTCAATAGTAAGAATATCACCTGCGCCTTCCTTGATGTTCTCGTATATCTCTTCAGATCCTTCGGGAAGAGCTTCTGTGATAAGAGAAGAAAGCGTAAGCTTTGTTATTGCGGTAACAAGGGGTTTGGTGGGAGCATATATGCTATCACCGTGAGTATACTCGGTATTAAGAAGGCGAACAGCCTCAGAAACAACTGTGGTTTCGCTTTCGTTTACAATAATCGTTGCGGTAAGGGTATCTATGATCGCATCCTCGTCGCCATCCTTAAGCGCGGTCAAAACTCCGTTCTCTGCAAGAAGGAAGTAAACCTCTTTAACGGTTCTGATATAGTCGTTAAAGTCCTCAGAGTCCTCGATACTGTCAAGGGTCAGGAACACCTCGTTAACGATCTCTCCGAGGTCGCCCTCGATCTCAACCTTGATCACTTCGTTTTTATATGCGGTGGAGAACAGCTTGATAACCTCAACGATAGAGTCGGTCGTGTACTGATATTTCTCTTCGCTAAGAACGTCGATAAGCGCGTTGATAGTTGCCTCGTCTTCCTCGGTGGGATTAGTCCAATCCCAGCCCCAAAGGTCGTGAATAGTGATAGCGATCTTGATCGTGGGGTCTGCAAGAGAGTCGAACATATCGTATTTTTCGCCGCCGATCTTAACGGTGGCGATAGAGTGATAAAGCTTATTGCCGCCCATGTTGGAAACAGTCTTGATAACGGGAGATTCCGCCCAGTTCTTAACCCAGGAGTCGTAGCTGTTCGCCACGGTCTCGGTTGTGGGGTTGGTGTGATCGGGATCTTCTGCCTCCATTCTTTCCACAACCTCGGTGGAGCAGGTAAGGATGCCGGATACGGGGGATATAATAAGCGCCAGCATTATCACACCCTGCACAAGACCGAGCGCAAGGCCGGTTGCCCAGGAGTATGCGGGGAGCTTCTTTTTCTTCTTTTTGCCCTTCTTGCCGCAGGTCAATCCCTTTTTCACGAGTCCAACACTGCCGCAGATGATAAAGTAGGGTATCAGCATCAAAAGCTGGAATGCGATAAACAGCAAGGGGAACAGAAGCGGAGATATAATGAGAGAGAAGGGTACTGCAAGCGCGTATTGAAGCGCGCTGGGGTCGATGCATTTGATCAGATCTTCAAGCCCGGGAGAAATGGAGATGCCAAACTTTCCGATAAGCGAAAGTATGTCGTTTCCGTTCTTGTGCTCCATCAAAACCAGCATTGCGTCAGTACATAGCTTGGCAAAATATATAGCGCAAACAAATGACAGTAGCATCATCGCGGCGCGTATAGACTGCTTCAGAATGCCGCGCTTCGAACCGATAAGTCCGTTGATCGCCGCAAACAGTATAAACGCCGTAATAAGCAGCATAGTTGTGAAAATCACGGTAGCCTCCTAAAAAATCGAAAGGTAAATGTTTTATCTGTATCCTATATTTTAATACTTTTTCTCTGTTTTGTCAATAGTTAAGGGCTTCGGGTCTTAATGCTGCGGTTTTTAAGATCGCGATCTGCGTCTTTGCGTCCTTGATCTCGCCGTCAAGCACCATTTTGTAAAGGGTCTTTAACGGAATGTATTCAACGTCCAAAAACTCGTCGTCATCAAGCTCCTGCTCGGTAAACGAGATGTCCTCCGCAAGATAAACGTGTATCTTCTCGTCAATGAGGGCAGGGGTGGTGTCTATCTGGCCAAGGAAGGTGTATTTCTTTGCAACAGCGCCGGTTTCCTCGCGCAATTCTCTTTGGCCTGCAGAGAGGGTGTCCTCTCCCTTATAGTTCAGCTTTCCTGCAGGGATCTCAAGAAAAACTCTGCCGTGGGGATAGCGATACTGCCTTTCCATTATAACTCTGCCGTCATCAAGCAGGGGCAAAACGCAAACTCCGCCGATATGCAGGCACATCTCTCGGTGCGCCTCTTCACCATTGGGCAGGGTAACCGTATCTTTAACGACGTGCAAAACCTTGCCGCCGAAAACTTCTTCTCTTTTAACAAATTTTTCTTCAAGATTGTTCATTGTGCACACCTCTTTCTTATATTATTTTATAATATACACCACGATTTGTCAATATGGGGTAAAAAAAGGATATTTTCTATTGCTTTTTATGAAGTAAGTTGTTATAATGGCATTGATAAACTAAGTAAGGTCGGATGTTAATGAATTTCGAAAAGAATATAAAGGAAATAGAAAAGAAGATTGGCTATACCTTTAAGGACAAAAGTCTTCTTCGCCAAGCCTTCACGCGCACAAGCTACTGCAACGAGGGCGGCAGGCGGGAGATGGGCTACCAGTCAAACGAGGTGCTTGAGTTTTTTGGCGACGGTATCCTGTCCGCATCTATTATAACCATTTTTTTGAGAAAATTTTCCGCAAGATACTCCCACGGTATAAAAACAAACTTTGCCGAGGGTGATTTCACTGTTATAAGAAGTAAGCTCAGCGATAAGAAAAATCTCTCGAGTGCCGTTTTGAAAATGGGAATTCAGGAATTTTTGCTTATGGGCACCGGCGATGCAAGACTCGGCGTTAACACCGAGCCCTCTGTTATGGAGGACTTGTTCGAGAGTATTATCGGTGCTGTGTATATCGATTCGGGCATGGATATGGAGAAAACCATATCGGTCGTTTCGGGTATGCTGGATATCACCGAGTTCCTCGCGGCAGACGGAAAGGTCAGCACCGCGGCAAGCCAGAGCTTCAAAAATCAGCTGCAGGAGTGGTGCGCCGATAAAAAGAGGCGCCTGCCCCAGCCGGAGTATAAAACGGTTGCGGAGCGCGGCCCCGAGCATAAGAAGGTTTATGAGCGAGCTTGCTACATCGGAGATAGGCTTGTTGCCGTTGGCACGGGCAAGAATCAGAAGGCCGCTGATGCCGATGCGGCGGAGCGCGCGCTCGGTATTCTGAAATCCGAGGCGGAGAGTGCCGAGGTTGAGAAAATGGCAAAGAAGAGTGCAGAAGCGCTTGCGGGTCTGCGCGCATATGCGAAGGAAAAGAAGCTTCTCGGCCCTGAGTTCAAGGATATCGGCGAGAGCACTTTATCCACACCTGAGAGAAGGGAATACGTTATTTCCTGTACTCTTGGCGGAGTAACCGAAAGTGCCGCCGCGCCCGATAAAGCAACGGCGCGCGCTATGGCGGCTGAAAAGGTGCTCCTCAAGGTCAAGCCGGCTGTTAAGCCTGACCCAAAGTCTGTAAAGGCTTCCGGTACAAAGCCTGTTATGAAGCATAATGCAAAGCTCGGCGGTAAGCAGGCACAGAAGAAAAAGAGCCTCACCCACCCGAAGAGAAAAAAGGGCGCAAGAGGATAAAAACAAGATTTATAAATTAATAAGATAAAAGAGGATTTTACTATGGAAAACGTAGTTCGTTATTCTGATTTTGGCGCGATCGGCGACGGTGTTGCCAACGACTTTGCCGCAATTAAGGCGGCGCACGATTATGCAAATGAGAAGGGACTCGCCGTTGAGGGCGTGGCAGGAAAGACCTACCGACTTGGCGATAACGGTAAGGAGTTCATCACGATCAAGACGGACACTCTTTGGGTAGGCTGTGCGTTTATTCTTGACGACACGGAGATCACCTATGATATGCCTGCGAGAACAACTCCGCTTTTCAGAGTTTCCTCCGACAAAACTCCCGTTCAAACAACAGAGATCAAGTCATTGAAGATGGGGGATACCAATATCGGTATCAAGATAGGCTATCCCGCGCTCGTTCATATTGTAAACGAGGAGCAGAGAAGATATATAAGAAACGGACTCAATCAGGACAAGGGCGACGCTCAAAGAGAGGTGCTTTTGGTTGATGCTGACGGTAATATCGATCCGTCAACTCCTGTTTCGTGGGATTATGAGAAGATAACCAAGTGCGAGATCATCGCTATCGACGACGAGCCCGTTGACATCAACGGCGGTCACTTTATCCGCTGGGCAAACCAGGCTCCCAATGAGTATTACTATTATCAGCGCGGAATCGAGATAACAAGATCAAACGTTACCTTCCGTAACTTTGACCACAAGATGATAAAGCTCGGTCCCACACGCTCACCCTATTCCGGATTTATCACATCAAGGCTTTGCAACAACCTCACGCTTGAAAACGGTATCATAAGAGCGCATAAGCACTATTACCGCCAGGATCCCGGCGGACTCAACCTGCTTGGCTCCTATGAGATACAGTTCTATGCCTGCAACAATATAACGATGAAGAATCTTTATCAGCCAAATATGTATGAGGAGGACGACGTAACGATTCTTTTCCAGGGTGAGATGGGCTCAAACTATTGCCGTAACTTCCTTGTTGACGGCTGCCACCTCTCCTCATTCGACTCTCACAAGGCGTCGGGCAATATCAAGATCATCAACTCCGAGATCGAGCATATCAACTGTATCGGTTGCGGTCACGTTCATATCGAGAACACTATTATTCAGATGGGCCCCAAGCCTGAGATCATGACCCTTCGCGGTGACTACGGCTGTATCTGGCGCGGTACAGCTTATATCAAGGACGTAACTCTCACCTCACCCAAGGAGAACCAGGATTTTGCCCTTATGGCGGGCTACGGCTCTTGGGATAACTGGGATTTCGGATATGAAACCTGCATGCCGCATACCATCACCATCAGCGACGTTAGAACGTCGGGCGGCAGACCTCTTTATATCTTCAACAGATATATTGAAAAGTACGGTGACGTATCTCAGCCCACCCTTGCGGACGGCACGAAGAACCTCAACCCTTATAAGCCTTGTGAAACGGTTATTATTGAGTCGAATAAGTATAACGTTGAGATCATCGTTAATGATACGCCACTCTTTAAGAATACAAAGGTTATCACAAAGTAAAGCCGGTACACCTCTCGCTCGTCAGCCAAGGATTTCTGCACCAAATTCGCCGGCGGGCATAACAAAAGAGAAGAGCAGACACTCTCGTGCCTGCTCTTTTGTATTTATTCCTGAATTATAAGGCCATAGTTGCCGTCGCGTCTTTTGTAAACAACGCCAACCTTGCCGCTTTCCTGATCTGTAAAGGCGAAGAACTCGTGGCCGATAAGATTCATCTGCAAAATAGCCTCCTCGGTCGTCATCGGCTTGAAGGGGAAGGACTTTGTGCGGATCTCAAACTCCGCCTCTTCCTCGTATTCATCGTTGTCGTATGGCTCGGTGATTGCAAAAGCGCCGCCGCGCATCTTCTTTTCAAGCCTGGTTTTGTTCTTGCGTATCTGTCTTTCAAGTCCCTCGGTTGCTCTGTCAAGCGCTGTGATAAAGGTTTCGCTCTCTTCCTCGCAGCGGAAGGTAGTGCCTCCGTAATTCACGGTAATCTCGATGATTTTTACTCCCTTGCGCGTTTTGCAGGTAACAAATGCCTCAGTACTCTCGCCAAAAAACTTGTCAAACTTGGAAAGCTTTTTTTCAATAAGCTCCTTCAGGCTGTCGCGCACAGTCATTTGCTTGCCGTAAATCGTAATCTTCATAACAGTTACCGTTACCCATATGGGTATCCTTTCGTTGGGCTCAGACGGGGGGCGCATCCCCCTCTGTATCTTAATTATAGCATATTGTTTGGTAAAAATAAATAGTTTTTTTATAAAAACTGTAATTTTTTTAATAATTATGTACAATATGTAAAAGATTGGCAACTGCTGTCGAATTGTATTGACAGGGGGTATAAATTGTGATAAAATAATATATGTGAGCGCCGCAAGCTATGTGCCTGCGGCTGATTTTATAGCTCTTTTCGGAGATGGTTATGAAGATACTTTATTGCGCGGCAAATATGTCGCATATTGAAAAATTTCATATTCCGTATATAGAGAAGCTCAGGGAAGAGGGCCACACCGTTAAGATCATGGCAGGTGGCGATGGCTCGGACTACGACGTTTTCTTCTATGAAAAAATGTCGAGCAAGGAGAAAAAGGAGTGCCGCACAACTGTGTTCTCCGTGATCAAGGATGGCGGATTTGATGCGATCATTCTCACCACCCATCCTGCCGCCTATCAGGTGCGCCGTTCTCTGATCCTCCCCAAGCGCCTCAGGGTGCTTTATATTGTGGGCGGTTATCCCTTTGAGTATAAGTCATCCTCTATTAAAAAGCTTATATTTATGTTTAAGGAAAAGCTGGTTGCCGGCTTAACCGATAATATTATCGTTATGAATGAGGACGATTATGATATCGCCCTTGTAAACAAGCTTGCAAAAAATCCCCCCGTGAAGATTGCCGGCCTTGGCGCTAAGATAATGCCCGAGGGCGCAAGCTGTGATGCGGTGCGCGAGGAGATGCTCTCAAAAAACAAATTTGTTATCACATTTGTTGGCGATCTTTGTGATGAGAAGAATCAAAAGATGCTTATTGAGGCAATGCCCGCTATCAAAAAGCAGATTCCCACAGCTATGTTGTGGCTGGTTGGCGAGGGCCCGAAAAAGCGCGAGCTTATTGCCCTTGCGGATTCGCTTGGGCTTTATGATTCGGTTATCTTTGCCGGCAGGAGATCTAACCCGTGTGACTTTATGCGTGCTTCCGATCTTTACGTTTCGGCAAGCTGCATCGAGGGTATGCCGTTCAATATCGTGGAGGCGCTCGGTTGCGGTGCGCGTGTGCTTTGCTCCAATATCAAGGGCCACAGGGATATTATCCACGATGGTAAGGAGGGATTCCTCTTCGATGCAGGCGATAAGGATGCGCTTGTAAAACGCGTTGTTGATATATATAATAATGATCTGAAGCCTGAAGTCAAGTACGTTAACAGGGCATACCGCGAGCACTGCTTTGAAGAGGTGTTTGAAGAGAGCTACAACGAGATCATCAAGGCTATTGAGTGATTCTTTACCCGATAAAAAAGAGAGAAACCGCGGTTTCTCTCTTTTTGTTTTATTCAGCTTTTTGAATAAGCTTTTCCTCGCCCTTTTTTGAGAAAAGGCAGATAAGCTTGTCCACGCCGTACACCGCAAGGTAGGATATAACACCCATAATCAGCGTTGCTATAAACAGTATCGTGTCGTATATAACCTGGATTATCCAGCCGAAGCCACCCAGCTTAGTTTTAAGCCCGACGATAAACTCTCCGATAAAGGGGATGTTGCATTCCTTAAGGTTGTGGAAGTTGGTGTCCAGGGAGAAGGACAGGATGGTTGCTATCACAACGTACGCGCTAAGGAAGGCGAGGGAGATCAGAATATCTCTGCCAAGCTTCATCTTGTATGCTTTGAGCGAGATCGTAAGCATTCCGTAAAGGCAAACGAGGTTGTGAAAAACAACGGTATGGAAGGAACCGTATTCCCGGAACAAATTCTTGATATTGACGTCGCTGTAGATGTTCGCCGGCATGATAAACATATTAACAAAGAGGGATGCCGTGAGCATAACGGTGAGTGCGTCTATTATCGGGCGCGGCTTCACGCGGCAGAAGGAGTGCAGGGGAAGTATGTAAAGGAAGAGGGAGCAGTAATGGAACGGCAGTGCATAAAGGTTGCCGGCTGCATAATCCGGCATGGCCTTAACCTGCTTGATAAGTTCCATCAAAATAAGCGCCATCGCTATCAGCTGCAGGGGAATTGTGCGCACAAGCTCGCTCTTGCCCTTAAGCAGATGGCCGATAAGAAATGCAAATGCAAACAAAACAACAAAGGTTGGAAAAATCGTTATTGCGTGTGTAAGTGTCCACATAAAAAGGTCCTCACTTTCTGTGTTCTTATTTTTATTTTATCATCAACGTAAAAGTGAGTCAATATTTCAAAATCCTAACTATTATTAAACCTTTGTATTGCTAAGTAAAAGCGCGTTAAAAGTGCATAAAAGGGCGCAAAACATCAAAAAATAAAAAAACTTAAAAAAGGGGTTGACTTTTTAATGTCGTTATGATATAATGTTCAAGCGAGATTTTGAGAAACATATTTGGCGGATTAGCTCAGCTGGCTAGAGCGCCCGGTTCATACCCGGTAGGTCGTTGGTTCAAATCCGACATCCGCTACCAAATCTCGGCCCGTTGGTCAAGCGGTTAAGACACGGCCCTTTCACGGCTGTAACATGGGTTCGATTCCCGTACGGGTCACAAAAACAAAAGGACATCCCTTGAGGGTGTCCTTTTTGTTTTGATGCGACTCCGTCGGAGTCGATCCACCCTGAAAATCACAGATTTTCAGGATATGGGTTCGAAACATTGCTCCGCCGCTTCCCCGAGGGAAGCCTTGCAAAGCGGAGCAAATTCCCGTACGGGTGGATCCCTTGAGGGTGTCCTTTTTGTTTTGATGCGACTCCGTCGGAGTCGACCCACCCGTGTGGCTCTGCCGCACGGATATGGGTTCGCATACCCCGCTCGAAGATCGACAAGCTCGCTTGTCAGGCGCAGGGCGAGGGTATATTCGCCAAAGGCGAAATTCCCGTACTCGCCGTTTCGCCGAGCGAAACCTCGCAGGGCGAGGCAGATTCCCGTACAAAAT
>JAZLCY010000137.1:0-17704 GCA_045614485.1 Eubacteriales bacterium
TATGCCCGTTTACGCATACCGCGACAAGAGAATGGACGAGGTTATAGACAAGGTACATAATATCGTTCCCCTCGCTGAGCTTTATGAAAAGACGGGAATCGAGTTTCAGAAGTTCAACACCGTTTATCAGCTTTATGCAGATAAGGTGGCAGGCAGATTCTGTGACGTTACAGACTTCCTTATGCTCCCCGAATACTTTATGTACAAGCTGACCGGGGTTAAGAAAAAGGAATTTACAGACGCAACCACTATGGGTCTTGTTAACTGCGATACACTGCAGTTTGATAAAGATATTTGGGCAAGGCTTGGATACCCCGAGCATCTTGCAAAGGAAATATACGCACCAGGCACTCTCGTTGGCAGATTTACCCCCGAGATCGAATGCGAGCTTGGCGGCAACCTTGACGTTGTGCTTTGTGCAACACACGATACAGGCAGTGCCGTTGAAGCCATTGAGATGGAAGAAAACGCACCCTATATCTCATCAGGAACGTGGTCACTTCTCGGCGTTAAGACCGAGAGAGCTATTACCGACGAGGGCAGCCGTGCTTCCGGCTACTCCAACGAAGGCGGTGTTGGCTACAACAGATACCAGAAGAACATTACGGGAATGTGGATAATCCAGAGCTTGCGCAAGGAGCTCTGCCCCGAGACCTCCTACCAAGAGATTGCCGATATGGCAGAAACCTCAAGCTACACCGAGGTGTTCGACGTTAACGACGAGGCGTTTATGGCCCCCAAGTCTATGAAGGAGGCTATAAGAACCTACTTTGCCGAGCGCGGCATCAAGACGCCCGAGGGTGATAAGGATTACTTTAATGCGGCTTACGTTAGCCTTGCCGCAGGATACAAGAAGGCGATTGCCGATCTTGAGCGCAATACAGGCAAGACCTACCCCGCGATCTACATTGTTGGTGGCGGTGCAAAGAACACCTACCTCAACGACCTTACCGAGAAGGCAACCGGCAAGAAGGTTATCGCCCTGCCTATCGAGGCAACCGCAATAGGCAACCTTAAGGTTCAGATGAACAGAAAATAATAAAAATTTCACACGGGCATACCCCGAAAGGATGGATAATAATATGAATAATTACGAACAGGCTAAACTTGAATATGCCAAGTGGGGCATAGACACCGATGCTGCGATGGAGAAGCTTGCGAGCGTTCCCGTTGCAATACACTGCTGGCAGGGAGATGACGTTGTTGGCTTTGACTCTAAGGAAGCGCTTTCCGGCGGTATTCAGACCACCGGTAACTATCCCGGCAAGGCTACCACACCCGCTGAGCTTATGGCGGATATGGATAAGATGCTTTCCCTTGTGCCCGGCGCAAAGAAGATCAACCTGCACGCATGCTATGCAATTTTTGAAAACGGCGAGTACGCTAACCGCGACGAGCTTAAGCCCTGCCACTTCGCTAAGTGGGTTGAGTTTGCAAAGGCGCGCGGAATGGGTATCGACTTTAACCCCACCTACTTTGCACACCCTATGGTTAAGGATAATCTTACCCTCTCCTCTCCCGACGAGGAGGCAAGAGCTTTCTGGGTAAGACACGGTATTGCCTGCCTTAAGATAGCAGAATATTTTGCAACCGAAACAGGTGTTCCCTGCGTTATGAACATCTGGATCCCCGACGGATATAAAGAGATCCCCGCAGACAGACTTGGCCCGAGAGCAAGATTCAAGAAATCTCTTGATGAGATCCTTGCAACCCCCTACGATAAGGAAAAGGTTTACGTTACCCTTGAATCCAAGGTGTTCGGCATCGGCCTTGAATCCTACACCGTAGGTAGCGCAGAATTCTGCCTTTCCTACTCCACAAAGGCCGGCATCACTCCCCTTATGGACAACGGCCACTATCATCCCACCGAGGTTGTTTCCGACAAGATCTCAGCCCTGCTCGTTTTCAACGAGAAGATCGCGCTCCACGTTACAAGATGCGTAAGATGGGACTCCGACCACGTTGTTATCCTTGACGACGAGACCAAGGAAATCGCAAAGGAGATCGTTAGAAACGATGCACTCGACAGAGTGTTTATCGCGCTTGACTACTTTGATGCATCTGTTAACAGAATTGCAGCTTGGTCGGTTGGTGCAAGAAATATGCAGAAGGCACTCCTTAATGCGCTCCTTATCCCCTCCCAGCAGCTTAAGGAATATCAGGACAATGCAGACTACACCAGAATGCTCGTTATGAGCGAAGAGCTTAAGACTCTTCCCTTCGGCGAGGTTTGGCAGGAGTACTGCCGCCGCCAGGGTGTTATCCCCGGTGCCGAGTGGTTTGACGAGGTTGTTAAGTACGAGAATGAGGTTCTCTCTAAGAGATAATACGCCTTAAAAATTAAAAGAGAGAGCAAAGCAGTTATCTGCCGTGTTCTCTCTTTTTGTGTTGGCGCCGCCATTAAAACGGCAAGCTTACACGCCCAAATGGGGCGTAGCGTATATCCCAAAGGAAAAAGGAAAGACGATGAAGCTTTTTGCACCGAAATATTATAAGAATTTCAAGTGTATTGCAGACAAATGCGAGCATAATTGTTGCACGGGGTGGCAGATCGACGTTGACACCGCAACGCTGAAAAAATACAAAGGATTAAATGGCGGCTACGGCGAGGTTATCAAAAGGAGCATTTCCAAAGGCAAAACACCGCATTTTGTCACGGAAAAGGACGAAAGATGCCCACACCTTGACGAGTGTGGACTTTGCAGGATCATAATCAATCTTGGCGAAGAATATCTTTGCGATATATGTAAAAATCACCCGAGATTTTATAACTACACCGACGTTTGCGAGGTGGGTATCGGAATGTCCTGCCCCGAGGCGGCAAGGATCATCCTTGCCTCTGATGAGTATACAACGTTTTGCGAGGTTGGTGAGATCGAGGCAGATCTTGGCGCGCCGGAATTTGACGGACGCACAGAGCGAAACGAGGTTTTCAAGATACTGAGCGACAAAGATCGCCCCTTTCCCGAAAAGCTTGTTTGCATATACAAAAAATACGGCGTAACAAAGAGAGAGGATGCATATTGGCTCGATCTTCTTGACAGTATCGAATACCTTGACGAAAGCCACAAAGACCTGTTTATGCACTACTCACAAGAGCACGAAAAAGAGGCAAAAGAGCCGTTTGCCGAAAGATTTTTGGCATACCTTGTCTATCGCCATTGCACAGAGGCTGAAAGCAGAGAGGACTTCTCTATGCGCCTCGGATTCTGTCTTTTTTGCCATAGGCTACTCACTTCCCTCACCTATTCCAAAAAGGCAAAAACACAAAATGAGATCGCGCACCTTGCGAGCATCATCTCCGAGGAGATCGAATACTCCGAGAACAACACTTTTGCCCTTATGTACTGAATTAAAAAGAGGAAATGCAACCGCATTTCCTCTTTCTTTTTTGCCTTTGTTCAGGCTTTTATAAAGTTTTTGAAGATCTTGTAATTTGCTCTTTTCTCAAAGCTTACAACGATCTTGCCGTGGAGCTTATACTTTACCGACGTGGGATCGCCAAGGATAGTGGAGAAGATGAGAATACCTGCAGTATTCTTATACTGCTCATAATATGCCTCAGCCTCCGCTTCGGTTGAAAAGAACTCGAAGATCGTGTATCCTCCCTCGCCGTCCGGAGCGACCGCCTGCACGGTGTACGTGTTACCGTACTCATTCTCGCCCCTTTCCATCACGGTTACCTGATAGCCGTGGGCTCTGTATTCCGCCGCAAGCTCATCCGGTGTAACCTCCCTCTCGCTACCGCAAGACGTGATAGAAAGGGAGAGCGCGACGAGCAGCAAAACGCACAAGAGCCTTATCACTGTTTTTTTCATAACGTCACCTCAACAAGCTATCACAGCATGCAAACCAACAGAATTATTGCTACGGTGACCATAAGCGCGACCGCAGACAGTAGCCACACAGCACTTGATGCCGCAACTACGTACCAGCCGCGAGGCTTTTGCAGCTTTTTGCTCCTGGGAAGAAGAATACCGAGAATAAGGGGAATTATAGGCATAGCCACGCCGATAACCGAGACAATAGCGAAGAAGACGATCATTCCGACGCCCTCTATTGAAATACCTTCCTTTTCCGTAGCCTGCGGGCTCTCCTGCTCGGTAACAACGTCATCCTCATAGTACTCAATGCCGTCGTCTACAACCGATGCCGAAGCAAGCGCGGGTGTTAAAACGGCGAAAAGCAAAATTACCGCAAGGGCGAGTGAGAGAAATACTTTTGTTTTCTTTTTCATTTTCACACCCTCCTTATGCAAGATTCAGTTTCTTATCTATCAACGCCTGAGTGACGTTGTAGAACAAAAATCCTAACGTCCAGTATATTGCTCCCGCCATGACCACGAATGGTAGCCAGCCGAGAAGGAGCTGGGTAAAGGTTAATCCGAATTCAAAAATGAATACCAGCGCCGTAATTCCGATGGCGTAGAAGGCGCCGGTCAAGCAATCGCGCAGGAATGAATACACCTTGTTAACGAGATACCAGCATCCGACAGATGCAACGATCTTGCCGCGCTTAACGATAACCGAGCCAAATGTGATACAGAAATGTGTAAGAGTGAGATTTGCAAACAGCGTGCCGATAACGCCCAAAATGCATGCCGCCGAACTGAGCAGGAAAAGAAGCGAGTTGACTAAAATGCGCCATACCTCGATCTTGGCACCTCCGCTTGATCCGCTGCTTGATCCGGAACTTTCAAAGAACAGCTCGCGGATCTCATCCGATTTGATAAAGGCGTACATTACGATACCGCATACCGTCATTATGGCGACCTGCGCAAGAATAACCGTCATAGAGGTTACTACCTTGGAGAAATAAAGCTCCCTTCTTGAAACGGGGAGAGTGAAGGTGAGATATCCCTCGTCAGTGAAAAAGTGCTTATAAAATCTGATAGAAAGCAACAGTACGGTTGCAAATAAGGTAATGCCGAAGATAACGAGCGCGGCATATCCGCCTATCGTAGCGATAAATCTGCCGAAAATAACAGTGAATAAGAGCACGTTGTTATTATACACTCTATCACTTTCAAGAAGCTTTTCGAGCATGCTTGCAGATCTTAAACAGGAAGCGCACACTCCTGCTGAAAATACTGTGATCAAAGCGATGATCCACCAATATTTCAGCATAGCACGAAAATCGTATTTGATGAGTTTGAGGGTTCTTTTTAACATCTGAACACCTCCTTAAAGATTTGATCGAGCGACTTGCCGTAGGCTGCCCTTACGTCGTCGCAAGCACCGGAAAGTAGGATCTTGCCGCCGTTTGTCATAAAATAAAATTCATCAAGGGCGGGCTCGATATCGTAAATCAGGTGGGTAGTTACGATGATCGTTGCCTCGGGATTATAATTGCCGATGATCGTGCGCATAATGTAATCCCTTGCCGCAGGGTCAACGCCTGCTATAGGCTCGTCAAGCAGGTATAGCTTTGCTCTCCTTGCCATTACCATAACGAGCTGCACCTTCTCCTTAGTTCCCTTGGAAAGGGTGCGAAGCTTAGCTTTGGTGTTGATACCGAGATCGGCGAACATCTTTCTTGCGATCTCTACGTCAAAGTCATCATAAAAGTCCTTAAAGTATTTTATAAGGCTCTCAACCCTCATCCAAGAGTTGAAATAGGTTCGCTCGGGAAGATAGGAAACTAATGAATTCGTTTTCTCGCTGCGGGGGATGCCGCATATCTCGATCTCTCCGCTATTGGGAGAGAGAATACCCGCAACGAGCTTCATAAGTGTGGACTTACCGCATCCGTTAGGGCCAAGCATACCTATTATCTTGCCCTGCGGGATTGTGAGATTAAGCTTATCAAGCACCTTTACGCGCCTTTTATAGCTTTTGGTAAGATTGGTGCATTTAAGAACGGGAACAGGCTCGGCCTCTTCCTCAACGTCAGCTTCTTCCTTATTTTCGGCTACAGCTTCTGCCTCCGCCCTTGCTTCGGCAGTGGGCTCTGCAGTTCCGCTTGCGCCTTCGGTTTCGAGTGCGTTGCTCTGCTGCACCTCGGTATTCTCAACCGATTCATTTATATCAAGTTCAAATTCGGTGCTCATTCCGCATCTCCTTCCTTAACAAAATTTATAATGTCGCCGCGTGTGATACCGAGCGACTCAGCCTCCTTTATGAGGCTCTCGAGTATTTCCTTTTTCACTCTATCGCGAACGGCTTTTATCAACCCCTCGTCCTCGGTAACAAATCTACCGACCGTGCCCTTGGTGAAAATCAGCCCTTCATCTTCAAGCAGAGAGAGGGATCTTTGCACGGTGTTGGGATTGACAGAAGTATCAAACGCCAGCTGGCGCACAGTGGGGATCTGTTCCCCCGGCTGATACTTGCCGCCAAAGATATCGCGCCTTATTCCATCTGCTACCTGAACGAAAACGGGAGTAGATTGATTTAAGATTTTCAATATTCCACCTCTTCCTTGTGTTATTGTTCTAATACAATAATACAACATAATGAAAAATTTGTCAATAGCGAAATATTTTTTATTCCACGCAAAAGAAAATTGACAGACCGACGCCTATCGGGTATAATACTGTATAAAGAAAATATCGGGGGTTGGAAAATGATCAAAGCCTTCAAATCGGGCCTGCTTGGCTCAAACACGTACCTCTATTATAATAACGGCGAGGGTATGATAATTGACTGCGGAAATCCGCCAGAGGCTATCAAGAGCTTTGCGGAGGAGTCGGACGTAGCGGTAAAATACGTTATTCTTACCCACGCGCACTACGATCACGCCGACTATATTGACAAATACAAGACTGTCTTTCCCGAGGCAAGGACGGTCTGCCACGAGGACGAGATATGCGTTATGCAGGACGCGGAGGCAAACGTTTCTATCTACTTCGGCACGCCGAGAAAATACGGGACGCCTGATATAACGGTTAAAGAGGGTGATACCGTAACGGTTGGCAATGCCGCGTTTACCATTTTATCTACCCCGGGACACACACCCGGCAGCATCTGCCTTCTTTGTGAGAGTGAAGGAATTATGTTCACGGGAGATACCCTTTTTCACTATGGGCGCGGAAGATGCGATTTTAAATACGGGAACGAATACGATATGAAAAGATCACTTGAAAGGTTGCTTTCGCTTGACGGCGAGATAATCTTTTATTCCGGCCACGGTGAGGCTGCAAAAATCAAAGACGAGCGCGGAATATATTAATTTATAAGAGGAAGGGGTGCACCGACTGAAAAAGTGCACTCCTTTTTTTGAAAAGCCTTGACAAAAGAAAAACATTGTGATAAAATAACAGTCGTTATATAACATCTGTTATTAAAGGAGAAGAGTATGCCGAAAAAGATAATGGTGACAAAGGAAGCAATATTAGAGGCAGCCCTCAATATTCTCCGACGGGACGGTGAAGGTGCCATACATGCTCGCGGTGTTGCAAAGGAGCTGAGTGTTTCAACCCAACCGATTTTTTCTCATTTTGAAAACATGCAAGATTTGAAGCAAGCACTTTGCGACAGAGCATGGGAAGAATACAAGAACTTTTACACAAAGGAAATCGAGTCTAATAAATACCCGAAGTATAAAGCATCAGGCATGGCATATATAAAATTTGCAAATGCTGAACCGGCTTTATTCAATTATCTTTACTCCGGTAAAGATAGCCACTCAAAAAAAGCAGACACAATGTTTTGGGGGCAGGTGTCCGAGATCGAGGATACAAAAGGTGTATCAAACGAGAGCGCGACCTTGTTTCATTTGCAAATGTGGGTATACGTGCACGGAATAGCTACCCTCACCTCTAACAAATACATTGAGCTTGATGAGGAAACAATAAGCAAAATGGTAAGTAATGTTTACAAAAGTTTACACTTAAACAAAGATTAATTTTACACGGATACAGGTATGAACAATATTATTGAGATAAAAAATCTAAAAAAATATTTCAAAGACACCAAGGCGGTGGACGACCTGTCCTTCACCGTTAAAGAGGGCGAGCTTTTCGCCTTTCTCGGTGTCAACGGTGCGGGAAAATCAACCACCATCAACATCATGTGCTCAACCTTATCAAAGGACTCGGGCAAGGTGATGATCAACGGTTACGATATAGATCGCCACGGGGGCAAAATAACGCGCGACATCGGCGTTGTTTTCCAGAACACCGTGCTTGACAAAAGCATATCGGTTTATGATAATCTGGAACACAGGGCGGCACTTTACGGCATTGTAGGCAACAATTTCAAAACCCGAATTGAAGAGCTCGCAACAATGCTTGACTTTAAGGATTTCATAAAAAGGCCCGTCGGGAAGCTTTCGGGCGGCCAAAAAAGACGCATTGATATTGCAAGAGCGCTTATACACAGCCCCAAAATTCTTATACTTGACGAGCCAACAACCGGTCTTGATCCTCAAACAAGAGCCTTGCTTTGGAAGGTTATATCAAATCTTCAAAAAAGCGAAGGTCTTACGGTTTTTCTTACAACGCATTATATGGAAGAAGTGGCAGATGCAGACTACGTAATCATTCTTGATAACGGCAAAATAGCAGCCGAAGGCACACCTCTTGATCTCAAAAATCGTTACACGGGTGACTATATAAATCTATATGGCATATCAGAATCCGATGCAAAATCGCTCGGCGTTCACTATAAGGCAATCAGTGGCGGCTATCGACTATTTGTAAAAAGCACCGGTGATATATCTTCGCTTATTGCTTCCAATCCAAGCCTTTTCGCCGATTGTGAGGTAACCAAAGGAAAAATGGATGACGTTTTCCTTGCCGTTACCGGCAAAAAGCTCACAGAAGAAAAGTGAGGTGCTAAGAATGAATACTTTTTTTATTCTCGTTAAGCGAAACTGCAAAATATACTTCAAGGATAAGGTGATGTTTTTCACCTCTCTTATAACCCCGTTAGCCCTTTTGGTGCTTTATGCCACCTTTCTCGGCAACATACACAAGGAAACTGTTTTAACTGCTGTTGATGAAATTAACAAGGTTGTTCCGGAGTTTGCCAAGGTTGAAATAAGCGGCAAGCTTCTTAATTCGTTTGTCGGCGGTCAGCTGTTATCCTCTATACTTGCGGTAAGCGCGATTAACGTTGCCGCATCCTGCAATATGCTTATGGTACAGGACAAGGCAACAGGGGTTGAGAAGGATCTTATGATCTCTCCTGTTCCCCCCTCTCTTCTTATGATCTCGTATTACGTGGCAACGTTGATCTCAACCTTTGCCGTTTGCTATACCGCAACCGCCGTGGGCTTTGTATATCTTGCAATTGTAGGTTGGTATATGAGCTTTGCCGATGTGATTTTACTGCTTGTTGACGTGTTTATCCTTGTTATGCTCGGCACAGCGGTCACTTCGCTTATCAATTTCTTTCTCAAAACGATGGGACAGGTAAGCGCCATAAACTCCACTATAAGCTCCGGATACGGATTTATCTGCGGCGCATATATGCCCATCTCTAACTTCGGAGAGTGGCTCGGAAACGCGATTGGCTTTTTCCCCGGAGCATACGGTACTTCGCTGCTCCGCCGACACGCACTGCGCGGTGTGATCGAAGAAATGGACAAAATCGGAATTAAGGGTGATGCACTCACCTCAATCAAGGATACCGTCGATTACTCTTTATACGTTTTCGACAAAGAAATCCCACTTGCCGTAATGTATGCGGCGCTTATTGGATCAATTCTTCTGCTTGTGGGCATCTACGTTTTACTCGGTGTGCTTAAAAGCAAGAAAATCATTATGAAAAAATAAAGGCTTTTTTACCCGCACGCACGCAAGTGACGTGCGGGTATTGTATTTTTATAAAAAATAGTGTATAATGGTTACGTATATACGCAACACGCGACGGTGCGGAGGTAAATATGAGAATACTTTTAGCAGAGGACGAGCGCTCGCTTTCACGTGCGCTTTGCAAAATTTTCGAGAAAAACAACTACTCGGTTGACGCGGTTTTTGACGGCGAAGACGCACTTGAATACATAAATACAGGCAACTATGACGTTGCGGTGCTTGATATAATGATGCCCAAAATGGACGGCATCGAGGTGCTTAAAAGGGTGAGATATGCAAAGAACAGCCTGCCTGTGCTTTTGCTTACGGCAAAATCCGAGGTTGATGCCAAGGTTGCCGGCCTTGATGCCGGCGCTAACTACTACCTTACCAAGCCCTTTGACACCAAAGAGCTGCTTGCAACGATACGCGCTATAACAAGAACCGAAAACTCTATCGATTCAAGAATGGTGTTCGGAAACGTGATGCTTGACCGAGCAACGTATGAGCTTTCTACGGTTGAGGGCTCGCTGAAGCTTGCGAACAAGGAGTTTCAGATGATGGAGCTTATGATGGCAAATCCGCATGCGGTTATCCCCACCGAGCGCTTTATGGAAAAGATCTGGGGATATGATAGCGACACCGAGATCAACGTTGTTTGGGTCTACGTGTCCTACCTGAGAAAGAAGCTCGCCGCCCTCGGCGCTAACGTTGAGATAAAGGCAAACCGTAATGCAGGCTATTATCTTGCCTCCAAGGAGTCGGACAAATGATAAAAAAGCTGAAAATAAAGCTTATATGCCTTTGCATAGGACTGCTTACCGCACTGCTTTCGATGATAGTTATGACGATGAATATCATAAACTATCGCTCTGTTGTGCACGATGCGGATGAGGTTCTTCATATAATATCAGACAACCAAGGTCAATTTCCCGAGATGGACGACGAGGACGAGGATGCAACGTTGCCCGGCGATATGTCTCCCGAGCTTCCGTACGAATCCCGCTTTTTCTCCGTTGTTATAGACGAAACCGGTGATTTTACAATAGATACCTCAAGAATAAGCTCGGTTAAAACAAGCGATGCGCAGGCATATGCAGAAGACGTGCTTGACACCAAGAAGGAGTCCGGATTTCAGAAGAACTTCCGATATCTTGTTGTGAAAAAGGACGGACTGACGAGAATCACCTTCCTTGACTGCAGCGGCAAGCTCTCCACGTTCCGAGCATTTATGTACACAAGCATTCTTATCTCGATACTTGCAATAGTAGTTGTGGCAATAATAGCGATCCTCTCGGCTGACAAGCTTATAAGCCCGATAGCAGAGAGCTATAACAAGCAGAAAAGATTCATTACAGATGCCGGCCACGAGATAAAAACTCCCCTCACAATAATCAACGCAAACGTTGACGTTCTTGCAATGGAGATCGGGCATAACGAATGCCTTGACGATATTGTAAGGCAAACAAAAAGATTGACCTCGCTCACAAACGATCTGGTTTATCTTGCAAAAATGGAGGAGAGCGACACACTGCAAAAGATCGAGTTTCCCATATCCGAGATGGTTACCGAAGGAGCCGAACAGTTCTCGGTTCTTGCAGAATCATCCGGCAAAAAGATCAAAACCGCGATACAGAAGGATCTTTCCTTCTCGGGCGACAGCAAGGCCATAACACAGCTCATCACCATACTTATGGACAACGCGATGAAGTACTCAAAAGAGGCAAGCACCGTATCCGTGTCGCTTAAAAAGCACAGCCGATGCATCACTCTGACCGTTTCCAACGTTACGGCAACAAGTCTTTCCAACGTGCACCTCAATAAGCTTTTTGATAGATTCTACCGCACGGACAAATCAAGAAACTCGGAGACGGGTGGACACGGCATAGGTCTTTCGGTTGCGAAGGCTATCGTTGTTGCGCACGGCGGTAAGATCAGCGCATCCGTATCCAAGAACAACGTTTTCACCATTACGGCAACCCTGCCCACAAACATATCGGCATAAAGCCTACACAACTGTAAACGGAGTTACTCAATGAACAATACAAACGCAAATACCCCGGCTGACAACACCGTTTTAGCAAGAACCACAATGACCAAGAAGAAAAAAGCCTTTATCATAGCTCTCGCAGCTGCATCTATCCTTCTCGCGATCCTGATGATAGTCTTTATCGCATACGTTAATTCGTACAGCCGCGCAGATACAGATGCTATAGAGGAGTTTCAGAGTACGTATCTTTCGAAGCCGATATCGGTTGAGGAGGATAAAAGCGGAAACATCACTGTAAAGCCCAAGGGCACTGCGCCTACCACCGCCCTTATCTTTTATCCCGGCGGGAAGGTGGAATGCGCAGCATATATCCCGCTGATGCAAAAGTGTGCGGAATCTGGTATGCTCTGCATCATAGCCAAGATGCCCTGCAATCTCGCATTTCTTGACACGGGTGCGGCAAAGAGCATTAAAGAGGCTCATCCCGAGATCACGCGCTGGTACATCGGCGGCCACTCTCTCGGCGGCGTTGCGGCATCGTCATACCTCAAAAAACACACTGATGAGTTCGACGGTCTTGTACTGCTCGGCTCGTATTCCACCAAGGATCTCTCTGATAGCGGTCTTAAGGCTATCACGATCCGCGGAACGAACGACACGGTCGTTTCCTTGGACGATCACAACGAAAACCTGAAGAACCTGCCCGACGGATACCGCGAAGTGTTTATCGAAGGCGGATGCCATGCTTATTTCGGTATGTACGGCGAGCAAAAGGGAGACGGAACTCCCACCGTTACCCCCAGCGAGCAGATCGTACAGGCCGCATATCTTATAACGAATTTTGTTTTCGAAGATAACAACTGATGCAAAGAAAAAAGCACCGCGCAAATGATTTGCGCGGTGCTTTTTAAATCAAATCTGATTATTGAACCAGATCTATAATGCTATCAACAAGCTCGTAATCGTCTGCATCTGCAGGCGCGCTTACCTTGTACTGATCACCATACTCGTGGGTCATCACGTCTACGTAACGGTAGTTGTGTCCCATTATCACCGCTTCGGTAACAGTCGTCTCGCTGATTATGTGATTGTTTTTATCCAACGTGGTTGCGTAGCTTATCGTGTAGTCATATACATATGTGATCTGCAGAGAGAACTCAAGAACGTAGCCGCCATCTACCTCGGTCATGGTAACGTCCTCTTCGGTAAGATTCTCGATGGCCGTTTTTGATAAAACAGTTATCTCATCGATCATTTCGCCGTATCCGGATTCGCCAACGATCGCCTTTTTCTTGCCGTTAGGGGAGCTTACGTACATCACGCCGTCATACAAGGTGATATCTCTGCCTTCGTCGTTTGTATAAGAATTGCCATGGTCCATGAAGTGAATCGTCTCGCTTACAACGGGACCCATATCAAGGCCTTCGAGGGTTGCTGTGGAGTGTGTGTGCATCTTGTAAGGATGCTCGAACGCATACTTGTAAGCATATTGAAGCTTTTCAAGGGGTGTTACGGGGTTTTCACCTTCGTAGATTTCAAGATCTTCCAATCCGGAAGACTCACCGTCGCAAGCGGCAAATACACTTACGCAACAAAGAATTGCAAGAACAATTGCAAGAAATTTTGTAAACTTCATAATGATTTCCTCTTTCCTGGCCCGTTCTTTGAAATCGGGGTTGATTTAATTTTATATCAAGCAGCACGAAAAGTCAAGCCAAAACGCAAGAATGCTTCGCATTCTGCAAATATCGACAAGGAAGCCTATATTTTCCGCGCGCCATCCCAACGCAAAACGGTCAGCAATTCAAACGATCCCTCTGCTATGTCCGAATTGCACGCAAGCAATCGCGCCGTCACCGGCGCGTAACGGCGCGCCCCGAAGAAAAACCAAGAAAAATGGCACACGCACGCCTCATAAACACCAAAACCGCCTGCTTTTCCCCTGCAAAATCACAAGACGGCCCCAAAGGGCAAGCACCGCGCCTGTCCATATAACCACAGCGCCACCAAAAAACAAAAAATCTCCCCTGCCACAAAAACAAAAGAGGGGGGCACACGCCCCCCTTTTGTCGCAAAGCTCCCGGATTTAATGCAAAAAAGCTCGCTT
Source organism: Eubacteriales bacterium (assembly GCA_045614485.1). Taxonomy (GTDB): domain Bacteria; phylum Bacillota; class Clostridia; order Oscillospirales; family CAG-272; genus UBA1740. The sequence goes on from JAZLCY010000137.1 coordinate 13,834, forward strand.
CCCTCGCTATTTTGCATTTTTTTGATATTTTTTCAAAAATCTCTTGACTTTTCAGCATCCCAGTGATATAATATAAAGGCTCTATAAGAGCACAACACAATAACCAATTGGTTTCTGGGTGTGGCGCAGTTGGTAGCGCGCTACCTTGGGGTGGTAGAGGCCGCAAGTTCAAGTCTTGTCACTCAGACCAAAAAGGAGATTCGCAAGAATCTCCTTTTTTCTTTGTTTTTCGCCCGAAATCGCCCATTTTCTCGCATTTTGCGGCCTAAATCCAGCCTCAAAGGCCCTCACAACATGACCACACAAAACCTCAAAAAAGCGGTTTGACCACATGTTTGACCACTTCGCTGACCACATGTGATTTTTCCCTTTTAGAAACAATCTATATTTATTTTTTTATAGTATTGAATTCCCAATTCAGATGCGTAAGAATCGATGCACTCAAAATCGTTGGTTGAATGCCAATTAAAATACCAGCAAGCATCGCTATTGCTTGCCACGATTTTTTGCAAGTACATCCGATCCGTTTCATTGTACGACAAGCCTAAAACATATATCTCATCATATGTTCTACAATTTTCAAAAAAATCTCTATGTTTATCAATAATTGATTCAATTTGTTTTTTTGTGTTTTCAAAGTGACGATCCATTATTTCGCTTGCTTCTAATAGTCTAATATCCTCGTCAGGATTTGTTGGATCCCACTCAGGATACCAACTGTCTAATCTGTGCCCCAAAACCAATTCTTCTGATTTTGATCCATCGCCATGAATATAGGTGATTTTGTTTTTTGGCACACCATACAACACTTCCAGCGTGTTCGTATAATTAAAACTAAGAAAACATGTTGATTCAGCAATAAGTGTATCAAGGTTAATATCCCTATTGGTGTAACGAATGTTTTGAATCCATCCAACCAAATTATCCTTCAAACCAGGCCAATACTGTGTCATCTTTTCAACCTCATATTGAAAATCATGGTGTGCAGAATCTCTCCATTCTTCGCTTCCATAGCTTAGCAAATAACAATAAGCATCTTCGTACGCTAGCATGCCTAGCACCTCTTCCAGGTGATTCCACATATATTCGGGAGCAATTTCATCACTTTTTTCAAAACAAGCCACAATATCACTTTTGCCAACAGATAATAAATAATCTCTATAATCTGTATATTGTGTTTTCATGTGATGATGTAAATCAAACCCGTTGCCTACAACAATTAATCTATTCACATACTCACCTTCCCCATCATTCATAAACAAATCTACTTTTAGCAGTTTTTCTTTGTTTTAGGCTGATAAAATTTTATACAATAAGCAAAACGGCGGCTTCTTAATCGAAGCCGCCACATTCATACAACAATCATGTATTTTTGTCTCATATCCGACATGCTGGAATGAGCTATTTTGTCATCATGTTGCAATCTGCCAACAACGATGCCAGGATGAACACCTATATGTCTTGCAAAGAACTTAACATCGTTTTTGGATATATATTTACCTTTATCATCAAAATAACCATGATAAGCTTCTTTAGGAATTAATGTGTCCGTAGCATAATCATTAGCTTCATCCTCGAACTCCTTTTCCAGTTCCGAGAAATCATCGCAATTAATAATAACTTTGGTTTTCTTCTTTTGGAACACATGTTTGATCTCATGGAATAAAGAGAACCAGAAAGCATCAGCATATTTGAATCTATCATTCAGTGCCAATACGACCTTATCTTCATACCACTTAACAACACCATTAATTCCACAATTTTTCAATGCAGGTAGGAGCACAAAGGCAACTCCGCACTCTTTGAAAATCTGACACAGGCGTGGCAAAAATTCGCTAGGTTCTTGCAATGTCATAGATCTAATTTCTTTTATGTGTGACTTAAGTTTCTTTTCGTCAAAAGGAGCAACTTCCATTGCCAACCCTTTATTTAAAGCAGTCTGCAACCACACATTAGCATTGATAACGTTTTTATCCGTCACCGATGTTACCGTAGTTCTAAAACTAGCTAACAAATCTCTTCTATTCAAGATTTTGAGATCACTTACTTTGAGAAATGCACAAAGATTTTTGATCTTTTCAGGTTTTGTCTTCACATCCGGAAGAAATCTGTGTTTTACAAAATATGTATAATCAATAACATCAACTACTTCAATCTGTTCATCAAGTGCTCTTGCTTGATCAATCTCGATCTTCTTTTCATCGTATGTTTTTTGGAGATTCAACAATGTTTCCACACTGATACCCAACATTGCCGAAATCTTCATGGCCAAATCATTCGTTAATGGTGTTTGACCATTTAATAATAAGCTCACTGTTTTACCCGTAGTTCCTAACCGTTTCGCAAATTCATCTTGCGTCATCTCTAATTCTTCAATTACATCTGTAAGATAATATCCAGGATGAAAGGCAATTATATTTTTATATTCTTCTTTAAGCATAATGATTCGTTACCTCCACCACTAACACAATTTTCGTACAATTTCTAATCACATTTATATCTTTTTCTTTTTTCAACGACTTATCATTTTCATCTAGCGGATCAATTATAATTCTATATCCAAGTTTTCTACCAACATCTAGTGTGCATTCATCTTTTCTATCACCTTGAAGCTTATGAAAATGAAACGGAGGGTAGTTCATAATATCGGAAAAACAATTAGCTTGTTTTATATAGTTAATATGCGACATCAACTTCTCAGCGACATCAGCCGGAAGTTGCTTTTTCGCATATGCAAATTCATTACACAGTTTTCTGACTTTTTCAGTTTTGTATTTGATTTCCATTAAGGCATTTCTCACCCCTCTTTCCATGGATTTGCTAATTTATTATACCACAGAAAGTTGAGTTTGTAAATACTTTTTGCGAAATTATTTTACCTTTTAGGTAATATTTTTTGCATTTTTGAAACTTTATACATACTTGTCCACTTAATTATACAACAATTCATGTGCATAAAATGTCGAAGTATGCCTTTCTTGTTTTTTGCCTCTTCTTTGTTTAAGGCAGTATAATTTTTTACCATCATGCGATGCCGTATTCGGCTTTCATTCGAGTTATAAGCTCTGCGAGCTTTGCTTCGCACTCGGCCTCCGTAGCACCGTACACGTTCTCCGAAATTCTCTTTCCGTTAACGGTTGGGGTATATCTGCCCTGCCAGCATTTTACGCTTAACTGCTTGACGTAACCTGTGCCCGGCTTTCTCTTTTTACCCTTGTATGGCTCGAAGACTTCGATTGGCGGCTTCTCGGGTTTGCCATCGTTATCTTCATCGTAGTTTCGTGCCGTTTCGGGTGCTCCCACCGCAGAACTGAGCGCTCTATCGATAGTCTTCGCAGCAGTACGCATGCCCTCGTCAGTTACGTGCGAATATACGTTCAGCGTTGTTTCTACGCTTTCGTGTCCGATAACGCTCGCGAGAGTCTTTATGTCCATGCCGTATCGGAGCGACTGTGTTGCAAACGTGTGTCTGAGCGCATGGAACGGTACGTGCTTGCATCCTGCTCTAACCAATATCTTATCAAGACTCTTTCTGCATGCTGTCGGATCTCTGGGAACGTCCTCATTCTTAACTGGCGATGGGAACAACCACTTTGACTTTACTTTCTGCTTATATTCCTTTAGCACCTCCACGAGCTCTTTCGGTAGAACGATAGTTCTGTTGGCTGCTTTGGTCTTAGGTTCGGTTATTTTGAGAACCTTCTTATCATACCTCACCTGCTTATTCACTCTCAGCTCACACTTCTTAAAGTCTATAACATCCCACTGCAGTCCCAGAAGTTCTCCTCTTCTGAGTCCGGTTGAGATATCGAGAAGGAACATTTCATAGAATCCGTCTTCCTGCGCTTGTATAAGAAGCCTTTGCATTTCC
>JAZLCY010000138.1:0-22121 GCA_045614485.1 Eubacteriales bacterium
CAGCGTTAATCCTGAGCCAGGATCAAACTCTCTAAAAAATTGTATATTATCTCAGGTTTCCCCGAGCTAACATCTTCTTAGAGCTATTTATCTTAGCTTTCTTTTACTTTTTTGAGTATTACTCTTGTGTTTTAACGAGATCTTTTGCACTTTCAGTGCTATAAAAAATCTTTTGTTGTTCAATTTTCAATGATCAAGTGCCTCGTAAGGCAGCTCGCAACAGGTGCAAGCTTTGATATTATACAACATAATAATTTGTTTGTCAATACCTTTTTTCAACTTTTTTTGATTTTTTTGAAATTCTTTGTTTTCGAGGCGATTTTCTACGTGCGCACGCACATTTCTTGATAAAAGATAGCAAAAGAGGCCGAGCAGCATTACTGCCACCCTGCCCCTTTGCTATTCACAAAAATTATCTGTACTTTACTTCAAATTTCCTTCCGTATGCCTTGGCTGTATCAACATTGATCACACTCTTGCCGCTGACTATATTCCAAGACACCTTTTTGCTGTTCGAGATAACGTTTATCTCTCTTCCGATCTCGATCTCAATGTTTTCTGCCTTTTGGGTAGGCTCGCAAACAGAAACGGTGTACTCTCCATTCTTCTCGGTGAGAGTTACGATACAAGGCGCACTGACCTTTATTCCCTCACACTCGCCTGCCTCGTGGAATACATATGCAGTAATACCGAGAGAAGCCTTTCTTACGCATTGCACCTTCCTTGTGTTTGCAAGTATATCCACCTCGGGAGATTTTGCATACGCATCCAGGGTGCTGTTATCTACATAAGGCAACACTGCATAAGCATAGGTTTCATCAGTGGGATTCTCGCCATGAGAGATGCCGACCTCAAAATAGGTCTTGCCTGCCGCCTCTTCACAAACGTAACGATTGGCATATCCACCGCCGGACATTATCACATAGCCGGCATGCTTTTCAAAATTAACGTATCCCTTGCCGAAAGAAATCTTGCCGTTTGCAACAGCAGTGCCGTTTACGTACTGGCGATCGTTTTCAGGATCAACCACTCTTCTATGGTCCACTGTAGTTACTACCTCGGAATTCATCGTTGAATCTATACCTGCGCCAAGACAGAGCATTTCCTTATCAAAGCAGAACCAAGCCTTTTTAGCCTTAAGGTCGTTATCAAAGTTCGGAGCAGAATATCCTTCGCCGTATTTACGGTCGGGGCGATCCTTGATATTGTAGCTGACAAAATCCATTGCGGCTACGATATATTTATCCTCGACCTGCATACTGCCGGCATAATCGTTGGGCGCGCGATAATTCTCAGCACCCGATATGGGCCTGTCAAGGCGGGGGCGAACATCCTCGGTTGTTCCCGGGAAATGCTGAGCAATATTCTTGTTTCTGAGATAGAAGTTCTCACCGTCAAATGCCTGAAGGTCATAGTTGGTGTAGATATGAGTTGCACCGTCACCAAGATGCCATCCGCATCCGTTTACGTTGCATATAGACTCAAATGCAAGACCGCGATTAGAGGAAAGAGAGAGCGCAAAGGCATATTCGTTGCGGTGCTGAACAGCTCTTTCCGCCGTGAACCACGCGTGCGCATAATTATATCTCGGAACTGCCTTTTCCCTGTTAACTATCGCATCAATGCGAAGGCATTCTGCAATAGACACACACTTTTTTGCCTTTTCCAAGAATCTCGCACCACCCTCTGCCTGACGGGCGAACATATCCATTATGTATTCGTCCTCTTCCTCGCCAAACATACCGATAAGACGCAAAAGTCCCGAATGCGCATCCGCACCGTTCAGATACTCGGGGGCATCGTTCTGACGGCCGCACATCATAGACATTGCATTGCCCTTGTATGACGCGGTTTCGTACATATATTTTGCTATATTGAAGAGGTTATAGCTTCTCGGACTGGAATATTCAAACACCGTTCCGCTAACAACGTAGGCAAGATTCAAAAGTCTGGCTACGAGCATTCTGCCGTATGCATTGTTATAGGGCATATCGTGCGCCCAATGGACGTAGTCGATACGCGGGCCGTTGCCGGTTTCACATATTTCAAGAAGCCAATCGAAATACTCGTTTGACACCTGCAACAGCTCAGGCCTTTCAGTAGCAAACGCAAATTTCGCATAAACCTCGATACGACCGAGGGCATGATGCCTTGTGTCACCGAGGAAAAGCTCCTGAATAACATACTCGAAGCATCTCATATAGCGACGGCGAACCTCGAGAGGAAAATACTCCTCCATTATAAAGAACACGTCTGTCATATACGTGGGAGTAGGAACGTACCAATCCCACCAGTTAAAAATGTGAATATCACGCCAGCCGCGGCCCTCGATCTCCGCCTCGCCGTACATATTCTCATACATCCACTGCATACCCTCAACGATGTCACGCGCAAGCTCCTCGTTCTGATAAAGGGTTGAGCCGTACGTGCCCCAGGCTACTGCCAGTGCTTGAAGGCTGATATACTGCCTACCGACCTCTACCGACTCAATGGGAGCGCCCTTGCCCCAAAGCATCTTGCGGTCGGGTTCCTTATTCATTTTAGACCAGATGATCTCTGCCCTTTGGCTGATGCCGTCTATCTTTCCCTTGATACTCGGGTTATTGAGATCGTTTGTTTCGGGAGTGCCGACGAGCATATCCTTCCACTTTTTTCTTACCGCAGCATAATCCTCTGAGGTAAGGCCCTCAACGTTATACTCTCCGATAACGGTGTATGCTCCGGCTTCCTCGAGCGAGGGATTACTTTGCATTTTAACGATATGCTCACTCGTTCCGACAACGGCAAGCCTGCCATCATAAAAACATTCTGCGGCGAAACCAAGCTTTCTTGCTGTTTCAATAAGTGAAAGATACGGAATTTCGCCAACCGATTTAGGCTCGGTTGCCCCCGCCTTAATACCAAGGAACTTCTCAAAAAAAGATGCCGGCACATATATAACGCCGCCAAATGCCACGGCTCTTATGTCCTTGTTTCCGTCTACAAAAAGGTTTGCCCCGACACCCTGCAATACACGGGGAGAATAAAGGAAAACCGCGGTTGCGCCGGACTCCAATATAGATAAAAATTCTTCTTTGTCGCTCTGAGTGTGATTTACCTTGTACATAGTAGCCTCGCATTTAGGTTTTTTCTTAATTGTAGCACATTGGAAAAAGAATGTAAACACTTTATGTCTATATAAATAAAAAAATAATACCTTTGAGCAAAGAAAATCATCCGCTCGGCAAAAACGGGCGAATTACATTATTTGGCATTAATAAAACGTTGATTAAAAGATAAAATAATAACAGAGTCAAGAAGCGAGGGGCCGCAGAGGTTCCGTTTAGTTTCTGCGGCTCGATAATATAGATTTAACAAAACAGGAGAAAAATTCTTATGGCTAAGAATAATGAAAAGAAGGCAGCTCTCGAAAACTTTAAGATGCAGGCTGCAAGCGAAGTTGGCGTAAACCTTAAACAGGGCTACAACGGTGACCTTACCTCTAAGCAGGCAGGTAGCGTTGGCGGCCAGATGGTTAAGAAGATGGTTGAGTCTTACGAGAACGGTCTCAAAGGCTAATTAAACCTTATCGCATTTCCTTTCTTTGAATAAAAAAGGGGCTGCCGTGCAATAGCGCGGCAGCTTTTTTCTCGCTTGCCAAACAGCCGAATACGTAGACGGACAGGTGAAAGTTCGAGCTAAAGAAGATCTCAAAGCCAACAGGACTGATAATTAAAACCAAAAGCATACTTTCAAAAAAGAAAGCAGCTCTACATTCATCTTTTCATTATGAAAAAGTGCCCTCGGCAAATTTGCCGAGGGCGTTAGTGAAATATCAAAAAATCGGATAGCCCGCACTCGTATGCGCCTCAAAAAGCTCGTCGCACATAGCAACGATGTCATCTATCGAAAGCTCGGCTGCGGTGTGCGGCTCGAGCATTGCGGCGTGATAGATATGCTCCTTTTTGCCGGTCACAGCGGCTTCGATAGTAAGCAGCTGTGAATTGATATTTGTCATATTCATAGCCGCAAGCTGCACGGGAAGTTTGCCGACGTGAGTCGGGTGAATACCGTCACTGTCGATAAGGCAAGGCACTTCAACACACGCATCGGAGGGGAGGTTGTCGATAAGGGCGGTGTTAAGAACGTTGCCGCCTATGCTGTAAGGCGTGTTTGTAACGATAGCCTCCATAATGTGAGAGGCATATTCAAGCGATCTTTTGTGCTCGATATCGCCGCCGTTAATGAGCTCTTCCTTTTGCTTTGCCCAATTCGCTATTTGATTTACACAGCGGCGCGGATACTCGTCAAGGGGAATGTTGAATCGATCGATAAGCTCGGGATATTTAGACTTTATATAGAATGGGTTGTACTCGGCGTTATGCTCGGACGACTCGGTGCAGTAGTATCCAAGCTTGTCGATGTAATCAAAGCGCACCATATCACTATGCTTTTCACGCGCATTCTTTTCCTTTGCTAAACGGCGGATCTCAGGGTACATATCATTGCCGCTCTTGTCACGGATATCAAGCAGCCAAGCCATATGGTTTATACCTGCGATTTTCTCGCTGCCGACGATAGAGTGGTCAATTCCAAGCTCACGGCAAAGCGATTCTGTGCAGACCTGGACACTGTGACAAAGACCAACCGTTTTCACACCCGTGTATCTCTGCATATATCCGGAAAGGATGGCCATCGGATTAGTGTAGTTAAGGAAATAAGCGTCCGGACAAACCTGCTCCATATCACGTGCAAAATCTTTCAAAACGTGTATAGTGCGCAGGCCTCGGAATATACCGCCGATGCCGAGGGTGTCTGCGATCGTTTGAGCAATGCCGTACTTCTTGGGTATCTCAAAGTCGATTATTGTGCAAGGATCGTAAAGTCCGACCTGTATAGCGTTAATAACAAACTTTGCACCCTTGAGAGCCGCCTTTCGGTTTTCAACTCCACAATATCTTTTGATAATTGCCTTGCCGCTGTTGTACTTGTTATTGAGAGCAACGATGACAAGATATGACTCGTTGAGACGGTTGGGATCAATGTCGTAAAGGGCTATCTCAAGGCCCTCGTTAAGCGCAGGGGTAAGAAGTGTATCTCCAAGGACGTTTTTGGCAAATACGGTGCTACCGGCACCCATAAAGGTTATTTTCATAGAGTTATCTCTCCCATCATTTTCTGATTTGAGAATATTTTATCATAACATCTTTCGATTTCGTATTGATTTTTGCGACGGAAACATGGTAAAATGTTGTTTAATGGAGGCATAGGTATGAAAGAATTTATAATTGCGGACGAAGACAGTTTTTACGATATATCTCCTATTTTCGCCGGAGATGAGGAATGTGCGCCAGGGCATAAGTTCGGCCCTGCGGTAAGAGATTACTACCTTATTCACTTTTGTCTTGACGGCAAGGGAACGTTAGAGGACGGATACGGTCGACACGAGATAAATCGAGGAGAGCTTTTTATAATACGTCCCGCAGAGGTAACGGTGTACCAAGCGGACGATACAAGCCCATGGCATTATATTTGGATAGCTTTTACAGGGCAAAAGGCAAAAAATTTCAACACAGGACTCTCCGTTTATCAATATCCCGAGGAAATCAGCCGCAGACTGAAGATCCTTGTTGACAACGAAGTGCTGATTCCCGAGCGATACGTTGCCCTGATATACGACCTTATGTGCGAGCTGCACTCAAGCGGCGAGGAACCGATTTATTCGGAAAACAGTTTGCATAAGGTGCGCAAATATATCAAGTACAATTATATGCACGGGCTTCGGGTAGACGAGCTTGCGCACACGTTTGGATTTGAGCGAAGCTATCTTTTCCGCATTTTCAAGGCCCGTTACGGTATGAGCGTAAAGGAATACATTACGAAAACGAGAATGGAAAATGCAAAAAAGCTGTTAGGCTCAGGCTATACCGTATTGGCGGCGGCGAGGCTTGTGGGATACGAGGATGAGTTCAATTTTTCAAAGGCGTTCAAAAAATATTACGGACTTTCACCCTCGCAGATGAAAAATAAAGTAAAGTAAAAAAACGGAAGCGCGGCCTTGCTAAAGAACGTAAAGGTTGGCATTGGGTTCCATCTTTAAGAAAATGGTTGAGTCTTGCGAGAACGGTCTCAAAGGCTAATTAAACCTTATCGCATTTCCTTTCTTCGAATAAAAAAGGGGCTGTCGGGCAATAGCTCGACAGCCTTTTTTTGCGTTATCGTGGGCGGCGTGTCAGTTGAAAAGTCCTTCGCCAACGGTTTCCATGGCGCAGAATTCTACGTTGCCATGTCCCTGAAGCAGAGATGCGGGGATCTGAGCCTGAGGCTTATCGAAAAGCACGTGCTTGAATATGCCGTGCTGCCACGGGCGATTGAGGGCAATGTATATTTTTCTTGATTCGAGGATCTGCTTCATACCGATCGTGATGCACCACTCAGGCATACCGCGCAGGTCTCCGCGCTGATAGCCGTAGGCATTGATGGTTCTCGTTTCACGAGTTATCTTAAGGACTCTCGTTCCAAGTGCACCAAACTCCTCTGCAGTGATAGGATCGTCGTCCTCAGCAGCCTCGTTAAATGCAAGATGTCCGTTTATACCAAGACCGCCAAGGCAAAGGTCTACTCCGCCAAGCTCCTCGATAAGCGCATCGTATTCTGCCTCTTTACCGGGAATCGGGAAAAGTCTTTGTTCCTTCGGCATTACGAGCTCGGGCTTTACTCTGGAATAGAACTCTCTATACATTCTACCCTCAAAGCTCATAGGGTGCTCGGGAGATATTTTATCGGTCTCGGTAGTCATATATTCGTCCATATTAAAGAACCAGACGTTCTTAAGCGAAACGTTAAGCTGATTGACGAGGCGCGCAAGAATAGGATAATGGTCGGTGGGACCAACGGGAACTATCATAACGGTTCTCTTTCCTGCGGCGTTGTTTTTCATAATCTCGTCAAGCATCTTGAGTGCCATATCAAAATAAACTTCCCATTCGGTGGGAACTGTTCTGAATTTAATTCCGTTTACTTCTCTTTCCATCACAAACTCCATTCGTGTTTCTTATTTGACTGTCTTTCCGTCTATTATAACGTTTTTAACGTTAAATTCGTTATCAATGATGCAAATATCGGCAAGCTTACCGACTTCGATGCTTCCGATACGGCTATCTTCGTGAATTACTCTTGCGGGGATAAGGCTTCCCATTTTAACAGCTTCAACGAGCGGGATACCCCAGCCAACAAGATTTTTAACCATTCCGAGAACGGGGGTTATACTGCCTGCAAATATGCCTGCCTCGTTGCGTGCAACACCGTCTGCGGCAACTATGCGCTGAGCATTTTCTCCTGCGCCAATCTTATATGTTCTGCCGTCATTCGGCATTCCCGCGGCACTGAGGCTGTCGGAAACGACACAGAGCTTTTCGCTTCCCTTTGCGTTATAGATCATAAGTCCAAGCTCACGCATTATATGTTTGTTGTCCGCAATCAGCTCAGCGGTAAGCCTATTTTCGATAAGAGCATATTCACGGAGTCCGACGTTTCTGACACCGTCCTTGAACCTGACGTCTGACATAGCGCAATAAAGATGCGTCAAATGAGTCATACCTGCGTCGATCGTCGGAATGAATTCGGGATATATTCCGTCGTCGTGTCCGCCTGAAACGGTTATTCCGACCGAGGAAAGCTCGCGCGCCATTTTGTCAGCACCGGGAAGCTCGGGCGAAATCGTTACTGTTTTTATAACGTCCTTATATGCTAACATATAAGAATAATCGTCGGTATCGGGAACGGCAAGGAATTTAGGATTCTGCGCCCCCTTATTTTTCATTGAAAGGTATGGGCCTTCAAGGTGAACACCCGCAACGCGGGCAACCTTGTTTTTCCCCCTCGCGACGTATCCCGCAGAAAACTCCAGAAAAGAAATTATCTCGTTTTTTGGAGCTGTGCAGGAGGTTGGAACAACGGTAGTAGTTCCGTTATCTCTGTGAAATGCAAGAGCGGATGAAAACGCCTCATCACTCGACTCCATAAAATCGAAGCCGTAACCACCGTGAGTATGTATATCAACAAAGCCGGGACAAACGTAGAATCCGTCTGCATCAATCACCGTATCAGATGCGGCACATAAGCCAATTCCTATCTCAGCAATTCTGCCGTTCTCAATTCTGATATCACCGTCAAGGACAGAGTCCTTTAAAACGATACGACCGTTTTTAATCAGCATATCAAAATCCCAAATCCTTGTTTTCGTCTATTGCTTTGAGTATCTGCGTGAGTACCATATACGCGCGAACGTTGTGGAAGGGGCCCTTCCAGTCGCTACCCTTGATATAGTTGATGGGAGTGCCGTCGCGGTGGAGGTGTCCGAACCATTCGGGATGTCCCTCATCCGGGAAATGCGCCCAAACGTATTCCTTTATCTTATCGAACCACTCCATATAAATTTCTTCTTTGGTGTACCAATACGAATAAGCGAGTGCTATCATAGCCTCGCAGTGAGGCCAGAAAAGCTTCATATCCCATTCAAGGCTCGTAACGGGCTTATTCTCTACGTCAAGGAAGTAGAATATACCGCCCTGCTCGTTATCCCATCCGCGTTCAAGCGACCAAAGTACGACCTGCATAGCGCACTCCATTATCGCCTTATCCTTTCTATGGATAGCCTCCCTCATCATAAACCACGCGGTTTCCATGCTGTGGCCGGGGTTTATAAGTCTTCCCTCGGGTGAATTGAGTCTTTCGCCGTTTTCACCAACGGTTTCGAAAAGAGCCTTTTCCTCAGGCTTGACAAATACGTTCATAATAGTATCGAGGCACTTGGTAATAAGCTCATCATACTTGGGGTCAGCTTCTATTTCCCTGACGCACTGCGCAACGTTCATCATTATCATAATGATGCTGTGCCCACGGTTCTTTCTGGTCTCGGGATTGACCTTGGGCGCAAAAACGCCGGGGGTCGTGAAGTAATATATCATTTTATCAAAGAGCTTTACTGCTCTTTCCTTTGCCTCGGCAAGTCCTGTTGCCTTGTAATACTCGACGTATCCCATTACTGCAAACGCCTCTGAGAAATAATAGCGGCGCTCAACGAGAGGACGTCCGTCGCGCGTAAGACGGAAATACATATGTCCGCTTTCCGCAAAACAATATTTGTTTATGAAATCATATCCGCACTTTGCCGCATCAAGCCACTCGGGATTGCCACCGAATTCGTTATAAAGCTTCGAGAACATCCAAAGGCTTCTTCCCTGCTGCCAAACCGATTTATCCTCATGGAAAAGCTCTCCATCGCGCATAAAGCCGCAGAGATAACCGCCATACTCACGGTCGGGAGAAAACTTCGTCCAAAACGGCACGAAATCACCAAGCAATACGTCTTCAAAATCCTTGGAATAAAGAGCAAAATTTCTTTTCATTTTTCGTTTCCTCAACTGTTTTTTGTTATAAAATCGCAAATAACATCTCTATTTAGTTCAAAATCACGCACACCCTTGTGCATACACTTGTAGGCTGAAACAGCACTGGCAAATCGGCAGCACTCGGCTACGCCCTTGCCGGTAAGATATTCGGAGACGAAGGCACCGTGGAAGGTATCGCCTGCGCCGTTAGTATCTATTGGATTTATCCTGAAGCTATCGTAATGATGCGCCTCGCCGTTTTCAATATAGTAACCACCGTTTGCTCCATCGGTAACCGCAAGAACACTCGGCCTATATTTCTCATAAAGAGCAAGTATAGCATCGCGCGGAGTCGGTGCTCCCGTTATGCCCATTGCAAATTCTGCTGAAGGAATAAGGACATCTACAAGGGGTAAAAGCTCCTCTATACCTGCATAAAGTCCTCCTGCATCAAGGCTAACCTTGACCCCCTTCTGTCGAGCATATCTTGCTGCGTGTATTGCAGATTTCAGATAATTACCGTCAAGATGCAAAACATCCGCACCGTCGAGTGCCGAAAGTCTAACGTTTTCAGGGTTATCCGGAACACTTCCGCGCTCAAAAACGCAGGTCCTTGTTCCGCTGCGCTCCGAGAGTATTATGTAAGAGGTAAAGGATTCGGTATTCGGTGCTGTATATGCATTTTTTGTTCCAATACCGCACTTTTTAAGATCGGAGAGAATAAACGCTCCGCCCTCATCATCCGCAAAAGAACCGACAACCTCTGTATCTATACCAAGCCTTGACATCACGACGAGAGCGTTGCAAACGGGACCGCCCGGAATCTTTGTTACGGAATTTGCCTTATACTTGGTATCCTCTTTGGGGAACCGCTCGCAGCTTATAAGCGTGTCAATAACACACGCTCCAAGTCCAACTACTCTTTTCATGCTCTTCCCGCCGCTCCGAGAAGCTCGATTTTAGATATAGCAAATCTCTTAACAGACTCAATAGGCTCTCTCATAAATACGTCTATTCCGATAATGCTCCTATCAACCTCAAAAATCGCATCAAGGAAGGAGCAGCAAATATCAGTACCAAAGTTTATTTTGCGTATTCCCGCTTCAATCGCAAGCTTTATCTGGTCATCGGGAATACCGCTTCCGCCGTGAAGAACGAGCGGAACCTTTGCAGCCGCCTTGATCTCGGCTATTCTGTCGATAGCGAGCTTTGGTGCCTGCTTATATCTGCCGTGCGCAGTTCCTACTGCAACAGCAAGCGCGGTTACACCGGTTTTTTCAACGAATTCAACTGCTTCCTCAACGGTAGTATAATCGGTAGGAACACCGTCAGCGGCAGAGCCGATATGTCCTATCTCACCCTCAACGCCAACGTTTACTGCGGCGAGAACGTCAACCGCTTTTTTCGTGTTTTCGATATTCTCCTCCATTGACATCTTGGAGAAGTCGACCATTATACCCGATGCACCGTTTTTGAGTGCGATCGCGGCGGGCTCGAAGCCTGCACCGTGGTCAAGATGCATACAAACGGGCACGCTTGCCATTTCAGCAGCCTTTAATATTATGGGAGCAAGATAATCTGCAAAGCCCGTTGTTGCAAGACGACTGTAAAACTGCATAATAACGGGAGCCTTCTTCTCCTCAGCAGCCTTAATAATTCCCATTACGGTTTCCATATTGTAAACGTTGAAGGCGGGGACCGCATATCCCTTTTCATCTGCATCCTTCATTATTGTCTGAAAATTTACTAACATATCCTACTCCTTAAAATTCATTTATATCCGCAACGATTCCGAAGTCTGCGTAATCGAAGATCGTCGCTTTTTTGTCATTATTTATTGCGATCACCGTACGGGCACCCGAAATACCGACCGTGTGCTGAACAGCACCCGAGATTCCGAATGCAACGTAGACTGACGGCGCTACGCTTTTACCGGTCAAGCCAACCTGCGCGGTATACGGCATTTTGCCGCTGTCCACGACGATGCGCGATGCACAAAGCTCCGCACCGTACTCATTTGAAAGCTCGGTTATTCTATCAAGCGCAGAGATAGCACCCTTTCCAACCGAAAAGATCAGGTCAGCACCCGTATTGTCAGCAACCTTTACAGTTGCAAACGCCATATCGGATACCGATACTATA
This sequence comes from Eubacteriales bacterium, assembly GCA_045614485.1. Classification (GTDB taxonomy): domain Bacteria; phylum Bacillota; class Clostridia; order Oscillospirales; family CAG-272; genus UBA1740. Next base: position 11,514 of record JAZLCY010000138.1, read on the forward strand.
TCAGCTGTTATATTTCCTCCGCCTGCGGGTCTTGTCATAACAAATTTTCCGTTATCAACACGGAATGATATGCAATCGGCACAAAGTCCCGCACCACATATAACGGCAACACGCGCAGCAAGCTCCTTAAGTGTATCGTTACCCTCGAAAAGAACGACAGACGCCTTGAATTTTTTAAGATGATCGGCTATTTGCTGAGCATCTCTGCCCTCGTATTGCACCTCAGTTGCGGTGTTCGAAAGGCTCTTGGCAAGCTCACTCAGGTTTCCGAGATAGAATACCTCACAAAGTTTTTCTCCGCTCTCTGCCACCGTTTCCTTTTTCTCTCGTTTCAGTGCTTCAAGAATTGTAGCTGAAAGCTCGCCTTTGTCGATAAATTTACACGCCCTGCGCCCTACGGTACTCTCATACGCCTTAATAACGCGTGTCGGAGAACCGCTCAGTCCGACATAAGCTCTGTCGAGCATAAGCTCGGAATTGTCTATGACCCTGACGTCAGACGGACGCGAGAACATAGACGGAAAGCGAAGGGTACGCATTCGCTCAAAGGTAACGACCTTTTTTTCACCAAGATCTACCGTCTCGCCTCCGCGGGTTATAAAATCACCGCTTGGAGTCAAGTCTATAACCTTATTCGAAAGGGCGTAACCAAGCCTCTCGGCAAGCATCGGGGGTACTTGCGCAGTATCTCCGTCAATACTCTGCCTTCCGCAGAATATGAGATCGGGCGCAAGCGAGCGCATCACCTCAGCCAAAATATAGCTTGTAGCAATAGTATCGCTGCCCGCATATATGGGATCGGATACGAGTATTGCCTTTATACCAAGTCTTGTCAAGGACTTAAGGCTCGGCAAAACCGATGACGGTGCCATCGCGACAGCCGTTACGTCAGTAAATCCCGCCTCAAGTGCCACCTCGAGCGCGGCACCGTCGAACGGATTCAACTCACCCTTATAGTACTTAAGGGTTACAACAACCTTTTTATTTTTCATTGAACATCTCGTTTAAGAAATTACTTATTTTCTTATACCTTTCGTATAAGCGAAGATATTTCTCGGTGTTTTCCGGAATAGGCTCGGTAACCCCAACAATCTTTTGGCATTTTTGGGCCGCAGAGTCAAAGTCCTTGAAAAATCCGGCATATATTCCTGCACACATCGCCGAGCCAAATGAGGAATCATTGTTTTCGGTAGAAATAAGAGTAAGATTTAAAGCATCGGATACAATCCTGCGCCAAAGCTCACTCTTTGCTCCGCCGCCGATAACGTAGGCAGAACCACCGATTTTTACCCCGTGAGATTCAAGATAGGTCTTTGAATCTAAAAGGCTCATCGCAACGCCCTCCATAACAGCTCTTGCGAAATGCGCTTTTGTGTGAGAGGCGCTGATTCCGATAAAGCTTGCTCTAAGTGCCGGATTTGCAAAAGGAGTAAGCTCGCCGAGAAGATAAGGATTAAATATAAGTCCGTCAGATCCGGGCTGAATCTGCTCCGCCATTTTATCAAATTCCGCGAAATCGCCGCCAAATGTATCTCTGAACCAGCGAAGGCTGGATGCACAGGATTTCGTGGCACTGCCGGGATAATAAAGTCCGTCCTTGACGTGAGAATAATTGATTATGTTTTTATCGGGAAAATAGCTATCCGATACAACGCATATTCTGCCCGCGGTAGCAAGCTTCAAGGTCATATCACCGAGCTTTACACCGCCTGCGGCGAATACCTCCATAGCGGTATCGGTCGCTCCGCATATGACGGGAGTGCCGACTGCAAGGCCGGAATCAAGAGCAGCCGCCTCGGATACCCTGCCCACAAGGTCAAGCGGCGATACGATGCGCGGCATATTCTCGACCTTAAGACCCGCAAGGGAAAGAAGATGAGAGTCCCACTCACGCTTGTCAAAGTCAAAGAGCATACTGCCCTCAGCTTCGATGTAATCGGTTACGAAATCTCCCGTAAATCTGCCTCGCACGTAGTCCTTTGCAAAGGTTACGCGCTCAATTTTGGAATAAAGCTCCGGCTCGTTATTCTTGATAAACATAAGCTCGGGAAGCGTCCATATAGTGTCAACCTCGTGCTTACATTTCGAGAGCAGCTCTTCCCCAAAGTATTCTTTAAGATACTGCTTCTCCTTGGTGCATCTGGTATCGGTCCAATAAACCGATCTGCGAAGGACCTTCCCCTCTCTATCCATAAGAACGGCGGTATGCGTTGCCGCATCAAAGCACACAGCCTTGATCATTCGTGGGTCTATGCCCTCGGTAACACGAAGGATATTCTTACACGCGGCAACGTACCAATCTGACGGATCCTGCTCCGCGCCGCCGTCGTTGTAATAGGTAGGATATTCACTTGTTGCGGTAGCAATGACCGCACCATCTTCATTTATAAGCGTTGCTTTACTTGCGCCGCCGCCAAAATCCACACCAAGAACGTACATTCCGATCTCCTTATTTTGCAACTATCCACTTATGGCATTCCTCAGACGCGCTGAGAAGTCCGCGCTCCTTGCCTGCCATTATCCAAAGACAGTAATTCTTGTAGCCGGGGGCTACGGTCATAGGGTGATAACCCCTCGGGATCTCAACGAAATCACCGTTTTCAATCTTGTAAACCTCGTTAATATCTCCCTCGGCACTGTAAACCGCCTGGAAGCCAAAGCCCTGGGGCTTGTCAAACTCGAAGTAATAAATTTCGTCAAGCGCGCCCTCGCGGGGAAGGTCGTCAACGTCGTGCTTGTGGGGAGGATAGCTCGCCCAGTTTCCGTCGTTTACCCAGAACTCACCGATATAAAGGTGATTTGCCTCTCCGGTCTCGGGGAAGGTGAATGCAACGTCTCTCACAAAGGAGTCCTTGCCGAACGTTTTTACAACGACGTCAGCCTTCTTGATCTGATAGGGGGCGTAATACTTTTCTGCGGGAGCCTTGCATACTGCGATCTTGACGTCTCCGCCCTTTGCAGTAACGGTAAAGGGGGTATCCTTACCGATATAGGCAGTCTCAGCCGCACCGTCGAATACGGTCTCACGGCATCCGACCTCGTCAAATGCGAAGCCCTCGCCCTTTACCTCGCACTTTCCGTAAAGAACTACGAGAACGAACTCCTTGCCGGGTTCGTCAACGGTATAGCTTTTTCCGTCGGCAAGCTTGAGCATATCTGTTTCAGCATAGTAAAGAGAAGAATTTTTGCTTGTTACTACTCTTTCATAGCCGTATTTTTCCGTATATACTTTTTTAAGATTCATTGTGAAATCCTCATACTTCTTGATTTATACGTTTTCGAGAATCATTTCCTCTACGGAGATAGCGCGGCAGCCCTCGGGAGCAGTAGCCTTGAGAGCTACGTATTCCGCAGGGTTCTCGGTAACGAGAGTGGTAACGCCCATATTAGTTGCATCGAGCCAACGGTTCTTTGCAACCGCCTCGATAACAGCAGGCATATACTCACTCATTATAAGCATACCGCCAAGATTTGCTTCTTTCTTTATAAGGAGCATCTCGCGGATCTTTCCGACCTTTTCTATAAGGCTGCGTCCGCTCTCGGAATCATCGAGATCTCTTGAATATGCGTAGTTATCCTGAAGAGAATATTCCCTCTCGGACTTTTTAACCTTGATCTTACCGTCCTCGATGAGAGAAAGAACGTACTCATTGAAGCTTACGAGCTTTGCGGTAACGTCAATTCCCCACTCCTTATACTCGTGAAGCATAAGCTTGAGGTCAACGGGATCGTAAACTATTACAGTCTTGTAGGTATTGAGAACGTCTGCGAGCTTCTTAGCCGCCATTCTCGTCTCCTCGGTCTTGCCCGCAAGGAACCAGATCGCGGCACCGGAATCCTGCTCTTCGTTAAAGTCGGGCTCAACGCCTGCAAGCTTCATAAGCTTGAACGCCTCGGCAAGAGCTTCGGGTGCTTTGAAAAACGCGTCCTGACCCGCAAAGAAAAGGGTGTCAGATCCGGTCTTGTAGTATGCGGAAAGCGACTCGGGAGCCTTCATTCCGTAAACGTTTCCGCACTCGGAATAGGTCTCGATAAGCTTCATTATGTATGGGGGTGTTACACCCTCCATAATAATTTCGGTCTTTACCTCCTGGATAAATACCTTGGGGTCAAAGCCCGTAACACAGTTGTTGGTGCAAGCTCCGCAAAGCGAGCACTCGTATATATTGTCGCTGACCTCGGAAAGCGCGGTCGCGCCTCTCAAAACCATCGATACTGCAAAAGCGCGTGCTCTCGCGGTATTTCTCTCGTGTCCCGTAGCGTTTCCGATGGGGCACACGTGACGGCACATCCAACAAAATCTGCAATTATCGGTTATGTTTTTTGCATTGTAGCTGATATTCATAACGGCACCTCCTGATTAAAGACCGAGCTTGAACGGGTTCATAATTCCGTTCGGGTCAAGAGTTTTCTTAATTCCTTCAAACACCTGCATAGCGGGGCCGTACTGCTCCTTCATCATTCTGCCAAGCTTGATGCCAACGCCGTGGTGATCGTTTACTACGCCACCGTTTGCAAGAGCGGTTCTGATACCGAGAGTCCATATCTCGTTGTGAAGGCGCATAGCCTCAACGGGATCCTGTGGCACGTGCTCACCGTCGATGATAAAGCGGTTGTACATCATTGCACCCCACTCATACCAGTGCGAGAAGTGAGCGATGAATCTTGCGAAGGGATACTTCGACTCAATAGCGTTCTTCATTGCCCAATAGATCTTCTCGATCTTGTCGTAGGGAGCGATGGTATCCATAGTTCCGAACATCTGAGGTATGTCCATCATATGACCGGGATAGAAGAAGGTTATCTTCTCGTTCCACCACTTTTCACCGTACTCGCTGCCGAGGTCCTCTGCACCGTACTTCGCAAACGTTTCAAGAAGTATCTTCTCCTCAACGTCAACGAGCTCACGCACACCCTCGTATGCGATGTTCATAAATGCACCGGGCTTGGAAACGCCTACGATCTTCTTAATAAGGCTGGCAGTCTCCGCCTCGTCGTAAAGACGCATAACCGAGGGCTTGAACTTCTGAAGGACCTCACGCGATGCGTTGAATGCGGACGTCATATCCTTGAAAAGGAAGCCTCTGAAACGGCGAACCTCAGGCTGCTCGAAAATTCTGATCTGAGCCTTGGTTATAACACCGAGCGTTCCCTCTGATCCGATGAATATCTGGTTAAGGTCGGGACCTGCCGCGTGCTTTGGGGTTGCCGACGTGTAGATGATGTCGCCATTAGGAAGAACGACCTCCATCTGAAGCACCATATCGTCGATCTTTCCGTATTTCGTAGAAACGACGCCAATGCCTCTGTGAGCAAGGAATCCGCCTACCGTTGAGCAGGTAAGCGATGAGGGATAGTGCATAGTTGCAAAGCCCTTTTCGTTAGCAGCCCACTCGATGTGCTTGTATATCGCGCCAGTGCCGCACTCTATGTACATACCCTCTGTATTTACTTCATAGATCTTATTCATTCTCTTAGTGTCGAGAATGATACCTCCGCATACGGGAAGCGCACCGCCCTGAGAGCCTGCACCGCCGCCCCACGTGGTTACGGGTATCTTGTAGTAGTTTGCGATCTTGAGCACTTTTGAGGTCTCCTCTGCATTAAGGGGAGAGACGATAAAGTCAGCCTCAGGCATTCTCCTGCCTCTGTCGACCCACATTCTCGAAAGCCAGAAGAAGTCTGCGCTGTGCGTCGCCTTGTCGATTTCCTTGACCGAGCAATTCTCTCTGCCGACTGCATCTTCAAGCTCTGTCAAGATCTGTGTAAACAAAAATTCGTTCATAATAGCACCTCTTGGAGATTTTTTTTGATTTTTACGCGCACATTATAGCATAAATGAAAATATTTTTCAATACATTTTCGAAAATTCGCAAAAAAATTGACAAATCATATAAAATATGATATGATTTCTATCAGAACGCGAATTGTGAGGTTTACCAAAATGGAAAAAACCACCGTAAATATTAAGGTGATGTACGACAGTATGGGAAAGGCAGAAAAGAAGATCGCCGACTTTCTTCTTAAAGATCCGAAGGCTATTCTTCCCCTCTCTATCGTTGATTTTGCTGAGGTTTGCGGAGTCGGTGAGGCAACCATCGTACGCTTTTCAAAAAGACTCGGACTCGACGGCTATCAGCAGCTTAAAATTGCTATCGCGCAAGAGGAGGATGCTCCCCCCGTAGACAAGAATATATCAAAGAAGGATTCTGCGCACGACATACTTGCAAAGGTATGCCGAGATATAAACAGTTCTCTCGAAAAGACGATGGTCGTGATCGACCCCGATGCCATTTCAAATTTCTGCGAAGCGGTGATGAAGGCGCGCGAGGTCTGTATATTCGGGCTTGGAAATTCCGCGGCGGTAGCTCTTGACGTAGCGCACAAATTTTTGCGCCTCGGCATCAAGGCACACGCATTCACCGACAACCATATGCAGGCAATAGCCGCATCACATCTCGGCAAGAGCGACGTTGCTTTTGCAATCTCGCATTCAGGAAGCTCGAGAGATATCATCGAAGCTATTGAAATAGCAAAAAATAACGGCGCAACTACGGTAGCTATCACGAATAACGGAAAAGCGCCTATTGACAAATTCTGCGACGTAATGCTCCATACCATATCGGATGAAACGAATTACAGAATACTCGGATTGAGCTCCAGAATTTCGCAGCTCGCGATAATTGACGCGGTATACTCTTACCTCGTATGCCATCTTCCGCGAGCTAAGGAAAATATAAAGAAAACGGAGAGCGCGCTCAAGGAAAAAAAGTGCTGATACTGTTATACACCGATTATATCATATTGCTTTGCAATATGCAACAGGAAAAACTTTAAAATTTACTTTTTTCGACAGCGATCCGATAAGCGATGACGAAAATTAAAAACTCAGCATTGGACCAAGGTGAATATAGCGGTAAGTTCGCTCTCTCAAAAAATCAAGCACACACGCATCTTGCCCGACGTATCAAGGGTCATCAAAAAAAACAAAAGATAGGGAAACGGACGATTGCCGTTTCCCTATCTTGCTTATTACCTTTTTACTTCAGTACGCTTCAATTTTCATTTAAGTATGCATTTTCTGAAAAGCAGAATTATAAAAATGTTAAAGAACAAATTTGCTCTACGAGGTGCAATATGAAAAACAGCAGCAAATATTTCAAAAACGAAGAATGCGAATACTTCCCCTGCCACAAGGTCGAGGGTGAATTTTTCAACTGTATGTTCTGCTGTTGCCCGCTTTTTCCGCTCGGGGATAAGTACGGCGGCAATTTCGTTTACATAGAGGGCGGAATTAAAGACTGCTCCGCCTGTACCATTCCGCACACCGAGTGGGATTTGAAAGGATCACCTCAAAAATACGCGCCGTTTCGGAAATGGCAAAGGCAAACAGAGAAACTAAAAACTGAGCGAGTCAAACTCGCGTACCTTGTGAAGTGATGAAATCTGCTTGGATAAAACATATTTTTTCTCCTAATTTATTGTTTTATGTGTCGTTTGATCATACCAACGTCTCACCGCCGTCTACAATTACAGTTTGACCTACCATAGTGCCAGAATCCTCAGATGCAAGAAACTTTATTACCTTTGCAATCTCTATCGGGAGTGCATGTCTGCCATAGGGTGATCCATCTTTATGAACCTCACCATCCTCATAACCAAGGATCGTTGTAGTACAAGGACCGGGGGCTACCGCATTTACGCAAATTCCGTAAGGCGCCATCGCTTTTCCGAGACCTGTGGTAAGACCACGAATGGCGTATTTCGACAATGCATAGGCGTGATCAAGCGCGCGATAAGCATTATTTGAGCCAACAAACACAACACGTCCTTTATAGCCGCTGTCTATCCAACGCTTCAGCACCGACTGCGTGAGGAAATACGTTCCACGCAGATTAACGTCCATCGTCTGATCCCAAGATTCAGGGGTAACGCTCAGTATTCCGCCATAATCCTCAGTTCTCAGGATTCCGGCATTATTGACCAGTACATCAAGTCCACCGAGCAGGCGGTATGCCTCATCAAGCTTTTTCTCGCGTATCGAAATATCGGCAATATCCCATTTTAGCGCGTACGCACCGATGCTTTCGGCTGCCTTTGATAACTGAACTTCATCTCTGCCGGTGGTAACCACCCTTGCGCCGCTTTCTACGAACTCGGCGGCTGTTGCATAGCCGATTCCTCGGCTACCACCGGTAATGAGAACATTTTTTCCTTTAAAATCCATATATTATCCTCACTTAATTATTATTTTTTGCTTGATCTTCCCTGCAAGATATTCTTTGATACTCTCTAAGGCATCTCTTTCGGGAACGGTGAACGAGCGCTGTGATACCTTTCCGAGCATGGAAGATTTCTCGAGCCCTATCTTGTGATAAGGAAGAAGTGCCACACAACTTATAGACCGGTAGCTGTTTGCAAGTGCGGCTATCTTTTCGATAAATTCTTCGCAAAGGTTTGCTTGGGGAACGATTGGACATCGAAGTTCAACCGTTGCTCCGTTTTCGCACAGCACCTCAAGATTTTTTATGATCAAATCGTCATCAACCCCGGTCAACAGCTTGTGATGCGTTTTCGCCGCTTTACAGTCGAAAAGAAACTGATCTACATACGGCTTAATTGCGATGAGCTTTGCGGTGTCGCAAAATCCGCTGGTCTCCAAGGCAACTTTTATTCCCGCTTTCTTCGCAAGGCTTGCAAGCTCGATGCAGAACTCCGCTTGCATCATCGGCTCACCGCCGCTGAGTGTAACGCCGCCGTCAACACCAAAGTAATCTCTATCACGCAAAATGCGCATCAAGCATTCCGCAGCCGTCATATCCTCGCCTGCAATTTTGAGTGCTCCTGTCGGACAGATTTCAGCACAGTTTCCGCACATAACACATTTTTCACGAAAGAAAGCATGATTGTCGGCAAAATCGTGGCATAAGCTTTCACAAACGCTCCGGCACATACGGCAAGATATACAACTTCTAACGTTATAGATAATCTCCTTAGAAGATGACCAGGACTCAACGTTGTGACACCATTTGCAACGCAATGGACAGCCCTTCAGAAAGACCAGCGTGCGGATTCCATCGCCATCGTCCAATGAAAATCTTTGGATATTGAATATTCTTCCAACGGTGCTTCCCATCAATATTCAGTCCTCTCGATGATTTCCTCTTGCATAGTGGGTGTGAGCCTGACAAAATAGTCGCTGTATCCGCCTATTCTCACCAATAAATCGGCGTGATCCTCGGGATGCACTATCGCATCCTCAAGCGTTGCTCGGTCAACGGAATTTATCTGTATTTCTATTCCACCGCGCTTTATAAAAGTGCATATAAGGTCGGCAAGTTGACGCTTCCTGCTCTCGTTGAAAACGCTTTTTGAAAACTTGACGTTTACCACCATACCTGCGAGGAAATCGGATTGATCCCACCCTGTCAAGGAATTGATCATCGCAGTAGGACCGTTTATGTCACGCCCCTGAGTGGGACAGCAACCGTCCGAATATGACTTTCCCTTACTTCTGCCGTCAAAGGTTGCCCCCATTACAGAGCCCATGCATGCGTGACTAATGTAGGAAAACGTGCCGGGGACGAGAAACTTATTTCCGCTGAGCTTTTGATATGAAATATCCCTGATCATAGCCGCAAGCCTGCCTGCCATGGGATCGATACGGTCATCGTCATTTCCATAATGAGGAAGGCGGTTAATTATGTATTGGCGGAGCGCCTCATTGCCCTCGAAGTTATCTGCGATTATTTCACAAAATTCCTTTGTTGTAAGCTTATTTTGCTTAAAGCAAAGCTCGTTTACCGCCTCGATTGAATCAAGGGCTGTTGCAAATCCAATAAAAATAGGCTGAATGAAAACATATTTTGCTCCGCCGCCGTTGGGTTCGCGGCATCTCTTCATACAATCGTCAATAAAGCAACAGATACGCATAGGCTCATTTCCGTTACGGTTTGCTTCGACTACCGTGTACTCATACTCCCGGATACCCTTCCTCAAACGGCTTTTTATCTTTTCGCTGTAAATTGAAAGGAGTGAATCTATGCAGTCAGCGTCCGGATTTTCAGTAACTGTTTCGACAAAAAGCCTTGGCATATCGATCAATACAGCAGTCGTATGGCCTTTAGAGCATCCGCTCACGGTGATCTCCGCACACGTCGAGTGAATATACTCAACTGCCTCATATCGTTCAACACCAAGTCTCGAAAGTGAGGATACGATAACGTCATCATTAAAGAAAGCGGGATGGGTAATTCCTCCCGAAAGTATCTCAACAGCATACTCAATAATTTCACGACTCGTTTTAGAATTTACGCAAAGCGCGCCGTTGGGGTCAGACATTTTTATATGCTCAAGTGCAGTCAAAAACATATAGGTGAGCTCGTTCTCAACAAGCTCGCCGTTTTCCGTTTGGCCACCTACCATAAACCCACATGCAGCACGCGAAAACACGCGGTCGGAAACGCCAAGGCAAAAGAAATCAATAAGCTCCTGCGCCTCCTCACGAGTTATCTTACCAGATGCAATATCTTCTTCGTAGAATTTTATAAGGTATCTGTCGGGTCTGCCAAGAGCATAGAGCCCAAAAAGATTAGAAAGGAAGAAATG
>JAZLCY010000139.1:0-4467 GCA_045614485.1 Eubacteriales bacterium
CGTGAGCTTGCAAGAATGATCAGCCGTGCAGGCATTAAGTTCACCGCTCTGCCCGACGAGGAGTTTGACAATCCCCTTGGCATCGACACCGGTGCTGCTGTTATCTTCGGCGCTACCGGAGGCGTTATGGAGGCTGCTCTCCGTACCGCTAACGACGTTCTTACCGGCAAGGATAACAAGGAGCTTGTATTCAGCGAGGTTCGTGGAACTGAGGGCCTCAAGGAAGCTACCTACGAGATCGCAGGCCTCAAGATCAAGGTTGCTGTTGCATCCGGCGCTAAGAATGCGAAGCTTGTTATGGACAAGATCGCTTCCGGCGAGGCAGACTGGACCTTCGTTGAGATCATGGGATGCCCCGGCGGCTGTGTAAACGGCGGCGGTCAGCCCATCCAGCCTCAGCACGTTCGTGATACTGTAGACCTTAAGGCTGTAAGAGCAAAGGCTCTTTACGATCAGGACGAGGCTATGGAGATGAGAAAGTCACACCTCAACCCCATCATCAAGGAAGTTTACGACAACTACTTTGAGGGCGGTTACGGTTGCCACAAGGCTCACCACACCCTTCACACCTCCTACGTAGCTCGCAAGAGATACGAGAAGATCTAAAAAGGAATTACGCATTTCTGCGTAAACAGGCGGTTGCAGTTTCCTGCACCGCACTGCCCTGTTCCTTGAAATAAAAACAGGAGAACCGAGGTTAACACCCGGTTCTCCTGTTTTTTTTGGTTTTTGTTGGCATAATCATTTCAAAAAGCATTCTTTTCCTCGACCTTTATATATTTATATATAAAAAGCATGCATAATCATTGACTTTCAAGTTATGCTATGATAGAATAAAATAAAAGTTGAAAAGGCGAATATAAAACAAATGAAGCACTACGGATCCGTTGACTTTTTGATTGGCAACACCCCGATTTTAAGGCTAAGAGGACTTGAAGAAAAAACCGGCTCTTTAGCGAGAATATACGCGAAGCTTGAGAGCTACAATCCGGCGGGATCGGTTAAAGACAGAGTGGCAAAATATATAATTGACGATGCCGAGAAAAAGGGATCGATCAAGGCAGGATCTGTCATTATTGAGCCAACCTCCGGAAATACCGGCATCGGAATTGCGATGATCTCGGCGGCGAGAGGCTACCGCGCAATCATCGTTATGCCCGACACTATGAGCATAGAAAGACGCAGGATGATAGAAGGCTACGGCGCCGAAGTCGTGCTTACAGACGGCGCGCTGGGTATGAAGGGCGCTATCGAATATGCCGAGCGGCTGAGGGGCGAGATCCCCGGCTCGATAATCGCGGGGCAGTTTGAAAATCCGGCTAACCCGAAGGCGCATTTTGAAACGACCGGCCCTGAGATCCTTGACGGTATGGGCAAGAATATTGACGCATTCGTTTGCTGTGTCGGTACAGGCGGAACTATCTCGGGTGTTGGAAAATATTTAAAGTCAAACCTTGAAAATATCCGGGTCTATGCAGTTGAACCCGAAGGCTCTGCCATTCTTTCCGGAGGCAAAGCAGGCGCACACGGCATACAGGGCATCGGCGCAGGATTCATACCGAAAACACTTGATACGGCATCCTACGACGAGGTTATCACCGTTTCTGACGAAGAGGCATACGAATACGCAAGGCTCGTTATGAAAACGGACGCAGTGAGCTGCGGAATATCGTCGGGCGCGGCGCTGGCGGCAGTTTTGAAGCTTGCAAAAAATCCCCTCTTTAAGGACAAAAACATTGTTACCATACTTCCTGATGGAAGCGAAAAATATTTATCAACCAAGCTTTTTAATAAAGGAGAATAAAAGTTATGGCAAAAAATTACAAATCACTTGGCGTTATGCTTGACTTTTCAAGAAACGGCGTTATGACGCTTGAATCCTTGAAAAGATTCCTTACCATTATAAAGAAGATGGGCTACAACACCCTGTTTCTTTACATGGAAGATACTTACGAGGTAGAGGGCGAACCCCACTTTGGATATATGAGATCCCGCTATTCTATCGAGGAAATGAAGGAAATTGACGAATTTTGCTCATCAATCGGTATTGAGGCGATACCCTGCATTCAGACCCTTGCGCATATGAAGACATACTTCAAGTGGAATCAGGTGCCTGTTGACTGCGATGACATTCTCCTTGCTGAGAATGAGCGCACCTATCAGCTTATCGAAAATATGTTCAAGACCCTTTCCTCCTGCTTCAAGTCCAAGAGGATCCACATCGGTATGGACGAGGCACACCTGCTTGGTAAGGGCAGATACTATCACGAGCACGGCTACGTTCCCGCATACGAGATCATCAAGAAGCATCTTGACAGGATCCGCAAGATCGCTAAGCCCTACGGATACGAGCTTCTCCTTTGGTCTGATATGTTCATCCGTACCTGGAACCAGGATGCATACTACGTAACCGAGCCCAAGACCGTTCCCAAAGAGATCGTTGACTCTATTCCCAAGGACGTGCGCCCTGTTTACTGGGATTACTATCATACAGAGGAAGAAACCTACGACAATATGATAGACATTCATAAGCAGTTCAAGGGCGAGGTTTGGTTTGCAGGCGGTGTTTGGAGCTGGACAGGATATGCACCCAACAACCTCTTCTCTATCAAGACGATGACTGAGGCGATGAAATCCTGCAAAAAGAACGGCATAAAGAATATATTCTTTACAATGTGGGGAGATGACGGTATGGAATGCTCCCACTTCTCCCAGCTTGCACCTCTTTGCTACATTGCGGAATACCTTCGCGGAAATACCGACGAGGAGAAGATCAAGGCAAAGTTCAAGAGAATCGTTGGCATGGAATTCGACGACTTTATGAAGTGCGATCTTCCCAACCATCCCTTAGGAGTAGCTCCTGAAAGATACCAGAGTCCCTCTAAGTATATGCTTTACTCCGACCCCTTCCTCGGATTCCTTGACTACACAGTTGCTGAGGGTGCGGCGGCATACTATGCACAGCACAGAGAAGAGCTTTCCGCAATCGCTAAGAAGTCCAGAAAATATGCCTACGTATTCAACTCTCTCGCTGCTCTTTGCGACGTGCTTGAGATCAAATACGAGCTTGGATGCAAAACAAGAAAGGCATACAAAGCAGGCGACAAGGCAAAGCTTATCGAGCTTGCTAACGGCGATTACACCGAGGTTATCAAGAGAGTTAAGCGCTTCCACAAGATATACGAAAAGCAGTGGTACATAGACAACAAGCCCTCAGGCATGGAAGTTATCGACGGCCGTATGGGTGCCCTTATGCAGAGACTTGACTCCTGCAAGAGAAGACTGCTTGCTTACGCAAACGGAGAGCTTGCAAAGATCGAAGAGCTTGAGACGGAAATACTTCCTCTCGGCTTTATAGACTCTGCTCCCGGTGAAGTTATCAGCTACAACTGCTACGGCAGACTCATAAGCGCAAACCAGCATACACACGCATTGTAATACAAAAAGAACCCGGCAGATTTTTTACTGCCGGGCTCTTTTCTTTTTTGTTATTTTTCCTTATCGCTCTCGATAAAGTAGGTTGCCTCGCTATCCGCTGTGGAAAGCGCAAATGCAAGGGGGAACATCTCGAATGCCGCAGATACGTTTCTCGGGTCTTCGGTTGAAGAATATCCCATATGGTATCTTATCGCAAACGCCTCTTCTCTTGTGAGGCGCATATAACCCGAAATTATATAAACACTCTTTTCTCCGTGGCCGTAGGGGAGCTTATCGTCATACTCAAAGGTATCTACTCTCTGCCAAGCGCCCTTCTCGTCCTTAACGTTGCGAAAGCCCTTCTTATACACACCGATCTTGCAAAGATCATGAAGAAGCGAAACGATAGTAATGCTCTCGTCCGAGTATGAGGTGGCGATTATCTTCTTGGTTCTCTCTGCCGCAAGGTAACTTACAAGGCAATCGTAAACGTTGAGCGAATGCTCACAAAGGCCGCCCTCATAGGATGAGTGGAATCTTGCGCTGGCAGGCGCCTGAAAGAAATCGGACGAAATAAGATACTCAAGCAGCTTATCCGCGCCTTCCCTTTTTATATTCTTTTTATATAGCTCAATGAATTTCTCTTTTGAAGTCATATAAATATCTCCTCGCTTTTCATGGTATTATCCTTTTTATATATTCTAACATTTAAGCATACTTTTTGCAAGGGGATTTTATTCGTGTAGTAGTTTTTTTAAAAAAATTGTATCGCCGGACCGCTTTTTTTATCATTCTATAACACAAAATACATTTTTTTTTGCAAAATACTTTACATCGGTGCACATTTCTGCTATAATAAATCGGTTAGAAATTTTCATTATTCCAAATTAAAGGAGTGATCATAATGAGCCGTATGGTCGGCACGGTATCTCGCGGCGTTCGCGCACCCATTATAAGAGAGGGCGACGATATCGTTAAAATCGTATCTGATTCGGTTATCGAAGCAGCAAATAATGAAGGATATGAGATCCGCAACAGAGATATAGTTGC
>JAZLCY010000140.1:0-17420 GCA_045614485.1 Eubacteriales bacterium
CAATAAAGCAACCACAGTGTTTTTGTACCGGAAGATGCGACCTTGTTAAACTCGATGACTTTATTCTTGAACTTTACGCCTATGATTTTATCACCCGACGACGTTGTAATCTCTTCAAGATTGTAATTAACACCCATCTCGAAGAGGAAAGTTTGGAAATCCTTAAGCTTGTCCTTTTTTATGATGAGATTAGAAAGATTATCTGAACCGTTAGAATAGCCCATATAAGTGTTGCCGTCACGCAAACTCTTGAAATAGAGCATGCCGTTAACAAAATTAACCACTTGGCGCACTATAGATTTTTCGTCTTGAATAGTGTTACTGTATATGTATTTGAGCATAGATAGTTGTTCAGGCAAACGAACCTTATTTAACTGTTCTGCCCCAGGGATTTTTATAACTGTATGTGAAATGTCGAAATAATTATATTCTAAGATAAGCTCGTCTCTGTAATAAAGCTTTTCATAGCACAATTCGCTCGCAGATTTTTTTGAGTATTCATAGAGCACACTTTTTCCGTTAAACTTAAAGTGATACTTGAAAATTGCATTGGTGCTATCTCCGTTAGCGCACAAATATACAGACTCAGGGAGAGCTATTTTTTCTTTGTCAGACAAATGGAAAATAATATCCATAAGAGCATAGCAAAGATTCGATTTGCCGCTGCTGTTCTCTCCAAAAACCAAAGCTTTCTTGATTATGCTTTTTTGAACGAGATCGGTGTTGTAGGTGTATTTTTTTGACGTATGGAAATCAAAGACCAGATTATCCTTGAATCCCATAAAGTTATATACTTCAAATTTTTCCAACATAGGAAAATCCTCCCGTCATTAAATCTTGTTCTTATTGTAACATATATCGCAAATGCTGCCAAGAGTATTCCGTAAAAAAAACGCGAAATAAAACGCAAATGTTGAGAAAAAGTTGTTTTTTGCTTTGTTACTCGAACTTTCTTGCCACAATAGTGGTTGATGTGCAGTTCGGCGAATAATTATGGCATCATCCAAGGAATACCAGTGTGATATAATAGGGACAACACAATTTTGCGCAAAATCGCATAAAAATCGGACAAAAACTGTTGTCCCTATTAAACTATCTCGTGGAGTGTGTTCAAATAGGGACAACTTTTTTCATATATTTTCCTGTTTTATCACGTTATGATGCCTTTGCCAAGGGCATTTGTGCGGCGTTCAGCATATTCTCAATAAAAATTCCATACCCCTCGGTTGGATCCGCTACCATAACGTGCGTGACCGCGCCCACCAGCTTGCCGTCTTGGATGATTGGCGAGCCGCTCATTCCACGCACGATGCCGCCGGTCAGGGCGATAAGCGTTTTGTCCGTAACCTCGATCTTAAAGGACTTCGGGCCCTCGGAATTTACGTCGATATCCTTGATTTCTACGTCATAAGTGGCGCGCAGGCCGTTTTTTACGGTGGAGATTATCTCTGCCTTGCCGCATTTAACCTCGCTTTTTGTGGCGATTGGCATTGGCTCCCGGCAGTAGTCGGGCAGGGAATCAAGCACACCGAAAACACCGCAGTCGCAGTTTTTCACAACACTGCCGAGTATGTCCTTTTTTAAAACCCCGGTCAGCTCGCCGGCTTTACCGGATTCTCCCTTTTTGCATCTGCCAAGGGTAACGGAATTCGCCGTGGCACTCCTGATGCTAACGTATCCGCCCTCGTCCCCAACACCGTGCCCAAGGCCGCCAAATGCCTTTGTTTCGGGGTCTATAAAGGTAATGGTGCCTATTCCTGCCGTCTGCGCCCTCAGGGTAACGCCAAGCTTGTATTCATCTCCCTCGCGCCTTGGCGCAACCGAAAGACCTATCCTCTCTGCGCCTCGTATAACGGTAAGATCAATTCGTTTGCCACCGCAGGACTTGAGCATCTCTTCTATATCCTTTGCATCGTTGACTTCCTTGCCATTTGCGGCAATTATCCTATCACCAACCTTGATAGCG
The DNA here is from genome assembly GCA_045614485.1 of Eubacteriales bacterium. Classification (GTDB taxonomy): domain Bacteria; phylum Bacillota; class Clostridia; order Oscillospirales; family CAG-272; genus UBA1740. The sequence continues at coordinate 1,967 of JAZLCY010000140.1, forward strand.
CTCGAGCTTGATGAGGTAACCGTAACCCCGTCTTCCTTTATTAAAATGCCGAATGCACTCCCTCCGGGGTAGAGCACCACGTCTTTCTCTTCGCTCTTCTTTGTGCCAAAGATAAGCTCAATTATGCGGGAGGAAACCTCAACGTCCCCTGCGGCGATTTCTGAGTTAAAAGCCGTGCAGGTTGTACCCGTGTTAACTTTTTCGCTGTGTGCGGCGCCGGTGCTTAGCTTCACTGCGCCCGTAAGATATATCAGAACCAGGCAGGCGGCGCCTGCTTTTTTTATTATTCGTTTCATTTTATCCCTCGTCTTTTCGTACTGCAATTATTTTTTCTCCAAGCTCAATCTCTATGAGTAGAAAAAACAGGGAAATGAAATCGAAAAAACAAAAAATGAAGGAAACGGCAAATGCTTTATCGCCAATTTCCTTCATTTTTTTAAATTATAAATTTAATTAAAGAGTTGCAGCCATAACAGCCTTTATGGTGTGCATTCTGTTTTCTGCTTCCTCAAACTCGGGCGCAAGCTCCGGAAAGCCGTATGCCCAGTCGGGATTCGTTCTGTGTGCCGTGGAAGCATCAATAACGGTAACTTTGTCGTTTTCAATAAGAGATACCGCCTCGCGCGCGGCATCGTCAGGAAGGCAAAGGAACACTACGTCTGCGGAATTGATAATTTCCTTCCTCGCCATAGTGTCCTTACGTAATTCATCGGGAAGGGAGATGATTTCAACGTCGTCCCTTGCCGAAAGTCTTTCTTCAATTCGAAGGCCGGTGGTACCGGCCTTTCCGTCTATAAATATCTTTGTCATTTCAAAAGCTCCTCAACGTATGCGATCTGCTCGCCAACCGAGTCGTATCCGGTAGAGCCTCTTGAAACTCTTTGCTTGATGCAGTTTTCAAGCGAGATCTCACTGTAAAGGTCCTCGCTGAAGATCTCGGAATATTCCTTGTAGGTATCAAGCGGAATTTCATCAAGTGTCTTGCCGCTCTTTACGCAGTATCCAACTATCGTGCCAACGATCTTGTAGGCCGATCTGAAGGGTAAGCCGCGCTTTGTAAGGTAGTCGGCAAGGTCGGTTGCATTGATAAAGCCCTTCTTACAAGCAGAATACATATTCTCCTTGTTGGACTTCATCGTGCGTATCATGGGGGTAATTACAGTAAGGCACTTCTCAACTGTTTCGGTCGCGTCGAATATTGCTTCCTTGTCCTCCTGCATATCCTTGTTGTATGCAAGGGGAAGGCCCTTAAGCACCGTCAGGGTTGCCATAAGGTCGCCGTAAACGCGTCCGCACTTTCCGCGGATAAGCTCTGCCATGTCGGGATTCTTCTTCTGCGGCATGATTGACGAGCCGGTTGTATATGCATCGTCAAGCTCCACAAACTTGAACTCCCAGCTGGACCAGAGAATTATCTCCTCGCAAAGACGGGAAAGATGGGTCATAATAAGGGCAAATGCACTCTCAAGCTCAACGCAGTAATCCCTGTCGGAAACGCCGTCGATAGAGTTCATTGTGATTCCGTCAAACCCGAGGCCCTTTGCAACAAAGTCGCGGTCAATGGGGTGTGTAGTGCCTGCAAGTGCGCTTGAGCCAAGCGGAGAATAGTTCATACGCGCTACCGCGTCCTTAATTCTCGACCTGTCGCGAAGCAGCATCATGCAATATGCAAGTAAATGATGGGCAAAGGTGATAGGCTGTGCTCTCTGCAGGTGGGTGTAGCCGGGCATGATCGCGTCGGTGTTCACCTTTATAACGCTCAGAAGCGCCTCGATAAGCTCTGTAACAAGGTCGTACACCTTACCGGCCTCATCCCTCATATAGAGTCTTAAATCGAGCGCAACCTGGTCGTTTCTGCTTCTTGCCGTATGCAGCTTTTTACCTGTATCGCCTATTCTTTTGGTAAGCTCTGCCTCAACGAACATATGAATGTCCTCGGCATTGTAGTCAAAGTCGATCTTGCCCGACTCCAGATCGGAGAGGATGCTATCGAGTCCTGTAAGGATAGCATCCACCTCACCTTCGGTGAGTATTCCGACACTGCCGAGCATGGTTGCGTGCTGCATTGAGCCCTTTATATCATGCTTATAAAGTTTTTTATCGAAGTGAATGGAGGAATTGAAATCGTCCGCTACCTTGTCGAGCGCTTTTTCAAACCTTCCCGCCCACATTTTTTCCATTTTAGAGTTCTCCGAAGATTATTTTTTGTTCTTTGCGTTTACCTGAGCCTGCACCTTGATGGGAAGACCGTAGAGGTTGATGAAGCCTGCTGCGTCAGCCTGGTTGTAAACCTCGTCCTCGCCGAAGGTCGCGATCTCCTCAGAGTAGAGGGAGTAATCACTCCAAGCGCCTGCCTTAATGATGTTACCCTTGTAGAGCTTGAGCCTTACCTTACCGGTAACGTTTTCCTGGGTCTTGTCAACGAATGCGGAGAGAGCCTCGCGAAGGGGAGTGTACCACTGACCGTTGTAAACAAGCTCTGCAAACGTGATAGCAAGCTTCTGCTTCTCGTGCATTACCATCTTGTCAAGGCAAAGGGTTTCGAGATAGTTGTGTGCGAAGTAGAGAATAGCTCCGCCGGGAGTTTCATAAACGCCGCGGCACTTCATGCCAACAAGGCGGTTTTCTACGATATCAAGGAGGCCAACACCGTTTTCGCCGCCAACCTTGTTAAGATTAAGGATTATGTCCTTAGCGCTCATCTTCTCGCCGTTGAACGCGGTGGGAATACCCTGTTCGAAATCAAGAGTGATGTAAGTGGGGGTATCGGGAGCCTGAAGGGGAGAAACACCCATTTCAAGGAAGCCTTCCTTCTCGTAAAGGGGCTCGTTGCCGGTATCCTCGAGGTCAAGTCCCTCGTGGCTGAGGTGCCAAAGGTTCTTATCCTTGGAGTAGTTGGTCTCGCGGCTTATCTTAAGAGGAATGTTGTGCGCCTCTGCGTATTCAATCTCTTCGTCACGGGACTTGATAGTCCACTCACGCCAGGGAGCGATGATGTGCATATCGGGTGCGAATGCCTTGATAGCAAGCTCAAAGCGAACCTGGTCGTTACCCTTACCGGTACAACCGTGGCAGATCGCGTCTGCACCCTCGGCAAGTGCGATCTCAACGATTCTCTTAGCGATAATGGGACGTGCGAAAGAAGTACCGAGCATATACTCTTCGTAAAGAGCGCCTGCCTTAACGGTGGGGATGATGTACTCATCAACAAACTCGTCGGTAAGGTCCTCGATGTAAAGCTTGGATGCGCCGGTCTTGAGAGCCTTCTCTTCAAGGCCTTCAAGCTCGTCTGCCTGACCTACGTTGCCGGAAACTGCGATAACCTCACAGTTGTTGTAGTTCTCCTTAAGCCACGGAATAATGATCGACGTGTCGAGTCCTCCGGAATATGCAAGAACAACCTTTTTGATTGAATTTTTATTCATTTTTTGTATCCTCCAAATGTGTGTTTTGTTTTTTACTGTATTATTTTAAACCCCCTCAACCGAAAAGTCAAGGGGGTTTTTGAATATTTTTTCACTTTTTTGAAGAAAAATTCGTGATTTATGAATATTTATGCATTTTATTCATATAAAAAAGACTTCATTGTAAACCGAAAGTGAATAAATGCTGTCCCGAGCATAGAGTGAGACAAGATCGCTTTGTCTGACGGGAGCGTAAAATCTGAGCCTTTTGCCCTCCGTCTCGCTTACAAGACCGCATCTCGTTGCGGCGCTGACCGTGTCGGCAAGGTCATCTCCTTCGGCATCGGTATCGAAATCAACGGTGAATTCGATCATTTTCCTTGTGAAGCTGAGGGACGCGTTAAGCACTCTTTTACCGTATATCTTGCTAAGCACAAGCTTCACAAGATATGCAAAGCCGTACACTGATATTTCAACGTAGCCGAACGCATCCTCCGCTACCGTAAGATCGATAGCACCGCGAAAGCATTCGTCAAGAAATCTCCTTGTTGAGCGGGCAAACTCGTTTGCCGCGATCTTTTTGATTCGGTAATCGGTTGGCGCTGTTGTGGTAAAAAGCCGCTTTCCGCCAAAAATGTTTTCCTTAATCATCAGTCCATCGAAACAGTGCTTCTGTCAAGATTTACAAGTACGCTTGTGGGGGTTGCGCTCTTCACAAGCTCAACCTTTATATCATCAATGTTCTTGCCCATTCTGTTCTGCACGTAGGTATCCTCTATAGCATCGTAGCAGGAGTTGAAGTTGTCGTCGCTCTTTGCACAGCGGTAAAGAATGAAGTAGCCGTTGCTTGATCCGGTGTTCACCTCGATAACCGCGCTTGTTTCACCCTTTGCAAGTGCAAATGCGCTTGCGGTAAGCTCCTCGTAGTACATAGGGTCAAGGCTCCATTTACCGATGAAGAAGCCGTCGCGCAGCTCCTCTGTTGCAAGGGAGTTGCTTATCATATAAGTGCCAACCGAGTATTCTCCGTAAAGATCCGCAATATCGTTGCGAAGCTTTTCTGCGCGCTCGGGTGTGTTGATGCTTCTGTCAACCTCTGTGTTTGTGGGAAGGTACATCTGCAAAACTCTTACACAGTCGTCGCTGTCATAGAATGCCTTAACGTCGTCGCGCGTGAAGTTGTACTCGCCGCCTTCTATCTTGTCTTCATAGTAATCTGCAAGCAAAATGTTGGCAATAGTATATCTGAAGAGTAGCTCCTGTACCGAATAGTTGAGGTACATAGATTTAAGGTGAGCAAGGTATGCGTCGTAATCTCCGCCAAATCCCTCGAACACAGAGTCGTCGATAGCGCCGCCCTCAACACTCGCCTTTATGTAGTTTTTGATCGTTTTCTTTACGTTTCTTGAATAAAGGTCGATTCCAACCTTATCACAAAGATGTAGAACCGCATATATATCTGCGATTCTCGAGTATATCATTGCATCGATCTTCTCGATGTATTCGTCCTTCTTATCCGAAGTCCAAACGCTCTCGTCCCCACCGTCAACCTCGCTCTTCAGCTGCAGGAAAAACGCGCGGTACAATTCGTAGGCAACCTCGTAGGTCGTGCCGTCCACCGTCATTGTAAGAACGGTTTGCATCTCTTCCTTTGTGCTCTTAACGGGCCTGTAGCGGCATGACGTGGCACACAGGCAGGTAGCTATAAGCAGGCTGAGTGCAAGCAACCTTTTTATTATTTTCATTATCACGCATCTCCGTGTACGTTTTTTCTTTATTTTAACAAAAAAATATAAATAAATCAATACCTCAAAAAAATAAAAGAAAAATTCTTAAAAGTGTTTGCAATTAGAAGATAAATGTGTTAAAATAACCTTGTTAAAAACGTTGCCACCGATAGTGGCTGAAGGTGAGGACAAAAATGGAAGAAAACTACACCGTCGCTCTTTCGAGCATTATTGATGAATTTCATCTTGAAACTATATATCTGCCCAATCTTCCCAACGATATTCAGATAAGCTGCTCCCGCGTTAATCGCCCCGGCCTCCAGCTTGTTGGCTTCTACGATCACTATGAGCAGGCCCGCATTCAGATCGTTGGTAAGGTGGAAAACCTTTTTCTCTCCCAGCTTGAACCTGAGGAGCGCCGCCGCAGGCTTGAGGACTTTTTCAGATCTATGCCTGCAGGTGTTATTGTTACGTCATCTATTGAGATAGATCCCGAAACCGTTTCTATCGCGGAAAAATATAACGTGCCCCTTCTTCGTACCTCGGAGCGAACCTCTGAGTTTATGGCGGCGCTTATTGCTTATCTTAACGTTCAGCTCGGCCCGCGTATCACTCGCCACGGCGTTCTTGTTGAGGTGTACGGTGAAGGTATTCTCCTTCTCGGTGATTCCGGTGTCGGTAAGAGTGAAACGGCTATCGAGCTTGTAAAGCGCGGCCACCGTCTTATTGCAGACGATGCCGTTGAGATCAAGAAGGTTTCCGCCACCACTCTTGTCGGTAAAGCGCCTGAGCTTATCCGCCACTACGTTGAGCTTCGCGGTATCGGTATTGTAGACGTTCGCCGTCTTTTCGGTATGGGTGCCGTTAAGGAAACTGAGAAGATCGATCTTGTTATCAACCTTGAAAACTGGCAGCAGGGAAAGATGTACGACCGCCTTGGTCTTGAGTCCGAAACCGTGGACATCCTCGGCATCCGTGTTCCCAGCATAGTTCTTCCCGTTTGTCCCGGTAGAAACCTCTCCGTAGTAATAGAGGTTGCAGCCATGAACAACCGTCAGAAGCGCATGGGCTACAACACAGCTGAGGAATTTAATAAGAGGTTGATGGAATCTATGGGCTTGGGATGATTTTGCTTTCATCTTTTGGTAAAAATCGCCGTTTTCCACCTCTCGACGTAGGTAACTACGCCTTCGGGTAGAATAACGGCGATTTTTCCTCAAAATCTGTTCGCAAACTGCTCATCGTACTCGTTTTTGGAAACGGTACGACTACTACGTATTTAATTTTGTTTATGGGCCAGCGGTTATATGACCTGCCTCAGTATCTTACGATGCTTGCAGGTGAATCGCTGGCTTTTTTATTTTGCTGGTCATATTATCCTTTCGGTGCTCATATCGTATAGTGAAAACTATGGAGGTGGGTATGAACAAAATTGTAAAAAAAGAAGTTGAAAGCTCGTGTGAGTATATTCTTCCGGATTATATGGGGGATATAAAGAAGATCTTATATTCGAGGGCGAAGGGTATGCCCGGCGGCAAATACGTATCGGGCGCGGATGCTGAGCATAGCGGTGTTGTGGAGTACGAGGTTCTTTATGCCGATGCAGAAAACAGACTCACCGCCGTTACAGCTTCGTCCGACTATGCGGCAACGTTTTCGTGCGCTGATGGAGAATTGCGCGATTCCTTCCATAAATGCAAGGTGGCGGGGGCGAGCGTTCGCACCACCGGGCCAAGAAAACTATCCTTTAAATCTGTGGTAGAGGTAAGCTCGGCAATGATTACCGAGGGCGATGGGGAAGAGAATTTGTGTGAGGGAATTGACGCCGAGCAGTTGGAAAAAAGCACAACCCGGATCAAAAGCGAAGTATATGAGCATATTGCAACAGCCGAGAGGGAGATCGCGGAGGAGATCGGCCGCATCAACGGTGTTGGCAGGGATGATGTTGAAATTGTTCTTACCGATTGCGACGTAAGAATATCGGATATAAGGGCAAGTGAAAGAGGTATTGCCGTAAAGGGTGAAGTCATTGTTGAGATGATAAGGCGGGTTGAGGACACTCCTCCTTACTCAACTAAAAAGTCATATCCATTTGAGCATACAGTGGAAAGAGGTGAACTTCCGGCTGATATAAAGCTCACCGCAAACGGTATTGCAAGCAGTGTAACGGTCGGTGTCTATGAGGAAGGGGAGGATTCGGTGATCTCGGTAAACGCAATAGTCGAGATCAACGTATACGGGGCATACAATGCCGAGAAAACGGTTGTAACGGATGCGTATTTGATAGATCACGAAACCGAGAACACATATTCCGACCTTGATTACACAACGCTGGCAGACGTCATAAATACGGAGTTTTATCTTGATGAAAGAGTAAAGCTTTCTGCTATCGGTTTATCCTCTGTGCGCGATATTCTTATTGCCGGGGCAGACGTGGTTAAGCTGGAGTGTGTGCCCGAGCGCCATAGCATAAAAATTGGCGGAGAGATCCAAATAAGTGGGGTTGCGTGTGAAATTAACGGCGATAATGCAATTGTATATACGCCTTATAAGCACGTGCTGCCGTTTGCATATAATGTAAATAATAGTAGTCATATTAGCGCAAATGACAGCGTAGAGTGTGAGCTTTGTGCTCATCTTACGGATGCAACCATTGATGCGGATGAGATCTGCTTCAAGATAACCGTCTGTGCCACGGTGAAGTCTTCTTTCAACGGTAAGATCAGGTGTTTATCCTCTCTTACTGCTTGCGATGAGGAGTTTCTTCATCCGTCCGCTTCGCGCATTACCGTTTATTATCCCTTGCCGGATCAAACTCTTTTTGATATTGCAAAGAAGCATCACACAACCTGCGAAAAGCTTTGTATAGACAATTCGATTTCAATAGATACGGCGGTGGGATCTGATATTCAGCTGCCGAGAAAGCTTATAATCAAGTAAATGAAAAAAAGCGACAGGGGTCTGTCGCTTTTTCTTATATTTTCTTTTCCAATTAAGGATCTCGTTTTTCTGCCGGCCTGATATTCATTATTCCTGCTCAAGCCAAGTTTTTCCGCTTGTAACGTCAACGGTGAGGGGAACTGCGAGAGATACTGCGCCTTCCATCTCTTCCTTAACGATCCTCATGCAGATCTCTTTGTCGGCTTCCTTGACTTCGATTATGATCTCGTCGTGCACCTGCATAACGAGTCTTGCCTCGGGCAGCTCGGCTTTGAGCCTGTTATACACCTTGATCATAGCGAGCTTCATAACGTCGGCCGCGGCGCCCTGGATGGGTGCATTCATGGCAATTCTTTTGCCAAATGCTCTCACGTTGCCGTTGGATGCAGTCAATTCGGGAATATATCTGCGTCTGCCGAGGGGAGTCGTGGTGTATCCGTTCTCGGTTGCATCCTTTACAACGTCCTCAAGGTACCTGTCGATTCCGGGGTAATTCATGAGGTAATTCTTGATATATTTTGTTGCAAGGGTTGGGGTTGTGCCTATATCCTTTGCAAGAGAGAAACCGCTTATGCCGTAAACGATACCGAAGTTAACTGCTTTAGCTCTCTTTCTTTGTTCCTCGTTTACCGCTTCCTCGGGAAGTCCGAAAACTGCCGCCGCGGTCTTGGTGTGTATATCGTCGCCTCTTTTGAATGCCTCGCACATTGTGTAGTCGTCGGATATATGTGCTAAAAGGCGCAATTCTATCTGCGAGTAGTCGGCATCAACAAGGGTGTTTCCTTCGTCTGCGATGAAATATTTTCTCATCTGCCTTCCCATCTTTGTCTTGATAGGAATATTCTGCAGGTTGGGATCTGCGCTCGAAAGTCTGCCTGTTGCCGTCAGCGCCTGCTTCAGATCGGTGTGGATCCTGCCGTTTTCGTCTGCAACCTCGGGCAGTGCCAAAGCATAAGTGCCGATAAGCTTTGTAACCTGTCTGTATTCAAGAATATCGTCGATTATCGGGGATTCTGCGCGCAATTCCTCAAGGGTCTGTGCGTCGGTGGAAAAACCGCTCTTCGTTTTCTTGGGGCAGGGAAGCCCGAGCCTTACGAAAAGCACGTCTGCAAGCTGCTTTGGTGAGTTGATGTTAAACTCTCCGCCTGCCTGCATATAAATGCCCTGCTTAAGTCCGTCTGCAAGCTCCTCAAGTGCTTCCGCATATTCAAGCATGCCTGCCTTGTCGATCTTAAAGCCGGTGCTTTCCATCTCGGCAAGTATCGGGATAAGCGGAATTTCAAGCTCATCGAGTATGAATTCCAGCTTGTTTTCCTTTATCTTCTTTCGCATCTCGGCTTCAAGGCGCATAAGCACCTCGGGGCAGGGAGCCGAGCCAACACTCTCGCCAAGAAACATTGCCGCAAGCGATTCAACGCTTGATGCACCGCTTCCGGGGTTGAGAACGTAGGCATATATCATAAGGTCAAGAAATCTTGCATCCTGTGTGCTTATACCCTTTCGCTCAAGCTCGTGTATAAGCTTTTTACCGTCAAAGCAAACTATATTCTTACCCTTTGCAAAGTCGGATATCTCGGCAAGATCTCCTGAAAATTCAAGGCTCTTGCCGTCTTCTGTATGGATATAAAGCTTCTTGTCTGCGAGAACGAGCGCGATCTTTTCGCCTATCTCTTTGATCTCGCCTGATGCCGCCGCCTTGAATTCCTCCTTAACTCCCTCGGTTACTTCCTTGGGCTCGGAATCGGGGGTGTCAAGGGCGAATTTTGCTATAAATGAGTGCAATTCAAGCTCGGCAAACTTTGCTCTGAGCTTTGCCTTGTCAGGCCCGTCATATCTCAGGTCTTCAAGGCTGCACCCTACGGGTGCATTTGTTTCTATTTTCGCAAGTGTTCTGGAAAGGTATGCGTTTTCCTTATCTCTTGTCAGCTTCTCGCGCACACCCTTTGAGATGTCCTTGCTCTCGATGTTTTCGTATATTCCGTCAAGAGTTCCAAAGTTTTTAATAAGGTTTGCCGCGGTCTTTTCACCTACTCCCGCAACACCGGGAATGTTGTCGGATGAGTCGCCCATCAGCGCCTTCATATCAACGAACTGGGAGGGGAGAACACCGTACTTTTCCACAAAGGCATTTGTGTCGTAGGTAACAGTGTCGCTGTTGGTTGCCCAAAGAACCGTGATCTTATCGTCAATAAGCTGGAAAAGATCTCGGTCGCCCGAAAGAATATAGCTCTGCATATCATCGGATGCGTGCGCAAAGCTTGCTACCGTTCCCTGAATATCGTCTGCTTCGTAGCCTGCAAGCTCAAGCACGTGTATTCCCATAAGGGTAAGGCATTCCTTTGCATCGTCAAACTGCGATAACAGTTCGGGCGGCGTAGGGTGTCTGCCTTCCTTGTAGCCGTCAAACATCTTGTGTCTGAACGTGGGGGCTTTAAGGTCGAATGCAACCGCGCAATAGTCGGGCTTCACTGCCTTTATCTGCTTGTAGATTATATTGATCATTCCGTATATCGCGCCGGTCTGCTTTCCGCTCTTTGTCGTAAGCGGTCTTACGCCGTAAAACGCGCGGTTTATGATACTGTTTCCGTCAACAACGAGTATTTTCTTCATTGATTGTCAGCTTCCTTTTCGCCTTCTTCGGCTGTAGTGTCGATATTTGCGCTGAGTTCGAGTCTTCTTTCCTCGGATATTTCTTCAAGCTCTGCAAGCAGTCCTGCATCCTCGATCGGCATTTCCTCTGCCGTTTGAGTATCGCTCTTCTCGGCCTCATCCTCGAAAAAGCTCTCCTGGTTTGCAACCTGCTCGTCCTCGGTCTCTTCTTCGCTTTCGGGTGCGGTGTCGGCGCCTTCGCCAACCTCTTCAACCTCGTCCTCTTCGGGCTCAAGGATCTTTGCCCTCTCAAGCGCGTATTCGCGCACCTTCTGGGCCACAGCACTTTCCTTATCCTCGATAAGCGTTGCCGTAAGTGCAAGCTTCAGCGATGCGAAGATAAACAGCGAAAGTGTCATAATGATCTCAAATTCGCTTGTTGCAAGCCGGGGCAGGGTATCGGGGTTGCTGATCAGTACTATAAGGGAGGGGATCGCCGAATATGCGCACAGTGCCGTGCATATCATGCTGAAGCATATATACGCGCGCCATTTTTCGCGCCCGAGCGGTAATCTGATTTCATAAAGGAAGAAAACTGCTGCGCTGAGGTATGCCATCAGGCTTACTACCTTTGCGGGCATATTGAGTGCGGCGCTCTTGTCAAAATAAATGCCTGCTACCATAAGGCAAAGGAAAACGAGTATCATAAGTCCGAGGTTGGAGATGATCACGCTTTTTGCCTTAGCCCACACAGCGCTCACAGCAAAGAAGGGGATCGAAAGTGCCGCTGTAATACCTGTGCACAGTGTGAGCATGGGTTTTACAAGCATGCTGGGGGTGCGGTCATCGGGCTGCCTGTTAAAGTATTCCTTTATGTTGGGTGTAGCAAGTATAATAGTGTAAATAGCCACAAAGATCAGCGCCGCGCATATGATCGCGCCGGGGATAAAGTTAAGCGGAGATTGTGGGCGGTACACAAGCTTTATATCCTTTTTTGCTATCAGAAGATAGCTCAGTGATATGGCAACAATTACTACAACTGTAACGTTTGCTACGGTTATCAGGGTCTTGTTATCGAAATAACCTCCCATATTCATATTGTTAAAGCAGGCAATAGTACGGAGTACGACTGCTGCGGGTAAGAGCACTAAAAGCATCGGCAGATAGGCGCCGAAAAGTCTTGCCGTTTTCTTCATTGGAAAGTTTCCTTCCATTTAATATTAAATACGCGTATAAAATATTTTACAACATAATTGTTAACAAAATGTTGACAAATTGAATTTTGTAGGAAATTTCTCATATTCTATTGATTTTTGGGGCTAAAAATTTTTCCTAAGAAAATGTTGTAGAAAATTTTTGTATATTATGCACAAAAATGGAAGAAAAATTATATGGATTTTTTCGGTTATTTTTTGAATTTTTTTGAAAAAAACTATTGCATTTTCAGATAAAATACTATATAATATAAGAGCTTGATATGCGATGAAGCGGGAGGTGGCTACCCTTGAGGTAGGGAATTTCCGTGGAGTATGTCCGATATTTAACCGGGCGAATTAAGAGTAGTTATGCCTATAAATGGGCAAGCTGTGTTCTTTGTCGGTTCCGGTAGTCCTGCGGTGACTATCTGAACTGATTTTGTTAGGGGTGATTTGAAACACCCGGCACAGTGTAAAACTCTCCGCCCTTCTTAAAGCGGTTTAAAGCAATACGTAAAAGGAGGACAAAATTAATGGCACAGGGAAAAATCAGAGTGAGACTCAAGAGCTATGATTCCACTATTATCGACGCCGCAGCGCAGAAGATAGTTGAAGTTGCTAAGAGAAACGGAAGCAAAGTAAGTGGTCCTATTCCGCTTCCTACCGACAAGGAGATTGTTACAATCCTCAGAGCGGTTCACAAGTACAAGGACAGCCGTGAGCAGTTTGAAATGCGTACTCACAAGAGATTGATCGACATCCTTGACCCCCAGCAGAAGACTGTAGAGGCTCTCATGAGCATCGAGCTTCCTGCAGGTGTTGAAATCGAGATCAAGGCGTAAGCCAAACCGGGAGCTTCAAATCCCACAAAATTAACCCACAAGACCTTAGTGGTCAAGTTGGCGACTCCGCGAAAGCGAAAATTCAAAATCGTCAACCAATAACTACATGGAGGAAAAATGAAAAAAGGCATTATCGGTAAGAAGCTGGGAATGACCCAGATTTTTGACGAAAAAGGCAACGTAATACCCGTAACCCTGATTGAAGCAGGTCCTTGCGTGGTAGCACAGAAGAAGACCATCGAGAACGATGGCTACGAAGCGGTTCAGCTCGCTTATCAGGATGCAAAGAAGAAGCATCTTACAAAGGCTGAAATCGGTCACTTCGAGAAGGCAGGCATTAGCCCCAAGAGACATCTCAAGGAATTCAGACTTGAGGATTGCGCACAGTATGAGGTTGGTTCAGTGGTAACAGTCGAAACCTTCGCCCAGGGCGACAAGGTCGACATCACAGGTATCACCAAGGGCCGCGGTTATACCGGTTGCGTAAAGAGATGGGGTCACCACATTCTCAGAATGACTCACGGTACCGGTCCTATCCACCGTCAGCCCGGTTCAATGGGTGTTATCGACCCTGCGAGAATCTTCAAGAACAAGAAGATGCCCGGTCAGTACGGTAACGAGCAGGTTACTATCCTTAACCCCGTTGCGGTTAAGATTGATGCAGAAAAGAATCTTATCGCTGTAAAGGGTGCGGTTCCCGGTTCCAAGGGCGGCATCGTATTTATTCGCGATTCGGTTAAAGCATAACGGAAGGAGGAACACACAATGCCTAATATTAAAGTAGTAGATATGGCGGGCAAGGAAGTAGGCGAAATTACTCTGTCTGACAAGGTTTTTGGTGCAGAAGTGAATGAAGCAGTCCTCCACACCGCAGTAAGAGCATATCTTATGAATCAGAGACAGGGCACCCAGTCCACTCTCACTCGTTCGGAAGTTTCCGGCGGTGGTAGAAAGCCCTGGAAGCAGAAGGGTACCGGTCACGCAAGACAGGGAAGCACCCGTTCTCCTCAGTGGACACACGGCGGTATCGCACTCGGCCCCAAGCCCCGCAGCTACCGCGTAAATCTCAACAAGAGCGTTAAGAGAGCTGCTTTGTTCAGCGCACTTTCTGCTAAGGTTGAGGCAGGCGAGATGATCGTTGTTGACAACATCACCGCAACAGAGTACAAGACCAAGGCGATGACCGCAATGCTTACCGCAATCGGCGCCGCTAAGAAGTCCCTTATCGTTTTGCCCGAGGTTAACAGCTTCGTAATCAAGAGCTGCCAGAACATCGAGGGTGTTAAGACGACTCAGTGGAACACCATTAACGTTTACGACGTTCTTAACTGCAACAGCTTCGTAGTTGCAAAGGACGCTGTAGCTAAGATCGAGGAGGTATATGCGTAATGAAGTGCTATGCAGATATCATCATAAGACCTCTTATCACTGAAAAGAGCATGGATACCGTTGCTGAGAAGCGCTACAGCTTCGAGGTTGCTAAGGACGCTACCAAGGCAGAGATCGCAGCAGCAGTTGAGACCATGTTCAAGAAGACCAAGGTTGCAAAGGTCAATACTATCAACATGAAGAAGAAGCCCAAGAGATACGGCGTTCACTTCGGCTACACCAGCGAGTGGAAGAAGGCTATCGTAACTCTTACTGAGGACTCTGCTCCTATCGCTTTCTTCGATAGCATGAACTGAGACAGGAGGTAGAATAAAATGGCAGTAAAGACATATAAGCCGACCACACCGTCGCGCAGAAATATGACCACCCCTTCCTTCGCAGAGGTAACTAAGTTTTCTCCCGAGAAGAGCCTCGTTGTAACGAAGAAGAAGCATGCCGGCAGAAACAGCTACGGCAAGATCACCGTTCGTCACCACGGCGGCGGTAACAAGCAGAAATACAGACTTATCGACTTCAAGAGAAACGTTGACGAGAATGCAAAGGTAATCGGTGTCGAGTACGACCCCAACAGAACCGCTTACATTGCGCTCCTTGAGAATGAGGCGGGCAAGAAGAGCTACATCATCGCTCCCGTAGGTCTTACCGACGGCGACGTTGTAACCGCAGGCGCTAATGCAGATATTAAGCCCGGTAACGTTCTTCCCATTGCTCAGATTCCTGTAGGTACTATAATCCACAACATCGAGCTTTATCCCGGCAAGGGCGCTCAGCTCGTTCGTTCAGCAGGTGCGTTCGCTCAGCTTATGGCGAAGGAAAACGGCACCGCGCAGGTTAGACTTCCCTCCGGAGAAGTTCGTATAGTTCGTCTTGATTGTAAGGCAACTATCGGTCAGGTAGGCAACCTTGAGCACGAAACTATCAAGGTTGGTAAGGCAGGTAAGACTCGCCACAAGGGTATCCGTCCCACCGTTCGCGGTTCTGTAATGAACCCCTGCGATCACCCTCATGGTGGTGGTGAAGGTAAGTCACCTGTTGGTCGTCCCGGACCTGTTACTCCTTGGGGCAAGCCTGCTCTTGGTTATAAGACCAGAAATAAGAAGGCAAGAACCAACAAATTCATTATTAAGCGCAGAAACGCTAAGTAATTGAAGAAGGAGATTAACAATGAGCAGAAGCTTAAAGAAAGCACCCTACGTTGAAGAGAAGCTCTTCAATCGTATAGTTGCAATGAATGAAAAGAATGAGAAAAAGGTGCTCAAGACCTGGTCGCGTTCTTCTTCTATATTTCCTGAATTCGTAGGTCACACTATCGCCGTACACGACGGTATAAAGCACGGGCCGGTTTACGTAACCGAGGATATGGTTGG
>JAZLCY010000141.1:0-1968 GCA_045614485.1 Eubacteriales bacterium
AACAAAACCGCCCCCCCGTGGGGAAAAAACCCCTCGCGGGGTCTTTGTTTATTCGGTGGGAACAGGGGATATTTTGATCGTTATATCTCCTGTGGTGGTGGTTATCTTGCACGTGCCGCCGATAGTTGTTTCGGGAACGTCTATCTTGCCTGTAGTTGCTTGGGCAAAGAAGATCTTCTCTGATGCAAGGCTTCCGGTAACGTTGCCTGTAGTTGTGCTTATCTCGATCTCGCCCGCATCGCATTTTTCAAGCGTAACGCCTCCGGTAGTGCGCTTGATCTCAAGCTTTTTATCTGCTCTGACAATATTCATCTTAAGGTCGCCCGATCCTCCGGTGGAGTAAAAATTCTCGCACCTCATTCCGCTAAGATCGCAGTTTCCGGTCGTAACGGTGATGCTAACGTCGCCGTCGCATATGGCTGTGTCCACTGTAATGCCGCCGGTCGTCGCCTTAACGGTAAGGTTCTTTGCCCGGATATCCTTAAGCTCAATATCGCCGGTGGTCGTCTTGATATTCACGTCGCCGCCGGATTTTGTATTGCAGGCAACGTCGCCTGTTGTTATGCTTATGTCTATCGTGCCAAACGTAAAGCCTGCATCCACTGTTACGTCGGAGGTGCGGGCATCTATCTTCAATGCGCCGTATTCCTCGCCCGGCAGATACACGGTCAGCGATGCGCCCTGAGATCCTATTGCGATGTAGTCATACCATTTTCTGTCGTTTCTCTGTGTCACGGAAAGAGTTCCGTCATCAAGCACGCAGGCTTCAAACCTTTCCAGAACGGGCTGAGTTGCAAAAATTCTTATCTTTCCGTCATCGGATTTTTTGATCTCTACGTTGCCTGCGTTTATATCGATATCGATAGCGGTAATATCTTTTTCTATTTCGTGTGTTGCTTCCTCATATTTCACGGTGCTCATCCTCCCGAAATCCCATTTGTTAAACGACATAACAACAGTGAATAATATCATGCCGGATGCAACGAGGGCAGTCGCGATGATAAGCAATATTTTAGTCGTTTTTTTCATCTTACACCCCTCCCGATAAAGAGATTTTTGATCCCTCTGATGATCACCTTCGTCAGCAAAATCGTGCCACGGGTTGCCTCTTTGCATCCGAAAAAGGCAAATATTGCCGCGCCCATAGAGAATATAGACAAGCTCAAAAGGAATGCGCCCGGGGTGATGCCGGATGTGAATGTGAGAACCGTAGCGCCGATCACTCCGCCAGCGCCGCCCACTGCAAGCGCCAGGCAGGTCGCCCAAAGCGATATTACCACCGCCCAGATCGAAACGTAAAGGGATAATACCACTGCCGCAAGGGATATAAGGATGGATAACCATATCGGCGAGCCGATTATGATAAGGGTCAATTCGAGCGCGGTCGGCTTTCTCCTTTTTTTGAGGCTCTCCTTAGCTATCTTGCCAAGGGGGATCTCGTTTATGATCTGCTTAACAATGCCCTTAACGGTGCCAACGTCAGCAACGGCGGCCTCTTCGGAAAGTCCTTCTTCGATCCTGTCGTCTATCATCTCGCTATAAAAGGCAACTCTGTCCGAAACTTCCTTTTTCGGCAGTCCCGAAAGCCTTGCTTCAAGCTCTTGTATAAATTCGGCTTTAGTCACTTCCTTCATCCTCCTTTGCAACGAAATCGTATATTGCCATAACCTCGCGCCACTCCGCCTTGAAATCGGCTATGCGCTTTATTCCTGCCTTGGTTATGCGATAGTATTTTCTAAGCCTGCCGTCGTGCTCAGCCGAGCGCACCGTTAAAAGCTTGGCGCTCTCGAGTCTTTTTAATATCGTGTAAAGCGTAGACTCGGAAAGCTCTACGCAGGGCTTAACGTCCTTTATAATTTTATATCCGTAGGATTCCTCGTCCTTTATTGCCGCCAGAACGCAAACGTCCAGCAATCCGCGCTTGAGTTGTATGTCCATGGAATACCTCCTCTTGTGTAATACATCATA
>JAZLCY010000142.1:0-11520 GCA_045614485.1 Eubacteriales bacterium
GATGATGCTCGTGATCGTGGCATCCGCAGTCGCAGTGCTCGTCATGGTCGTGGTGGTGATGATGGTGCTTGTGGTCGTGCTCAAGTTCTACAAGCTCTTTTTCAATGGTGTTGCCGTTTTCCATAGCGGAAAGAATTTCCCTGCCGTCAATCTCACTCCAAGGAGTTGTTACCATAAGCGCTGAGGAATTATGCTCTCTTACAAGCCTGATAGCCTCTTCGGTCTTTTCGCCCTTTACAACGTCGGTATGGGAGAAAATAATTGTGGAAGCATTCTCTATCTGGTCATTGAAAAACTCGCCGAAGTTCTTCATATACATCTTGCACTTGCCGGCATCAACAACAACCGTATAACAGTTGAGCTTAGCAGTTTCGGTTTCAACGCCCTGAACTGCGCGGATAACATCGGAAAGTTTACCAACACCCGAAGGCTCGATTATAACTCTGTCAGGATCATATTCTTCAAAAACCTTGGAGAGCGCCGCTGCAAAATCTCCTACAAGGGAGCAACAGATACAACCCGAGTTCATCTCGGTTATCTCAATGCCGGCATCCTTCAAAAAGCCGCCGTCGATACCGATCTCACCAAATTCGTTTTCAATAAGAACGACCTTCTCTCCGGCATAAGCCTCGCTGAGAAGCTTCTTTATAAGCGTTGTCTTTCCCGCACCGAGAAAGCCGGAAAAAATATCTATTTTAGTCATTGTAAAACTCCTTATTTGTTGCCGGTATATAGCCCGGCAATTTTAGTATCACATAGAGTATAATACACTTTTCCGCAAAAGTCAATACTCGAACATAAATAAAAAGGCTCATTTTTCTATACAAACCCGACAAAAAGCGGATTTGCAAAAAACACAAATCCGCTTTACTTATCTTTTCATTGACATTCCGTCAAAGCCGGATTGTCTTAATACCTCGTACACCGCAATAGCAACCGAATTTGAGAGATTGTGGCATCTGAGTGTTTCGAGCATAGGTATTCTAACGCACCTGTCCATATTGGCGCTTACAAGCTCATCGGGAAGGCCTACAGATTCCTTTCCGAAAACAAGGTACGCGCCATCGGGATAGGTTACGTCCGCATAGCATATCTCTCCTTTGGCAGAGAAGAAATAAAGCTCGGCTCCGGGATTTTTCCGAAGAAACTCATCGTAATTTTCATAGTACGTAACGTCAAGCTTATCCCAGTAATCAAGCCCTGCTCTTTTGAGGTGCTTATCGGTTATTTCAAATCCAAACGGTTTTATCATATGTAATGCCGCGCCTGTTACCGCCGCAGTCCTTGAAATATTACCCGTGTTTTGCGGTATCTCGGGAGCATACAAAACAATATTTATCTTTCTCATCCAAAACTCCGTTTTTTAGGATTATTATACCACCACGACGCACTAAATTCAATATCGCGCACAAAAATATTTAAAATATTTACAATTTCCTCTTTATTTTGCCTTTCACATGTGCTATAATTATGTGAATTAATATGCACGCGCTCACACGTGAGCGCACAGCGGAGGATATAATGGGATTGTTCCAGAAGATTTTCGGCACGTACAGCCAGAAGCAGATTAAGAAAATAAAACCCACAGTGGATAAAATAGAAGCCCTTGCAGACAGATATGCAGCGATGACCGACGAGGAAATGAGAGCCTGCACAGATGAATTCAAGAAAAGACTTGCAGAAGGCGAAACACTTGACGACATACTCCCCGAGGCATTTGCCCTTGTAAGAGAGGCTGATGCAAGAGTTCTCGGCAAGCGCCCCTTTACCGTTCAGCTTATGGGCGGTATACTTTTGCACCAGGGCCGAATTGCAGAGATGAGAACGGGTGAAGGTAAAACACTTGTTGCTACCCTTCCCGCCTACCTTAATGCGCTTACAGGAAACGGTGTTCACATCGTTACCGTTAACGACTACCTTGCAACGCGCGACAGTGAGGAGATGGGACGCGTTTATTCATTCCTTGGCCTTAAGACCGGCCTTATCGTGCACGGCCAGACTCCCGAGGAGAAAAGGCGCGCGTACAACGCGGATATCACTTACGCCACCAACAACGAGCTTGGATTTGACTATCTGCGTGATAATATGGTTCTTTACAAGGAAAGTATGGTTCAGCGCGGCCACAACTTTGCAATCGTGGACGAGGTTGACTCGATCCTTATCGACGAAGCGAGAACCCCCCTTATCATTTCCGGCGCAGGCTCAAAGTCCACCGACCTTTACGAGATGGCTGACAGATGCGTAAGAAATTTCTCAAAGCACGTTATCAAGGAAATAGATGCAAAGCAGGACAACGATGCTATCGAAGAGGATTACATCGTTGACGAGAAGGCACGCACTGCCGTGCTTACCAAAAACGGTATCGCCAAGGCTGAAAAGTTCTTCAACATCACCAACCTCTCAGACCCCGAGAACAGCGCTCTCTATCACCATATCAACAATGCTATCAAGGCGCGCGGAGTTATGAAACGCGACGTTGAATACATTGTTAAGGACGGCGGCGTTGTTATAGTTGATACCTTTACAGGCCGACTTATGCCCGGCAGACGTTACAACGACGGCTTGCACCAGGCTATCGAAGCCAAGGAAGGTGTTAAGATCCAGAAGGAATCAAGAACTATTGCGACGATAACCTTCCAGAACTACTTCCGTATGTATCGCAAGCTCTCCGGTATGACCGGTACTGCAATGACCGAAGAAAACGAGTTTATGCAGATATACGCGCTTGACGTTGTTGAAGTCCCCACAAACAGACCTATGATAAGAAAGGACCACAACGACTCGGTTTACAGAACCGAAAGGGGCAAGATCATTGCCATAGTTGAGCAGATCAAGGAGTGCCACGAAAAAGGACAGCCCGTGCTTGTAGGTACGGTTTCTATTGATAAATCCGAGCTTCTTTCTCAGGTGCTCAAAAAGAGCGGTGTCCCCCACAACGTGCTGAACGCAAAGCAGCACGCAAAGGAAGCTGAGATCGTTGCGCAGGCAGGCCGATTCGGTGCAGTTACTATTTCCACCAACATGGCAGGCCGAGGAACTGATATTATGCTCGGAGGCAACCCCGAGTACATGGCTAAGGCTGAGATGAGAAAGCGCGGCATTGCTGAGGAGCTTATTGCGGCATCTACCGGCACTGCAGATACCGATAATGCCGAAATCATCGAAGCAAGAAAGACGTTTGACGAACTCTACGATAAGTACTATGAACAGATCCAGCCCGAAGCAGAAAAGGTAAGAGAGGCCGGCGGTCTTTTCATACTCGGTACCGAAAGACACGAGAGCCGACGCATTGATAATCAGCTGAGAGGCCGAAGCGGACGCCAGGGCGACCCCGGCGAATCACGTTTCTTTATCTCGCTTGAAGACGATCTTATGCGTCTTTTCGGCTCAGATAGACTCATCAACACCACCGCAAGACTTGGACTTGACGAAACAACGCCTATACACGCGGGCATTCTCTCTTCCTCTATCGAAAATGCACAGAAAAAGATAGAAAATAACAACTTTGAGAGAAGAAAGCACGTTCTTACCTACGATGACGTAATGAATCAGCAAAGAAAGATCATTTACGATCAGCGCGCAGAGGTGCTTTTCAAGGACAGCATTCAGGACAAGATCGAAAATATGATCACAACGTCGATTTCCGATAAATTCGATGAGTGCTTCGGCACTGATAATCCCGCAGATTACAATATTGACGAATTCAAGAACCACTACCTCGGTCTTGTTCGCGACAACAAGAACTTCGATTACACCGAAGAAGAGCTTGCGGCGAAGAACAAGGATGAGTGGAAGAATGAACTGTGCGAAAACGCACTCGAAGTTTACAGATCCAAGGATGAACTCTTTGCCAACGTTCAGGGAATGCCTGAGAACGCAATGAGAGAGATCGAAAAGAATATCCTTTTGAGAAACGTTGACACCAAGTGGATGAAGCATCTCGAGGATAACGATGACCTTAAGGAGTTCATAGGACTTAACTCTTACGCGCAGCGAGACCCTGTTGCGATGTACAGACTCGAGGCGGCAAATCTGTTCGACGAGATGATCACCGACATCAAGGAGGACACTGTAAGACAGGTTCTCTCCGTAGTTCCTAAGGTTCAGTCGATGGAAAGAGTTGCCGTTGCCAAGGTTACTGCATCCGGATTTTCCGGTGGTACTCCCCAGGCGCGCCGCCCTGTTACCGTAAAGAAGGTGGGAAGAAACGATCCCTGCCCTTGCGGAAGCGGAAAGAAATACAAGAAATGCTGCGGCATGAACAGTGCCGATGCAACCTAAAAGGACTGAAAAATGGGATTCGGAACTTTATTTATAGGTGTTTTCCTATTGCTCAACCTGAGTTTCTTCGGTTTCACCGACCTGCTCTCAGGTGTAATTATGCTTTCGGCATTTTACAAACTGCGAGGTGTAAACACCTACTTCAAAACTGCCATATACCCTACCGTAGCATTTTGCTTGATCGGACTTACCGAGCTTACCCAGGAAATATTATATCTTTTCGGTCGAGGATTTGACGATTTTATCACCTACCTTCACCCGATGAGATTTCTTCTGCTTGGTGCGATCTTCGTTATACTTCACTATGCAATACTCGACGTAGCGAAGGAAGTTGAAGTGGATAAGACAGCAAAGCGGGCAAAATTCTGTGCTGTTATGTCATACCCCACGTTCACACTGTATGCCATACAGAAGATCTTTTCTTTATTCTTTGAGGATCAGCCGCTGCCACTTGTTATAGCGGAAGCAGTTGCACTCCTCAGCCTCCTTGTTTTACTCGTTATAACACTTATAACCGTCTACTCGGCATATATGAATATCTGTATGCCCGAGGATCAGAACAAGGAATACGTTGAAAAACCTTCCCGATTTGAGTTTGTTAACCGTTTCAGAAAAAGACAGGAAGAAAAGAACCGCGAATATGCTGAGTATAAACTCAGCCGGATGAAAAAAAGATTAGACCGCAGCAAGCTCAAAATCAAAAACAAAAAGAAATAACAAAAACTAAAGAAGGGAGAAAATATGAAAAAGAAACATCTGATGTTTTTCATAGCGGAGATAGCCTGCACGGTAATGCTCGTGTTACTCGCTATACTCTCGCTGAAAAAAGACTATACACCGCTATTTTTGGCATCTATTGTTGGAATTTCCGTTTGCTCTCTTCTGATGGGTTATTACAAAGCCTCCTTACCTAAGGCAGAACGGACGAAAAAGGATCTTGGCGACAAGCCTGCGCGAAAAATAAGCAGTTTTTGGCTCGTTGTATCCCTGCTTCTTCTGATCAACCAAAGCATAGGTATCGTGGATCTTTTGCCCGACTATATTTCGTATCTTATCATCGCACGTGCGCTTAGCCGCGCATCATACAAGGCACCGAACTTCAGTGAGGCGAAGAGTGCATTTTTAAAGCTCGCGCTTGTAAATGCATTGAAATTCCCCGCTCTGATTCTTACTGTTATGTCAACAACAGGAAACGACCTTACAGCAGTAATGTCCCTTTCATTTGCAGTTATCGAATTTATATTCCTGCTTTCTGCAATAAAGAATCTGTTCGATGCACTCTTCAGGCTCGGTGAAAGAACCGAAGCTCTGAGCCTGATCCGCCCCCTTCGCTTCCTTGGATTCAAGATACCCGTTGAATTTCTCAGAAGCCTAACTATGATTTTTGCCGTAACTCGTTGTCTGTTCGAATTTATACCCGACCTGTACACTCTGACAGGTACTACCGGAGACGGATTTACCATAGTTACAATGAGAGTGGGTTACCCCCTTTCTATCATCTTCACACAACTCGTAGGCACTCTTCTCGGATTGGTATGGATCTTCTTTATGCTGAAATACCTGTACCGCATCAGAAAAGAGGGAAAACTCTATGCCGCCCTCGATATGATAGAAAAGAACTACTCCCCTATCGGATTCAAAACCAAAAAATTCGTTGCAAAATTAAAACTGGGTCTATCCTTTATTCTTCTGGCGGCGCTTTTGTCCGTCGAGCTTAAATTTGATACCCTGCTTGAGATCAATATGCTTCCGCACGCGATACAGGCGCTGTTCTTCACCGTCGGTGTTTGCCTTTTGGGCGAAGCTACCGGCAAGAAGAAAAAGAAGATCCTCGTGTTGCTTTCGGTCATCTATACCGTAATCTCACTTATTTCATACGTTGCAGAGATAAACTTCATGTATGAGTACGGCTACCGAGAACTTCTGAAGACAGCAAAAAATGCCGATGCGCAATTCTCTTACATGCTGTATGAGATATCGAGTGTTATTGAAACTGTTGTTCTGATCACGTTTATTTCTGTACTCGCAAGCGCACTGAAAAAGATCATACTCCAGCACACCGCGATACCTCCCAACCACGAAAGGTACTCGCGCGCCGATGCTGATTACCATAAGGCATTCATAAGAAGAAGCAGGCTGTTATGTGCAAGCGGAATTATTATGGCTCTTGCACGCACTGCGAACGTTTTCACGCAGGCTTACATCGACACCTTCTTCACCACCCAACCCGTTATTACACTGATGCCCTCTATCCCCTGGTTTGGATTATTCGTATTCATAACTGCCGCTATATACGGTGGCTTATCACTTTATTTCACCTCAATACTCAAAGAGGACGTTGAGATGAAATATATCGAACAGTGAGGACAAAGATATGAAGCTTAACAGAAAAATATCAATCACCCTACCCGTTTTCTTGCTGTTATTTTTAACACTGGCGCTCTTCTCCTGCTCCGGTAATGACACCGAGGGCGGAGTTACATATGACGGCAACATTGCCATTGGCTGTGATGAAAGTGCAACCGAGGTTGTGCTTCGCGAAGGAACTGTTGGAATTTCAAGCAACGCATTTGCGGGTTGCAAAGGTCTTAAGAAGATCACAATTCCTGCGAGCGTTTCTTCAATTCAGCCCGGCGCATTTACAGGCTGCGATGCCCTTTTTGAAGGCCAGGGTGAAATCAAATACGCTGACAACTGGGTCATATACGCAGATAAAGACGTTGAAAACGTTATAATTAAAGAAAATGCTGTGGGAATTGCATACGATGCATTCTCAAATTGCAAGAACGTAAAAACCCTTGTAATCCCAAGCTCTGTAAAGTATATAGGAAAAAACATTCTTTACGGTGCTGATCAGATTACCGACATTACACTTCCCTTCATCGGCTCAAATATAGCAACAAACAAATATTTAGGCTACCTGTTCGGCGCAATATCCTCCGAGTATAATCCGGATTACGTTCCCAAAAGTTTAAAGACGGTTACGTTGACAGCCGAAAACGTTGTTGAAAAAGAATGCTTTGCCAACTGCACTAACATTGCCGAGATAAAGCTCTCCGATAGCGTAACCGCAATCGGCGAACGGGCATTCTCGGGATGCACTGCCTTGACAAAGATCAATATGCCCGAAAACGTTGCATCTATAGGTGCGTATGCCTTCGCAGAGTGCCATAGCTTACTAGAATTAACACTTCCCGAAAACATAAAGGCATTACCTATGTTTGCAATCAAGGGATGTATAAGTCTTACGGAAATAACAATTCCCAAGAGTGTTACAGAAATAGGCGCGTGTGCACTGGCAAACTGCGCCAATCTTGAAACTGTAAACTTACCAACAGAACTCGAGAAGATCGGGCAGCAGGCCTTTGACGGCTGTAACAAGCTGAGATATATAGAGATCCCTTCCGGCGAGATCGGAAAGGGTGCGTTTAACGAATGCGCAAGCCTTGAAACCGTTGTTATCGGGGCGAACGTTACAAAGATGCTTGACAATGCCTTTTTCAGCTGCATAAGTCTTACGAAAATGACGTTTGAAGAAGGATGCAATCTTGTAAGTATCGGTGAAGAAGTATTCTGCTACTGCCCGTTTACAGAGCTTATCCTTCCGGACAAGCTTACTGAGATCGGCGCGAACGCGTTTTACAACTGCAACGGATTAACAACTTTAACAATTCCGGACAGTGTAACAAAGATCGGCGCGAACGCATTCTTCAACTGCATCAACCTGGTAGAAACCAAGAACAACGTTGACTACGTTGACGGCTGGATCGTCGGTGCACTTTCCTCGGTTACCTACGTTATAATCGACGAGGATGTGCGCGGTGTTGTAAGCTCTGTATTTGCAAGCTGCACTCACCTTTCGGCAGTATATATCACAAACACCGAAAATGGAACAACTCCCGTTATTGATCAGGTTGGAAGCCTGAACAGCTATTTTGAATCAGCTACAAGATACAACTATTCAGAGTCGCCTACCGAAAACAAAACCGGCTGGCATTACGTTGAAGGCATACCTACAGTCTGGTAACAGATAGTTAAATACAATAAAAACAATTTACCTGAATTCTTCAAAGGAAGGAAATAAAATGAAAATCACCAAGACAAGAAAACTAATTTTATCAATCGTGGCGGTTGCTATGTTGGTTGCAGTTGCTGTATTCGTTGCAGCCTGCGGCAAGCCCGAGCCCACCGAAACTATTGAATTCACCTACACTGAAACCAAAGACAGTGTTGAAATCACCGGTTACGAGGGTGTTTTAGCATCCAATGCTACACTTGAAATACCGAGCGTTATCAATGGCAAGCCTGTTAAGTCCATTGCCAGCGAAGCTTTCGCCGGTAAGGAAGACCTGGTTAACGTTTTTATCCCTGCATCTGTAACCAAGATTGGCGAGAGCGCATTTGAAAAGTGCAAGGCACTTGAAACCGTTTCTTTCCCCAACGGTATTACCTCAATTCCCGCTAATGCATTTTCCGGATGTAAAGCACTCAAGTCGGTTATAATCCCCGGCAACATTACCTCTGTTGGCGATAACGCATTCAAGGATTGTAAGAGCCTTGAGCGCATCACGATATCCAAAAGCACTACCGAATTCGGTAAGGACGTATTCAAGCGCTGCAAAAACATCAAGGTAGCAGAAGTTCCTACCTGGGTTCTCGGTATGCTTAACACCAAGAAGCTTGAGACACTTACTATTA
Organism: Eubacteriales bacterium; assembly: GCA_045614485.1. Taxonomy (GTDB): domain Bacteria; phylum Bacillota; class Clostridia; order Oscillospirales; family CAG-272; genus UBA1740. Next base: position 8,980 of record JAZLCY010000142.1, read on the forward strand.
CCGGAGGAACATCCGTCACCAAGGCGGATATCAAGAAGGTTTCTGCACTTAAGAGCATTACTATCCCCAACTACGTTACCTACATAGAGCCCGGCATTTTTGAGGATGCATCCGGCATCGAGCAGCTTACCGCTCCCGGTTGGTCTATCCCCGACTTTGCGCTCTCTGACATCAGAGTTCTCAACATCATCGGTGATGCAAGCATATCCTTCGGAATGCTCAAGAATTCCAAGAGCATAGAAAAGCTCACGATCCCCTACATAGGTGCAACCGCAAGCTCCACAGAATCCTATGATTCCCACATCGGATATATCTTCGGTGCACCCGATGCTTCTGCAAACCCCGCATTTATTCCCAGAAGCCTTAAGAGTGTTGTTGTAACCAATGCAAACGTTGTAGCTGATAAGGCATTCTACGGTTGTACAAACATCACTTCAGTTATCCTCTCCTCTACCGTTACCTCTATAGGCGAGGAGGCATTCTATGGATGCAAGAACCTTACCTCCCTTAACATTCCCGCAAGTGCAAAGTCAATCGAAAAGGCAGCATTCAGCGGCACAAATATTGAGGAAGCTGTAATTCCGGACGACGTAACAACCATAGAAGAGAACGTTTTCTCCGGATGTAAGAACCTCAAGTCTATTACGATCGGCCGTTCTGTTACCGTAATCAAGCCCGGTGCTTTTGAATCCTGTGATTCACTCGGCGCGCTTTACATCTACGACGTTGAAAAGTGGTGCAAAATAGACTTTAACAACTATTATGACAATCCCCTTTTCTATGCTACCAAGCTTTACGTTGACGGTGAACTGATTACTGAGCTTGTAATTCCCGAAACTATTACCGAGATCAAGGATTACACCTTCTTCAGATGCACAAACGTAGAAAAGGTCGTTCTCAACGATAATATTACCTCCATCGGTGATTACGCATTCACTACATGCGCTTCGCTCAAGAGCATCAACCTCCCCACAGGTTTGACATCGATCGGCCATGCAGCATTCTCAAACTGCAAGAGCCTTGAAGAAATTACAATTCCTACCACCGTAACCGAACTCGGCTCATACGCATTTAACCTTTGCGCATCCCTTAAGCGCGTAACCGTTAACGCAGATATCGATACAATCCCCGAGAGCGCATTCAATGGCTGTACTGCGATCAACGAGCTTACAGTTTCATCCACTGTAAAGAAGGTTGAAGCAAATGCATTCGCAGAGTGCGAGAAGATCAGAAAGATCGTTGCTCCCGCATGCGTATTGAACAAGAGCATGATGAGAAACATTATTTCTGCCGAGATCACCGGCGGTGAGACTATCGATGGTGATATCTTCGCAGGAACGGGTCTTGTAAGCATCGTTATAGGCGACAGCATCAAGACTATTGCCGAGGGTGCATTCGAAGGATGCGATAAGCTTGAGCACGTTGCTATCAGCACCACATCAAGCCTTGAAAAGATCGGCGCAAATGCTTTCGCAAATTGCTACAGACTTACATCCATAGTTATTCCCGAGAAGGTTACCAGCGTAGCAAATGATACGTTTACAGGATGCTACAGACTTGCTGCTATATACAAGCTTACTTCCAAGGTTGAGATCTCAGCACCCAACGTATATAAAGTGCTTACAGACATCAACGAAGAAACCGGCTACATCAACGATGCTGCGAGCGAAGACGGCTATCTCTTCCTTGATCATAACGGCAACGTAATTCTCATCGGTTACCTCGGCAACAAAAACGCACTTGAATTGCCCGCTACAAGCCCCAACGGTACACCCTACTCCGTAGGTATGGGAGCATTTATCGGTCTTGACCTGCAGTCTATCACGATCCCCGAGAATGCAACTGTTAGTGAAAACACATTTATCGGTTGCACCACTCTGACAAAGGTTACCGCTCCTGTGAGCGCACTTAAATACATCGACAAGGCAAACGTTACCGCAATCACCATCACCGGCGGAAATACACTCACCTCTGCTGATCTTAGCGGATGCAACAGCCTTACATACATCTACCTTAACGGTAGCATCAAGACAGTTGATGAGGCTGTATTCGAAATCCTTGCTACGATCGAAAGCATTGAGATCGAAGAGAACAACACAAGCTTTAAGGTTATGAACGGCGCGCTCTACTCTGCTGACGGCAAAACTCTTTACAAGGTATTCTCCGGCGCAGTAGAATTCACTGTTACTAAAGAAACCGAGGTTATAGGCAAGTATGCATTTACCGGCTGCACAAAGCTTGCGCAGGTAGTATTTGACGAGAACTCCAAGGTTAAACAGATTCCTGACTTTGCATTCAAGAACTGCCAGAGCCTTTACGCAATTATGATCCCCGCATCTGTTGAAAAGATTGGTATTGGTGTATTCTACGGCTGCTCCGAGCTCAGCGAAATCACAGTTGCCGAGGGCAATACCAATTACAGAGTAATTGGCGGATGTCTTATCGAAGTAACAACCAAGACCGTAATCGGCGGTTGCTCCTTCTTCTCGATCCCCAATGATGCCGAGATCGCCGTAAATATCGGCGAATATGCATTCGCAT
>JAZLCY010000143.1:0-36487 GCA_045614485.1 Eubacteriales bacterium
GAACCACAAGATCAGCATCAATGTGGAGCTGCTCACCGGAAAGCAGGTCACTTGCCTGCACCCTCAGGACCCCGTTCTCCTCAACGACCTTACCGACCTGACCCTATACGTAATGTACGCCGTACTGCTCTACCGCGCGGCGGTAGAACTCATCAAAGTTCTTGCCGGGGGTACGCACGTCAATGTAGAATACGTAAACCTCGGTGTCGGGGTATTTCTCGCGAATGAGCATTGCGTGCTTTGCGGTGTACATACAGCAAATCTTCGAGCAGTAGGGCTTGCCCTTCTCGTTTTCTGCGTCACAGCGGGAGCCGACGCACTGCACAAACACCACGGTGTGGGGGTGCTTCTTGTCGGAGGGACGGAGCAGCGTGCCTGCGGTAGGACCTGCGGCGTTCATCAGACGCTCCAACTCAAGCGAGGTGATAACGTCCTTGGACTGACTGTAAGCAAACTCGTCAAACTTGTCCATACTGATGGGATTAAAGCCGGTAGCAACTACGATCGCGCCGTACTTCTCTTCGATGAACTGATCCTTCTGAGTATAGTCGATAGCACCTGCCGCGCAAACTCTTGCACAAAGACCGCACTTGCCGGACTTAAGCATATTGCAGGCATTGGGGTCGATAGTTGCAACCTTCGGCACTGCCTGTGCGAAGGGAATGTATATTGCGTGGCGGTTGTCCATGCCGAGATTGAACTCGTTGGGAACCTTCTTCATCGGGCACTTTTCAACACAAGCGCCGCAACCTGTACAAATATCCTCGTTAACGAATCTTGCCTTCTTTTTGATAGTAACGTTAAAGTTTCCAACAAAGCCGGAAACGTCGGTTACTTCACTGTATGAGAATATTCTGATCTTGTCGTTCTGAGCAACGTCAACCATCTTGGGTGTGAGAATACAAGCCGCACAGTCAAGGGTGGGGAAGGTCTTGTCAAGCTGAGCCATCTTACCGCCGATGGTGGGAAGCTTCTCAACAATGTCAACAGGGAAGCCTGCGTCTGCAATATCAAGCGCAGTCTGAATACCTGCGATACCGCCACCGATAACGAGCGCGCGCTTGGTAACGGGAGACTGCCCGGGGGTGAGGGGCGCGTTGAGGTTAACCTTTGCAACTGCCGCTTTACCGAGAATGATTGCCTTCTCAGTACCGGTCATCATATCCTTATGTACCCAGGAGCACTGCTCGCGGATATTTGCAATTTCAACCATGTAGGGATTGAGTCCTGCCGCTGCCGCGGTCTTGCGGAACGTAGCCTCGTGCATTCTGGGTGAGCAGGAGCACACTACGATTCCGGTAAGGTTATGCTCCTTAACGGCCTCTTTGATCATTTCCTGGCCGGCCTGGGAGCACATATACTGGTAGTTGGCGGAAAAGACTACGCCGGGCTCATTCTTAAGCGCCTCGGATACTGCCTGCACGTCAACCGTGCCTGCGATATTGCTTCCGCACCAACATACAAAAACACCAACTCTTTGCATCTGTCTTTTCCTCCTTTATTTAGTGTATTTTCTGAATGCGCTTACAAGAAGCTGCTGGGGGGTATCCGCATCAAGCTTTGCGGGAACGTCATTGGGGGTCATACGGTTCTTGCCCTGCTGTCTTATTGCGGTAAGGCGCACTGCCTCAACAACCTTTGCCGGCTCAACACCTCTTGGGCATCTTTCAACACAGGCAAAGCAGGAAAGGCATTTGTAAAGGGACTCGGAATTAAGAAGGGGCTCAATATCGCCGTTCTCAACCATTCCCACGAACTGATGGGGATGATATTCCATCTCGTTGTAAGCAGGGCAGGTTGCGGAGCATTTTCCGCACTTCATGCACTTGCTCGTGTCAACACCGCTCATTCTTAAAATTTCTTCGCGAAGATACTTATTGTTATGCATTTGTATCCTCCTTCACGCCAAGCGCCTCGGCGAGGATCTCGGTAAAGTATACAACGGGAATGTCCGCGCCGCACTTTTCAAGATTGTACTTACAAAGGGGGCAAGCGGTGATGATCATCTCTGCTCCCGCCGCCTTAGCGTTTTCAATAATAGCCGATGCGTTTCTCTTTGCACTCTCGGGGCTTTCAACCGAAACGTAAGCGCCGCAGCACTCATTTCTTCTCGCGTAAACAACGGCCTCTGCGCCAAGCGCTCTTATAAGATCCTCGATGATAGTGGGATTTTCGGGGTCGTCCATACGCATAACCTTGCCCGGGCGAAGAAGCAGACAGCCGTAGTAAGCCGCGATCTTCTTTCCCTTAAGGCTGTTCTGTACCTTTGCCTTAACGTTCTCAAAGCCAACTACGTCGCGAAGCATCTCAAGGTAGTGATAAACCTCGCAATCTCCGGTGTAGGCAGTTTCGTTTGCCATATAGAGATTGACCTTATCACAGAATGCCTTGTTGTTCTTAACTGCGTGGTTGGTCTGCTTGATAACGTTGTGGCAGGCAGAGCAAACTGTAACGAGGGGCTGGCCCTTCTCGTATGCGCTCTTGAGCGCGCGAACGGAAGAGAGCTTGGTAGCCGCTTCGTTGTTAGCGGTGGTGTAAACACCTCCGCAGCACTGCCAATCTTCAATTTCTTCCAGGGTAACACCAAGTGCCTCGGCAGATCTGTATGCGTAGCTGTCAAGATCCTTTGCCTTGTTCTTCAAGGTGCATCCGGGGAAATAACTAACCTTCATTAAATTACCTCCGATTTATACCGTCACAGGACGGAAAATCTTCTCGATTTTGTTATGTGATAACTTGAAAAGTCAAGTCAGTAAACGTCTTTTTTGGGCCTGCCACGGTGTGTGGCAGGCATAGTTTTTTATTACAGGATAGAAACTGCGTCGGTGATGGTCTTTTCAAGAGCCTCACGGCCGTACTTGTCAACGTCAGCCTTGTTCTTCTCACCGTGGGTAAGACAGCCGGCACCGTTGATACAACCGCCAACGCACGCCATACCCTCGATAAAGTTGCCGTCAAGCACGCCCTTGCTGAGCTTGAGAAGGGCAACGCGGCAGGCCTCAATACCGTCGCAAACAACGGGCTTGATCTCGAAGTCGATATTCTGCTCCTTCATTGCCTGTGCAGCCGCATCGGTAAGACCGCCTACTCTTGCGAATATACGGCCGAAGTAGGATGCGTTGTCAAGCACGCCCTCTTCAAAGGTGGAGAGGTCAAAGTCGCGGCTGTCAAAGAGTGCCTGAAGCTCCTCAAAGGTAAGAACCGCGTCAACGTAGGGCTTAACGCCTTCAAGCTGTGCCTCTGCCTTCTTTGCAGTGCAGGGGCCGATGAAGATAACCTTTGCTCCGGGGGTGGTTTCCTTGATGTACTTAGCAAGGTGGCCCATAGGAGACATATTGTGCGAGATCTTGTCAACAAGATTCGGGAAGGTGGATTTGATGTACTGAACGAATGCAGGACAGCAGGAGCTGGTAAGAAGTCCCTTTTCGGAGAGCTCCTTAGCCTCGGAAAGTGCAACCATATCTGCGCCGAGGGCCGCCTCGATAACGTCCTGGAAGCCAAGCTTCTTAAGGCCGGTGATAACCTGGCCGAGCTTTGCATAGGAGAACTGGCTGGAGATAGAGGGCGCAACAACTGCGTAAACCTTCTCCTCGCTTTCGGGGTTGAGCTTCTTGCCGTTCTTAAGGATCTCGATAGCGTTTACAATGTAGGACTTGTCCGAAATTGCACCGAAGGGGCACTGGTAAACACAAGCGCCGCACTGGATACACTTGGAGTTGTCGATAGTAGCCGCCTTCTCGTCGTTCATAGCGATCGCCTTGACCTTGCAGGCATTCTGGCAGGGGCGCTTACGGCTAACGATAGCGGTGTAGGGGCAAACCTTTGCACAGGCACCACACTCGCGGCACTTGGATTTGTCAATGTGTGCAACGTGGTTCTGGTCGAAGGAGAGCGCGCCGAACTTACATACGTCCTCGCATCTGTGCGCAAGACAGCCGCGGCAGGCGTTTGTAACCTCGTAGCCGCCAACAGGACATTCGTCGCAGGCGATCTCGATAACCTCGATGATGTTGGGATTTTCCTTATCGCCTCCCATAGCGATCTTAACGCGCTCCGCAAGGATAGCTCTTTCCTTGTAAACGCAGCAACGCATCGTTGCTTCCTTTCCGGGTGCAAGCTTTCCGGGGATATCAATAAGGTTTTCAAGGAGCTTGTCCTCCCACGCAAGTCTTGCAACCTCGCGCAGAACCTTGTACTTCAGGTGCTGTACTTTTGTGTCAAACTTTCTCATAATTAAAATTAAAGGTTAACGCTCCTTATTACAGATTTGAGCGCCTCAGCACTCTCGTAAAGCTTCTTGATTTCCTCGTCTGAGAGCTTCTGTGTAAGAATGGAACGAACGCCTGTGCCGTCAACGAGCGAGAGGGAGCTTAAGCAAACGTCCTTGATTCCGTACTCGCCGTCGTGAAGGGTGGAAACCGTCATAGCTGTTTCTGCGTTACCGCCAAGGGACTTAACGATATGAGTTGAGGTCATACCGATACCGTAGATGGTACAGCCCTTTCTTGAAATGATCTTACCGCCGGACTTTCTTACGTAGGTTTCAACGTCCTCGCGCTTGTACTCGTTAGGAATAGTGTAAGCGGATGCGATAGCTGCGTTGTATTCGTCAAGCGGAATGCCTGCGATCGTTGCTGTAGACCACGCAACAAAGGAGGTATCACCGTGCTCACCGAGTACGTTTGCGTGTACCTGCTGCTTGTTAACGTTGTAGATCTCGGCAAGGCGGGTACGAAGACGGATAGTGTCAAGCGCAGTACCTGTACCGATAACCTGGCTCTTGGGAAGGCCGGTGTACTTAAGGAATGCGTAGGTAAGAATATCTACGGGGTTTGCAACGATAATGTAGATCGCATTGGGAGCAACCTTTACGATCTCGGTGGAGATCTGTCTGATGATCTCAACGTTGGTCTGAACAAGCTCAAGTCTTGACTGGCCGGGCTTTCTGCCGATACCGGAAGTGATGATAACAACGTCAGAGCCTGCCGCGTCCTGATAACTGCCGGCATAGATGTCGCAGTTGTCAATAAAGGGGGTTGCCTGCTTTATGTCAAGCGCCTCGCCAAGTGCCTTGCTGGTGTTAACGTCGATAAGAACGACCTCGGATGCTGCACCGCGGGTGAGCAGGGCGAATGCTGTGGTAGAACCAACCGCACCTGCGCCAATAATGGTAACTTTCTTCTGCATTTTATATCTCCTAAAATCTTAAAAATAACTTACTTTAATGCGCTTACCCATCTTCTTGAGGCAGCTTGAAAGCTCCTCAACAAGATTCATCTTAATGTTGAAGTTGATGGGAAGATCGGGGTTCTGGTGGGCAGGGTTGATCGCCTTACCAACGTAGAAGTTGATGTCCGTCGCTTCCTCAAACAAAAGTCGGCTGATAAGCGCTGCGCCGTCCTTTTTGAAGTTCCACTCCTCATAAAGCTCGTTGTCGCCAAGGTAGTCCTTTGCAAACTGGATAACCTTGTTCATCGTGATAACACCCTCTGTAACAAGGTCAACACCCTCAATATGCGCTATCGGGGGCACGTCACTGCGCTCGAACTTGATGCTTGCCACAACAGGCTTTCCAAGGAACTTTGCGGCAATGGATGAGGTCGTACCTCCGCAGATAATGTGCTTTCCTTCCTTCGAGAAGAAAAGAGACATCATGCGGTTTGCGTCATCTCTGTTGGAGGGAGGGCCAAAGAGGATGTTCATCGGCTCTCTGCGTCTTATCTTGATAACGCAGGCGGTGGTATCGTCGCCCGGCTTGTGTCCGTAGAGCTTATCGCACTCGTCAACAAGCATTGTGGAGAGGTTCTTTGCCGTGTATCCGCCGGCAACGAGCGCCTGCATATATGCGGCGATCTCCTCTCTTTTCCAACCGAAGTTGTATCTGCCGCCAAGGCCCGCGTGCGGACAGCCGTCGCTCATCGCGATAAAAACGTCGTCCTCCTGCAGCTTAACGGTGGATTTGAATATCTTCTTGCCGTCGATATTCATCTCGGTCTTGGGATAGTCGTACTGCTCGAAATTTCTGATAATGATAACGTGGGGGTTGTCATACTGAATGATCTCAGCAACCTCGTTGTTAAGAAGGTGGATTATCGTGAAGGTCGAATAAGCCACTCCTCTGAGTGAACAAACGGGCAGTGTTGCGGCTATTGTGGATACGCATTCCTCAAGGGGCAGGCCTGCCGCCATCATTGTGGAGATGATCTTGGAGGTAAGGGTGGAGAGTATGCTCGCCTTAACACCCGAGCCAAGACCGTCTGCCAGCACAACGATAGTCGAGTTGTCGTCGGTGTCCACGATATCGATGTGGTCACCGCACAGCTCCTCGCCAATGTGGTTTATGCTTTTATATCCTATATCTGCACATAAATCATTCATCGCCGATAGACTCCTTCAGCTTAGTAAGAGCGATCTTGGTCTCTGCCGCGGTCTCGCCGAGCAGGGATGCGATCTCCTGAACGATTCTCATCTGCTTTTCAACAACCTTGTCAGCAACCTCGATGGTCTGGCGGCTTATGTTTTCCTTCTTTCCCTTCGCCTCTACCTCGTCGGTAACGTCGCGCATAATACCGAGAAGCATGCGAGCCTCGTTGTCGTAAACAACGGTCATCTCAACGTACTTCTTGTATTCGGCAAAGTAGGTTCTTCTGTTGCGGATGCTTCTGCCACTGGACTTAACCTGGGCAAACATTGTGGGATCAAGAATTCTGATAACCGGCTCACCGAGAACGTCGGATGCGGCGCGGATATTCATTATCTTGCGTGCAGCGTTGATTATCTGCTGAACCTCAAGGTTCTCGTTAAGAACTATAAGGCCGTTGGGTGTATTCTTAACCATAAGGTCGGAGAAGCTCTCCGCCTTGTCCTTAAGGAAGGGCAGGCACATCGAAATCTCCGCCTTGCCGTGAATGATAGCGATTGCTTTATCGCGGCAGGTGTTGTAGCCACAGGTACCGCAGTTAAGCTCGTCCGAGGGCTTGAACTTACCCATCTGGCGCAGGGCGGACATTATTTCCATCTCGCTCGGCATCGGGAGCTTATGCTCGATGTAGGTGAAGTTCTTGCGCAACTCATTTGCGCTCGGCTGTGTAACGTCAAAGTCCTTTTCACCGGCATACTGAGCTACCTTTACGTAATCGCTAACGAGGGGCTTCTTGGCTCTATTCATAACGGGGCCGCCGATACAGCTGCCTATGCAGGCAGACATCTCGATAAAGCACTTGTGGATCTTGCCCGAAGCAATGTCGGCAAGAGCTGTCATACAGTTCTCAACGCCGTCGATCGCCATATAAGTATATCCGGGGGCATTCTGTGCCATTGTTTTAAGCACACCGCCGGTCGTGGGGAAAAAGCGCGCGCGGCTCTTCTCGTCTGCATCAAGCTCGCGCTCGGGCTCAATGCCCTCTGCCTCGAACATCTCATCAAGCTCCTCAAAGGTAAGCACCGCATCAACGGTTCCCTCGTAGTAAGCCGCTTCATCCTTCTTGGCAACGCAGGGGCCAACGAACACCGTCTTTGCATTCGGTATGCGGCGCTTGATATCGCTGCAGTGCGCCTGCATGGGAGACATAACGTCAGCCAAAAATTCAAGGCAGGCGGGATAGCGCTTCTGTATAAGCAGGTTGATGGAATGGCAGCAGGAGGTGATGATAACGTCTCTTTCTTCCTCTTCTATCATTCTCTCATATTCATTTTTAACTATGGTTGCGCCGATAGCGGTTTCCTCAACGTCATGGAAGCCGAGCTTCTTGATGGCGCGGCGCATAGATTCTATGCCAACTCCGTCGTAATTAGCGATAAACGAGGGAGCAAGGCTTACAACAACCGGATCGCCCGATTGGAGCATAACTCTGGTCTTTTCAATTCCGTCGGCAATTTCCTTTGCATTCTGGGGGCACTGAACAACACAGTTGCCGCAAAGGATACATTCGTTTCCTATGATGTGCGCCTGGTTGCCGGAAAAACGAATTGCCTTTACAGGACATTTTCTAACACAACGGAAGCAAGACTTACAGTTTGATTTTTTAAGTGTCAAACAACTTGCCATTGTAATTAATTCCTTTCGCTTTCAATAACGTCAAGTATATTCGCCTTAAAGAACTCTCTGAAGTTCTCGGTCGTTATACCAACGTGAACGTCGTCGTTAACCTGAACGGTAACGCCAACGCGGTTGCATTTTCCGATACAAAAACTGCCGGAAAGCACAACTTCATCATCTATATGGTGTTCTGCGATTGCATTCTCAAGAAGCTCAACGATTGCTTCAGAGCCCTTGAGGTGGCAGGAAGAACCCACACAAACCTGAACGATCAACATACCGTTATACCTTCGCAAGAATTTCGTTTGCGAAAAACTCGCCTACGGTGTCGGGGGAAACCGAGTGGAATGCTTCGTCAACCGTAACGCAAACACCCTGCTGGCAGTTGCCAAGGCAGAAGGTGCCTCCGAGATCAACCTTTTCCTCAATGCCGTTTTCCTTGATCAGCTTCTGGAGCTGTTCAACAACCTGGCGAGAGCCTTTGATGTGGCAGGAGCTACCGATACATACTGTAACCTTCATGTTTAAATCCTCACATTTTATAAATTATTTTTTAATTTCTATCCGGTAAGCCTTGCGGCTTTAAAATCTTGCCCTCACACGTATACGCGCGATAAAAAAATAAATTGACAAAATTTTAACATTGTATATTATACCATAGACGACGTCAAATTTCAATACTATTTTATATAAATATAAAAAATAGATAAAATTATATAAAAATTTCTTGATAAAAGGCGAAAAAGCGAAAGATATCACCATAAGAGAGCGGATTTTCCCCGATTTTTGCCATAAAACTAATTTTTTCGGTAAATTTTCACTAAGGGGTTGATTTTTCATTGTGGATAGTGTATAATCCTTGGTGAAAAAATATCAACAACAAAAGAGGAATCAAAATGAAAAGATACGAGGAAGTATCGGTTGCATGCGAAAGATTCTCGGAAGAGGACGTTATCGCCACCAGCGGCCACGAAACAGACACTCCCTTGCAGCCTATTGATCCTGACGAGGACAATTATTAATCAATTGCAAAAGATAAAAAAGCACGGTCGAGGCAAATGCCAAGACCGTGCTTTTTTTATTCCGCTGAAGCAATTTGGCAAAGCCAATCATCGCTATGCGGATCATTTTGTAACTCATAACTGCAAATAAGGCGATCATCACTTCGTGTGATCTGCCGCCGGGACATCACAAGATCATCCGGCAAACTGCTCGTCGCCCGCGGGGATGGAGTAGACCTTTCTGCCGCCGATGAAGTTACCGAAGATGTACTTCTTGGATGCAGATTCGTTCATAATGTAAACTCTGCCGTCAACAAAGATCATTTCCTCTGCCATGGGGGGGCACTTGAGGTCGAGCTTAAGAGCATCGGAGCCAAGGAAGTAAACGGGTATATCAACACCGTCGATGGGTTTATTATCAACACCGGTGCTGTTTACAGTGAGGTCGATCTCATAGAAGTAGAGGTGAGATGAGGAAAGGCTCCAGGAAGTAGAAAGAATGATTCTGTTCTCTCCTGCAAAGCACATGCCCTGCACAAGATCGGGAATGGATATTGCAAACGAGGGCTTGCCGATGAGTAGGCCTGTATCCGTATTTCCGCCAAGCTCGTATGCAAGGATAAGGGATGAATTGGTTTCATCTCCCACGGTAACCTTGTGGTCATCGACTCTGCCGTACTTCTCGTGGCCTTCCTTAGCAAATCTTCCAACGAAGAGATAAGGTCTTGCGCCAACGCTGTAAACGGTGCAGAAGGAAGATTCAAAGTCCTTGGGCATAGCAATGGTGGTCTTTACGGTTGCCTTGCCGTCGCTTCCGTTTTCGTCTGTGCCAAGAACGTCAGCGAGGCTGAAAACTGCAACGTCGCCGTCATTCTCCTCGTCAGCGAGATAAACAAGATCTCCATAGTGAGCGATACCGCCTGCGTGGCCGTCGTACTCTGTGCCGTCACTATTGTAAAGGGAAACGTAGGAGGGAGTGCCGTTGCCAACGGTGATGTAAACGCGGCTTGCACTGCCGTCCTTCATATAGCCGGAGGTAAGGAAGATAGCCTCCGAGATGATCTCGTCGTCCTCTCCGATCTTTGCGGGAATGTAGTCAAATCCCTGCTGCACAAGTCCGTCCTCAAGTCCGGGAGCTTGCATATGGCTTTCTGCCTGTGAGAAGAATTTGTAGTGTGAGAGCTTGTAAACAAGGCCAAACGTAAGCGCTGAGAAGATTATAGCGATAACCACGATAGCTGCTATAAAGCCGGCCTTTTTGGATTTTGATAAGTTACTCATGTCAATTCCTTTCCTGAAGCGAAGCCGGATATATCCGGCGCGCCAAGTTTTTTGCTGATTACTCTTGTATTTTAGCACAAGGCGGCGGCTTTTGTCAATGAATTATAATAATTGTTAAGAATTGCCGCCCTTCATCATTTTTGATATGAAAGAGGAAAATTTGCGCAAGAGGCCGCTCTCTTGCCCTGTGTCGTCCTCCTTTATTATCCTCATAACGAGGGAGCGCACGATCCTCGATGAATTTATTTTGGATTCTTTTGTTTCGTTGTCCCTTTGCAGCGCCGATTCCGCCTCCTTTATTCCGCGGCGGTAGGCTCTTATCTCGGGGCAAAACTGCTCCTTTAGCTTTCCCTTAACGAAGCTTTTTCCGAGATTCTTTTCAAAAATATCGATCAGCTTATCTGCCGTGCCGTCGTTTGAAAGCAGGGTATCGATAAAGCTGTGGTCGGGGATCTCGTGCATTTTTATAAACAGGGTGTCCTTGTTTTCCAAAACAATACTGATCCTTCTCGTATTTGGCAACTCGTTGAAGATAAGCTCAAGATTGTAGGAAAATCCGCCGACGTCATCCTCTCTCGCCCCTATCATCGCGCTCACAAGGTATACCTCCGAGCAAAAGGACACCTCGTTTTGTATATATCCGTATATTCCGGCGCGTATTTTGATACTGTCAGTGCCCTCGCTTGAGGTGAAGATCAGATGATCCTTTTCTCTTTCAAAAGAGAAGGAGCGAATACCTCCCTGGTAGTTGTTCTGCATAGCTCTTATAAATGCCGGCAGTATGCCTGCGTTGTTGTCCGGCAGGTCAAACGTGCCGATCACACCGTCGAATATTGCCGGGAATTTCTTTCTTCTCTTTATTGGTGGGAAGGGAAGGCGAATGATATGCTTTGGCGGTAATATCCAGCGCCTCGCTGAATAAAAGGTGCGGCATTTTTCATCAAGGGAGCGTTGCGCCACAGCGTTTTTCGTTACACGGGTCGTGTCTGTATCTAAAAAAGCACCCCGAACGATGTCAAGCGATGAGCTTTTTTGGAAAAACTCGTTATTCCCGGAATTAAAGGCAATAACAAGGCTTTTGTTGGGATATATCCACACGTTTTGCCCGAACATTCCGCTGAAAAGGTAGTCGTTTCCCGTGCGGCTCACCCAAAGGTGATATCCGTAGTTAAAGTCGCCGGTCTTCTCGGGGGAGATCATTGCCGTCTTTGTCATCTCGGCAACAGTGCTTTCGGATAAAAATCTGTGCGAGCCAACTCTTCCGCCAAGCAGCATCATATATCCAACCTTCGCCCAGGCTTCGATGCTCATATAAAGTCCCCAGCCGCCCTTTAAAACTCCCTGTGGCCCCTCCTCCCAAAGGTAGTGGCGGATCCCGAGCGGAGAAAAAAGCTCCCTTTCAAGAAATACCTCGGCACTGACTCCGTATTCCTTGAGTGTTACCTCGTTCGCGATATACATCAGGGCATAGGAGTTCATACTGTTGTATTTGAATTTTTCGCCCGGGGGGAAGGAAAGCTCTGAGCCAACAACGTCGTCTATCCACTCCACCGAGCATACCGATCCTATCTCGAAAAATGAAACGCCCGACGACATTGTTAAAAGGTGTTTCACCGTTACCTTATCAAATCCTTCGGTATATTCAAGGTCTTTCGGCAGGTAGTCCATAGCCGGCGCATCAAGGGATATAAGCCCCCTTTCGTAAAGCATCATTATAAGTATGCCGGTTATAGATTTGGACATTGAGTGGGATATATGGCACAGCTTTGCCGAGAAGCATTCCCTCGCCGCCTCGGTTATAACGCATCCGTCCTTAACGATGATTATCGAGTGCAGGTTTGAGTGTGTGTCGTTTTCAAGATCGGTAAGCATTTTGCTGATCACTCCGGGATCGATTCCAACCTCGTGGGGCATAGCACGACGGAAAAGCGGCTTTTCATATCCCGGTATCTTGGTTTTTCTTGGCACGTAGGGAACTACCGCCGCGTAGGGCCGGTATTCAAGCGCCACGTTTGATATAAGCTGAACAAGTCTTTTTTTGTAATTTTCCATACTTTATTATATGCACCGAAAAGCAAAGGGGTGTTGCGTAAAACAACACCCCGTGTAAAGTTTTTTTGAAGTTTTTGCTATTGAATTTCCGGTGGTTTTGCCCTCTTTTTTAATAGGATTGGCAAAAAGATGCAAAACTATTCGCCCACATTACATAAACCAGCCGCCAACACCCAAAACGTCATAAAGCAGGCCGAAAACAAAGCCCGTGGCAACGGTTATTGCCATCACCATAAGGTTTTCTCGCCAACTTTTGTTTACTTTTAAGAGAACAAACAAGCCGATTCCCGCGCCTGAGAAAAGGCCTGCAAGCATAACGCCGTCTGTAATAACGCCGCTTATTGCAAGAGAGGTCAGGGCAACCGAGGTTGCACAGCCGGGAACAAGGCCGATAAATGCTGCTAAAAGGTGGGATATGCCGGGAAGCTTACCAAGAAGTGTGCCGAGAGTATCAGCACCGATAAAGTAAACGGCAGTGTTTACCGCCAGCGTGATAAAAAGGATAAATCCGGTGATCTTTGCAGTGTGGATAAGCGCTGAGATAAATATGCCCTTTTCACAGTGGCAGCCTTCGTCCTCGCATAAGTCCTCAACGTTGATGGGCCTTCTTTTGCCCTTGGTTATCCTGAGATAAAGGTTGATCAGGAAGCCGACCGAGATGCCAACGATGAGCTTGTAGCCTAAGATAACGACTATTCTTGTGATGCCTATGCCGGACGTGATAAGAAGGGGAAGCATCTCGTCGCTTGTTGAAAGAAATACGGCAATAAGAGTGCCGAACGTGATGATCCTGCCTGCATAAAGGTTGGATGCCACAGCACTGAAGGCGCACTGCGGAAGCGCACCGACAGCACCGCCCACAAGCGGCCCTAAATTGCCCGAACGTGTAAGGAATGCCCTTACCTTATCGCTCGCCTTGTGCTCGATAAATTCCATAACGATATAGGCGATAAGAAGGAAGGGAATGATTTTAAGTGTTTCAATAAGTCCGTGCAGTATAACCTCGTCAAAAAATCCAGCTTCTTCGTGGTGGGAGTGGTTGAAAATATGCTCGAAAAATTCTTTTATCTTCGTCATTTTCCGCCCTCCTCACTGCATCCTTCACATCTGCCGAAAAGGATCGCGCCCTCGTCAAGAGCGAAACCAACGCTGCCGAGGATCTTCTGCCCAAGCATATGGGACGTGCCGTGGTCGAGATGCATCATCTTGCCGCACTTTTTGCACTTTAAGTGCAGGTGCTCGTGGCACTCTCCGCCAAGGAATTGGTAGGTCGTGTGTCTTGTATGCTCGTCTGTCAGCTTCTTGACCTTGCCGCACTTGACCATGTCTGAAATTATTCGGTAAACGGTGCTTCTGCCACCGTCTCCGTCAAGCACAGCGGCGCATATTTCGTCTATTGTAAACGCTCTGTCGCGTCCTGTTGACAAAAGCTCGTATATCTTTGTCTTTTTCTCGGTGGTGTAAGCCATTTTTACTCCTTCAAAAATGAGAGTAATTCTCAAATCTCGTATATGATACAACAAAAACGGCGCTTTGTCAACAGATTTTTTGATAAAAAGGGGGGACAGACCCGATTTTGCCCCTTTCTGATGGTAAAGATGAAAAAAGAACGCCGCATTGATTTGGTATAACATACCAAAATGCAGAAAATGGAATATAAGTGTTGACATTTCTCGCGCGTGTGTTGTATAATATTTAATATATTTTTATACGGTGCTTGATGCGTGCCTTACGGCGCAGTCAAAGAGCATCCTTCATCTTACAGCGTGGAACCCATATAAATACTATCTCCGCCTTGATGAAGGGCGGATCTTTTGTTTTTTGGAGCAAAAATGTTTTGGCAAAGACTTATTGAGAACCACTTTATTGATTATTTCATACTTTTCATATATGCTATCGGCATGGTGGCGGTGGCAGTCTACACCCGAGGCAGATCCAAGTCGGTAAACGACTTTCTTCTTGCAGGCAAGCGCGGTCTTAACGGTTGGATGAGCGCATTTGCCTATGGCACAACCTATTTCTCATCCGTAATATTTATCGGATATGCAGGCAAGTTCGGTCAGCAGTACGGCCTTGCATCCATCTGGATCGGCGTTGGCAACGCGATAATTGGCGCGCTTATTGCCTGGATGGTGCTTGCAAAGAGAACCAAGAATATGACGGCGCGTCTTTCGGCAAAAACAATGCCCGATTTCTTTGAGAAAAGATACGGCGGCAGGGGGCTGAAGATCACCTCCGCTATCGTTATCTTCGTTTTTCTCATTCCTTATTCGGCGTCGGTTTACAGCGGCCTTTCCGCTCTTTTTGAGACCGTGTTCGGTATCCCCGGTTGGGCGGTCATGATATTCCTTGCAGTGCTCACTGCGGTGTATCTTTTCTTCGGCGGATATTTCGCAACCGCGCTTTCCGACTTTATTCAGGGTATCATAATGGTTGCCGGAATCCTTCTCACCGTGTGGTGCTTTATGCGTAACGGCGCGGTTAACTGGGATATCTCTGAGTTACTTAACGATCCGGAATTAGCCCTTTTCACCTTTGGAAGCTCGAATAAGGGGCTTTACGGCAACACTGTTTCGCTTATTTCTCTTATCCTTCTTACCTCGTTCGGTGTTTGGGCATTGCCGCAAACAATACATAAATATTATGCTATAAGAGATAAGCGCGCTATCAGGCAGGGCACTGTTGTCAGCACGGTGTTTGCCTTTATAATCGGCTTCTGTGCCTACTTTATCGGCTCTCTTTCCAAGCTCTTCTCGGGCGAGGGAAGTATTCTTGGCACAGGCGAAAATCTCGTTGTCGGCGATCTTGTTGTTCCCACAATGCTTGCCGCCGTTGTTCCCACCGGTCTTATCGGTCTTGTTGCCGTTCTTATTCTTTCGGCAAGTATGTCAACTCTTTCCTCGGTTTCACTCGCTTCGGCATCCGTCGTTGCGGTGGATATATACAAGGGCGCTGTAAACAAAAGGGCATCGGATAAGCGCACAAATACCGTGATGCGTATCCTCTGCCTTGTGTTCATTCTTATTTCGGTGCTTCTTGCTATCGCAAATGAAAAGCTCGGCATCACCGCTATCGCCTATATGATGGGTCTTAGCTGGGGTACTCTTGCCGGATGCTTTATGGGGCCTTTCGTGCTTGGCGTTCTCTGGCGCAAAACGACCCGCGCGAGTGTGTGGGTGTCCATTATCGGCTCCCTATCGCTTACCGCGATACTGATACTCTTCTTCGGCTATCATCAGCACGACTTTGCCTGCACCTTCGGTGTGGCGCTTAAATCGGGTGTCGGATGCTCGCCTATGATCGGTGTTATCTGTATGATCTACTCGCTGATCTCAACCTTCGCTGTGAGTTGCTTTACAAAGCGCCCCACAAAGAAGATGATCTACCGCGCGTTTGATCAGCCTATCGAAAATGAAATAAAATGATCGGGATATATAAAAATGATTTGGTCTAAAATGGAAACTCTCTCAAGAGAGGAAATGGAAAAGATACAGCTTGAAAGACTCAAGGAAACAGTCAGCCGCGTTTACGAAAAGGTGCCGCCTTACCGACAGAAGATGGATGAGGCAGGGGTGCGCCCCGAGGATATAAAGAGCCTCGCCGACCTCTCAAAGCTGCCCTTCGTAACCAAGCAGGATCTACGCGATAACTACCCCTTCGGCCTATTTGCAGTGCCTAAGGAAGAGCTTGTAAGAATTCACGCATCGTCAGGCACAACAGGAAAGCCTACCGTTGTCGGATATACCGACGGGGATATGCAGGTGTGGACGGAGTGCGTTTCAAGAATTGCCGCGGCAGGAGGTGCTAAGGCAACAGACGTTGCACAGATATGCTTCGGCTACGGAATGTTTACCGGTGCGCTCGGCCTTCACTACGGCCTTGAAAACCTCGGTGCAACGATAGTTCCTTCCTCCACAGGCAACTCCGAAAAGCAGATAATGTATATGAAGGATTTTGAAACCTCCCTTCTTGTTGCAACTCCCTCTTATGCACTTCGTCTTGCTGAGGTTGCAAGAGAGATGGGCATTGATCCCAAGTGTGATCTCAAGGTAAAGATCGCGCTTGTCGGAAGTGAGCTTCTTACCGATGCTATGCGTGAGGAAATGCATAAGTGGTGGGGAGATGACGTGCTTGTTACCTCAAACTACGGTATGAGCGAGCTTATGGGCCCCGGAGTTTCGGGCGAGTGCGAATACGCAAACGGTATGCACATCAACGAAGATTTCTTTATCCCCGAGATCATCAATCCCGAAACGGGTGAGGTTCTTCCCGCAGGAGAGTGGGGAGAGCTTGTTATAAGTTGCATCAAGAAAGAGGCGTTGCCCCTTATAAGATACAGAACCAAGGATATTACAAGGCTTATTTACGAGCCCTGTAAGTGTGGCAGAACCACCTGCCGAATGGAAAACCTTTCGGGCAGAAGCGACGATATGCTTAAGATCCGCGGCGTAAACGTATTCCCGAGCCAGATCGAGGAGGTCATCCTCTCTGTTGACGGCCTCGGCCCGCACTATGAGATAATCGTTGAGCGTGAGGGATACAACGATAAGCTCACAGTAAGAGTTGAGCTTGCCGTTGCAACCGACTCCTTCCGTGATCTTGAAAGGATCGAGAAGGCAGTACGCGGAAAGCTTAAAATTATGCTTGGTCTTGATGCCAAGGTTCAGCTTGAATCACCCAACACCCTTGCGCGATTTGAGGGCAAGGCAAAGCGAGTTAAGGATCTGAGAAAAAGTGAGGTTAAATATAATGGAAAATAAAACGATAATGCTCGGTAACGAGGCTATTGCGCGCGGTGCATACGAGGCAGGAGTAAAGGTTTCAAGCTCCTATCCCGGCACTCCCAGTACAGAGATTTCGGAATATCTTGCAAAATACGGCGAGGTCTACACAGAGTGGGCGCCCAACGAAAAGGTTGCCCTTGAGGTTGCGGCAGGCGGTGCTATCGCAGGTGTGCGCAGTATGGCTTGTATGAAGCACGTTGGTCTTAACGTTGCGTCCGACCCCCTTTACACCCTCTCCTATACGGGTGTAAACGCAGGTCTTGTTATCGTGGTAGCAGACGACCCCGGTATCGCATCCTCTCAGAATGAGCAGGACACAAGAATGATAGCAAGAAGTGCTCATCTTCCCGTTATCGAGCCCTCTGACAGCGGCGAGGCAAAGGAATTTTTCAAGTATGCCTTTGAGATAAGCGAGAAGTATGATACTCCCGTTATTTTCAGAACAACAACAAAGCTTTCTCACTCCCAGAGCATAGTTGCCCTTGGCGAAAGAGAAGTGCCTCAGGATAAGGTTTATGAAAGAAGCGTGCCCAAGTACGTTATGATGCCTGCATCTGCAATCGGCAGACACAAGGTGGTTGAGGCAAGAGAGGATCAGCTTGCGCTTGATGCATCAAGCCTTCCTATCAACGTAGCAGAATACAACGACACCAAGGTTGGTTTTATCACCTCCGGTATCGCTTATCAGTACGTAAAAGAGGCTTGCCCGAATGCCAGCGTTCTTAAGCTCGGTATGGTTAACCCTCTTCCCAAGGCGCTTATCGAGGAGTTTATCTCTAAGGTAGACGAGGTTATCGTTTTTGAGGAGCTTGAGCCTGTTATCGAGGAGCAGATCCTTGCCTGGGGATATAAGGTTAAGGGTAAGAGCGAATTTACAAAGCAGGGCGAATACAGTGCGAATATGCTCAAGGCATTTATGTACGGCAAGGATTCGGCAGTGTTTGAAAAGCAGCCCACGGCGGCTCGTCCCCCCATTCTTTGCCCCGGCTGTCCTCACAGAAGCGTGTTCTCGGTACTCAATAAGCTGAAGATACACGCGGCAGGCGACATCGGTTGCTACACCCTCGGTGCAGTTGCACCCCTTAACGTTATCGACACTTGCGTTTGCATGGGCTCATCCATCTCCATTCTTCACGGTATGGAGAAGGCTCGCGGTAAGGAATACATAAGAAACTGGGTTGCCACAATAGGCGACTCCACCTTCCTTCACACAGGCATCAACTCGCTTATCAATATGGTTTACAACAAGGCGAGCGGCACCGTTATGATCCTTGATAACCGCACCACCGGTATGACAGGACATCAGGAGCACGCGGCTACGGGAAAGACCCTTATGGGCGAGGAAACCTATGCTATCGACCTTGCAGAGCTTTGCCGCTCGGTTGGTGTTAAGAGGGTTATCGAGATAGATGCGTTTGACACCAAGGGCCTTGAGGCAGTTATCAAGGAAAGCGTTATGGGTGATGAGCTCACCGTTATTATCGCAAAAGCCCCCTGCGCGCTTCTTAAGGGACAGAAGTTCCCGAACGTTTGCGCTTGCGATACTGAGAAGTGCAAGAAGTGCGGAGCTTGTATGAAGATCGGCTGCCCCGCGATCACCAAGAATGCTGACGGCACCGTTAAGATCGACGACACAATGTGTAACGGCTGCGGCCTTTGCCAAAACTATTGCAAGTTCGGTGCGATAGAAAAGAAAGCAAGATAAGGAGAGTATGATATGAATATAATGGTTGTCGGCGTTGGCGGACAGGGAACACTGCTCACCAGCCGTATTATAGGAAAAACCGCACTTTCAAAGGGATATGACGTTAAGCTCTCCGAGGTTCACGGTATGGCGCAGAGAGGCGGTAGCGTTGTAACCTTCGTAAGATTTGATGAAAAGGTTTATGAGCCCGTTGTTGAAGAGGGCGAGGTAGACGTTCTTATCTCCTTCGAGCGCCTTGAGGCACAGAGATATGCACATTTTCTTAAGCCTGACGGCGTTATGATAGTTAATGATACAAGGATAGATCCGATGACGGTGGTTATCGGCGCGGCGAGCTATCCCGAGGGAATTATCGAGTCCCTTAAGGAAAAGCACACCGTTTATACTGTGGACGGCGGTAAGGTTGCGCGCGAGCTCGGAAACAGCAAGGTGTTGAACTCGGTGGTTCTCGGTCTTGCGGCAAGATATATCGGATTTACCGAGCAGGAATGGCTCTCGGTCGTTGCCGCTACCGTTCCTCAGAAAACGGTTGAAATTAACACCGCAGCGTTCAAGGCAGGCTACGGCGCATAAAGGAGATACAAAATGATTTGGGACAAAAAAGTCGAATGTATGCCGCGTGATGAAATGCGCGCATTACAGAGCGAGCGACTCGTAAAGCTTGTTAAGTACGTTTACGATAACGTAGAGTTTTACAGAAACAGAATGGACTCGGTTGGCGTTAAGCCCGAGGACATTAAAAGCATTGACGACATCGTAAAGCTGCCTTATACCACCAAAAACGATCTGCGCGATACCTATCCCTTCGGTCTTTTTGCAGCTCCTAAGTCCGACATCGTAAGAATTCATGCTTCGTCGGGTACGACGGGAAAGGCAACGGTCGTTTGCTATACGCAGAATGATATTAACGTGTGGAGCGACTGCGTTGCAAGATGTATGACCATGGCAGGCGTAACTCGTGACGATATAATTCAGATCGCTTACGGCTACGGCCTTTTCACAGGCGGTCTCGGTGCACACTACGGTGCTGAAAGACTTGGCGCAATGGTAGTTCCTATGAGCACAGGTAACTCAAAGAAGCTCACCACTATGATGGTGGACTTCGGCGCAACCGCTATTGCCTGCACACCCTCTTATCTTCTCCATCTTTCCGAGGTTTTGAGAGATGAGGGATTGCTTGATAAGATCAAGCTCAAGGCGGCTATCTGCGGCGCAGAGCCCTGGACAGACAAGATGAGAAACGAGATCGAGTCAAGACTCAACATTACCGCGCACGATATTTACGGTCTTTCCGAGATCATGGGCCCCGGCGTTGCTTGCGACTGCCGTTACCACGCGGGTCTTCATATCTGCGAGGACCACTTCTATCCCGAAATTATAGACCCCGTGACCCTTAACCCCGTTGCAGACGGAGAAACAGGTGAGCTTGTGTTCACAACCCTTACCAAAGAGGGTATTCCGCTTATCCGTTACAGAACCAAGGACCTCACCAGCATTACCCACGAGGTATGTGAGTGTGGCAGAACAAGCCCGAGAATCTCTCGCTTTAAGGGTAGAAGCGACGATATGCTTATCATCCGCGGCGTAAACGTATTTCCCACTCAGGTTGAGGCGGCTCTTGTTGACGTTGAAGAGGTAACTCCTCACTATATGATGGTAGTTGACAGAGTTAACAACCTTGACACTGTTGAGATCCAGGTTGAGATCGACGCGAAGTACTACACCGATGAGATCAAGGGTATCGAAAAGCTCACAAAGAAGATCTCCACCGTTGTCCAGCAGGCTCTCGGCATCAATGCCAAGATCAAGCTCATGGGTCCCGGCACTCTCAAGCGCAGCGAGGGTAAGGCGGTTCACGTAATCGACAACCGTAAATTGTATTGATTTTTACATAAGGAGGAAGAAAAAATGACAGCTAAACAGTTATCCGTTTTTATTGAGAACAGAAAGGGAAGACTCGGCGAGGTTCTTCGCTATCTTAAGGAAAACAACGTTAATATTCTTTCTATCAGCCTTGCTGATACCACTGAGTACGGACTTCTTCGCCTTATCGTAAACGATGCACAGAAGGCAAGAGACGTTCTTTACAAGGAGGGCTTCTCCTCTATGCTTACCGACGTGCTCATCATCAAGGTTCCCCACGCACCCGGTTCGCTTCAGAAGATCCTTGAGCTTATCGCTGAGAAGGACGTAAATATCGAGTATATGTACGGTCTTTCCGTTGAGTCTGAGGATGCGTCTATCGTTCTTAAAACGAACGATCTTGAGATCGCTTGCCAGGTTCTTAAGGCGGCAGGCATCGGCACTATGACCGACGCTGAGATCGCAACCCTCTGATATGATAATAGATTTTCATACCCACGTATTTCCCGATAAGATCGCAGAGAAAACCGTCAAGATCCTGGAGCGAAACGGTAGCATTCCGTCCCATTCCAACGGCACTGTTGACGGGCTTCTCGGCGCGCTTAATTCATCAGGGGTTGACGTAGGCGTTAACCTGCCGGTCATGACAAGGCCGGATCAGTTTGATGGCGTGAACGGATTTGCAAGATCTCTTAACGAAAGAGATTACACGGGTGCAAGGATAATATCCTTTGCCGGCATCCATCCGAACACCGAATGCCCCGAGGAAGCTATTGCCAAGATACGTGATATGGGATTTTTCGGCATAAAAATACATCCCGATTACCAGGATGCGTTTATTGATGACGAAAGATACGTGAGAATTCTTCGCGCGGCGAAGGCTGCCGGCCTTATCACCGTAACACACTCGGGTGTGGACGGCGCGTATATCGGCCAGCAGATAAAATGCACACCGCAGGGTGTTTTGCGCCTGCTTGACAGACTTGGCGGATACGACAAGCTCGTGCTCGCTCACCTCGGCGCAAACGCAATGTACACCGGTGTTCTTGAGTGCCTTGCAGGAGAGGACGTGTATTTTGACACCGCTTACTGCCTGCGCAGTACGGGAAAATATGCATTCTTAAAGCTCCTTGAGGCGCACGGAGCGGATAGGATGCTCTTTGCATCCGACTCTCCCTGGCAAGATCCGGGAGCGGAGATCAGATTTATCAAGGAGCTTGACCTCGGTGCTGATGAGGATAAGATCCTTTATAAAAACGCAAGCAAGCTATTAAAATTGGATTGAGGAAAATATGATTAACGAAAAAATGTACTCCCTCGGCTCAAAGAGGTCGATCATCAGGGAGATATTTGAATTTTGCAAGGCTCGTTCGGCCGAGATCGGTGCGGATAAGGTTTTTGATTTCAGTATCGGCAACCCTTCCGTTTCTCCCCCTGCCGAGATAAGCGA
The DNA here is from genome assembly GCA_045614485.1 of Eubacteriales bacterium. GTDB lineage: Bacteria > Bacillota > Clostridia > Oscillospirales > CAG-272 > UBA1740. The sequence goes on from JAZLCY010000143.1 coordinate 22,175, forward strand.
GGCTATTGCTGAGCTTGTGAAGGGCGACGGTGTTGCTCTGCACGGCTATACCTCTGCACAGGGTGATCTGACCGTCAGAAAAACTGTGGCGGATTATATCAACGAAAGATTTGGAACGACCGTTTCGGCAGACGATATTTATATGACCTGCGGTGCGGCGGCATCCCTCACCATCTCCCTTCGCGCGCTTATGAACGCGGGTGATGAGTGCATAGTTTTTGCCCCCTTCTTTACCGAATATCGCGTGTTTATCGAGAATGCAGGCGGCAAGGTCGTGGTTTCCACACCCGAGGAAAAGACCTTCCAGATAGATACTGCTGATTTTGAGGCTAAGATCACCGAGCGCACAGCGGCGGTAATTATAAATTCTCCCAACAACCCCAGCGGTGTTGTTTACAGCGAGGAAACTATAAAGAAGGTTACCGCTATTCTTGAAAAGAAGCAGCAGGAGTACGGCCACCCGATCTACCTTATTGCAGATGAGCCCTACCGTGAGCTTGTTTATAATGACGTTAAGGTTCCGTACCTTATGAATTATTATAAGAACACGATCGTTTGCTATTCCTACTCCAAGGCGCTCTCCCTTCCCGGCGAGAGAATCGGATATATTGCCGTAAGCCCCGAGATGCAGGATAACCGCAAGGTGTATTTTGCGATCTGCGGCGCAGGTCGTTCGCTCGGCTACGTTTGTGCTCCCAGCCTTTTCCAGAAGGTTATTGCTAAGGCAATAAGAGCGAGTGTAGACGTTAATATCTACAAGGAGAACAGAGATATTCTTTACACGGGTCTTACCGAGCTTGGATATGAGTGCGTAAAGCCCGACGGCGCTTTCTACCTCTTTGTAAAGGCGCTTGAGCCTGATGCATATAAGTTCTTCGAGCGCGCAAAGGCGCACGAGGTTCTCGTTGTTCCCTGTGATGACTTCGGCACTCCCGGTTACGTAAGAATTGCTTACTGTGTAAACCGCGAGAGGATAGTAAATGCTCTGCCTGCCTTCAAGGCGATCAAGGAAGAGTACGACGCGTGATGGTATACCGTCTGATGCACGGATGAAATACAATGCTTGCGCATTGATTTTAAGAAGCCTTCTCCAGTGGGAGAAGGGGGACCGCTTGCGGTGGATGAGGTGTCAGGGCAAGGAATGCCGCTCGGAAAATTTGATGAAGAGAAAGCAAACACCTCATCCGTCATACTCGCAAATGCTCGTATGACACCTTCCCCCACCGGGGAAGGCTTGGAGTAGAGAAATCCATACATTCCTATAGAATGATTTCGTAGGAGTATATACCACTTTTGGTGGAGTGAAAACAAAAAGCGGCAGATCTTCTGCCGCTTTTATATAGGTTGATTTTGTTTTATTCGGGTTTCGCATCAAAAAAATGTGAAGCATTTTATTCCGCCGCGAAAATAAAGGGATAGATCTGCTGCTCGCCGTTGATGAAGTATACCTCTGCATTGGGGTGGCACTCGGCAAGGTATGACTTAAGATCCTCGCGCGCTTCCTCTGTTGCATCCTGACCGCAGAACACGGTGAGCATAAACTTATCGCCGTCGGAAAGCAGCTTGGTTGCAAGCTTGTGCGCCGCTTCCTTCTCGCTCTTTTCGGCAAGAACTATCTCCTTGTCGATAATACCGATCGTGTCGCCCTTTTCGATATGAACGCCGTTCAATTCAGCATCGCGGATAGAGGGGGAGATGTAACCGGTGGTAACTCTTTTCATAACCTCGGCCGCTTCGATAAGCACGTCCTCGCAGGCGAGAGATTCAAAATCGATTGCGGAGAGGGCAACGTAACCCATACCGATATTTTTGCTCGGAATTACGCATATCTTGGCATCCGTGTAAAGTTCTGCCGCCTGATTTGCCGCCATAATGATGTTTCCGTTGTTGGGCAGAACGTAGATCGTCTCTGCATTTATGGTCTTAAATGCCTCGATAAAGTCGTTTGTTGAGGGGTTGTGCGTCTGGCCGCCCTCCACAACTACGTCAACACCGAATTCCATAAACAGCTGCTCAACGCCTGCGCCGTTGCTCACGGAAACAATGCCGAACTTTTTCTTATTCTCGGGCTTGGTCGCGTTCTTTACGTAGGAGAATGCGGAGAAGGCGCTTGTCGGCGAGGGAGCCTTTTGCTCTTTTGCCTCTTCCTTCTTTTCTTCCTTTTCACCCTCTGTGTGCTGAACCGACATGTTCTCTATCTTAACGGTAAGGAATTCGCCGTACTGCCTGCAGTATTCAAGCACCTTCTCGGGTGTGAAGGTATGAACGTGTATCTTAACGATGCTGTCCGTCTGGAATGCAACGATCGAATCGCCTATTGATCCGAGAAACGCCTTGAGCGCATCAAGGTCGAAGCTCTCGGGATCGCATTTCGAGGTCTGAAGCTGAAGGAGGGTTTCGGTGCAATAACCGAACGTCATAACGCTGTCCTGGTTGAATGCATAGCCGAAGGGGGCTTTCGTGCTCTTCTTTTTCTGCGTTACCTCTTCCTCAAAGCCGGGGATCTGTTCGCCGTTTATAACTCTGTTAAAGCCGTCGATGATGTAGAAAAGACCTGCTCCGCCCGAGTCAACAACGCCTGCGTCTTTAAGAACGGTAAGAACCTCGGGTGTTCTCTCAACCGCCGCGTGCATCTCTGTGGTAAGATCGGCAAAAAGAGTCTTTATGGTACTGTTTTCGTCAATTCTTGCAACCGCGTACTCAACTGCCTCGCGCGCAACTGTAAGTATAGTTCCCTCAGTGGGGGTCATAACGGAGGAATATGCCTGCTTAACGCCCTCCTCAAGCGCCTTGCCGAAGGAAAGCGGATCTGCCGCCTTCTTACCCTGAAGGCCCTTGGAAATTCCTGCGAAGAACTGCGAAACGATAACGCCCGAGTTACCTCTTGCACCGAGGAGCATTCCCTGAGAGAACGCCTTCATAACGGTGGAGATGTTGTCGGTTTCAATGTTTTCGATCGCGGCAACACCGCTCTCGATAGTCATATGCATATTATCGCCTGTATCTCCGTCGGGAACAGGGAACACGTTGAGCTGGTTGACCTCTTCTGCGTTTGCGTGAAGCTCCTTCTCACCGCCGCGCACCATCTTGGAGAGGAAAAGACCGCCGAGCTTTTTAAAGCTCCAAGCCGATTTCTTCTTGGGGTCGGGCTTGTTGGAGCTAACTCTCTTTGAGGGGGTTCTGTCTGTTTTCTTGGGTTCTTTCTTGGGCGCGCTCTTCTTTTTTGCAACAGGCTTCTTGGCCTTTTTCTCTTCTGCCGCCTGCTTTTGTGCTGCCTTCTTAGCCGCCTTTTCCTCGGCGGTCAACTTGGGTGCGTTATTTTTCTTTGCTGCTGCCATACTTTATTATTTGCTCCTTGCACCGCTGTGAAAGTCTTTATTAAAACGTCCGGTGCTGTTTTTGTTATTTTTGGTTGTTTATTTCAGAAACTTATCTTTCGGTTGCGAGGAAGAAGACCGCTATTGTACCGGGGCCTGCGTGCGAACCGATAACGGGGCCGATCTCTGTGATGTGGGTGAAGCCTCTTCCGAGCTTTGCATTAAGGGTCGCGTCGATTGCGGCAACCTCGTTTTCGCAACCTGCGTGGGAAACGAAGATAGGGCAGGTGGAGGCATCCTTTGCCGTGTCCTCGATCTTCTTAACCAACGTATCTATCGCGGTACGTCTGCCTCTTACCTTCTGCGCTGCAACAAGGTGGCCCGCCTCATCCATATGGAGAATGGGCTTGATGCCGAGCATATTGCCGAAGAACGCGCTTGCCGCACCGATCCTGCCGCCTCTTTTGAGGTAAACAAGGTCGTCAACGGTGAACCATATGCCAACGTCCATCTTGACACTCTCTATATAATCCCTGTTTTCTTCAAGGGTAGCGCCCTCACTTTTGCGCTGTGCCGCAAGGTAAACGAGCAAGCCTTGACCTGCGGATGCCGCAAGAGTATCGATAAGCTCGATCTTTCTGTCGGGGTAGTTTGCGATAATTGATTCCTTGGCGATCCTTGCCGAATTATAGGTTGTGGAAAGGCCGGAAGAGAAGCCAACGTAAAGAACGTCGTTGCCCTCTTTAAGCTCCTTCTCAAATGCCTCGGCAAAAGCATCGGGGTTAATAGCGCTTGTTTTTGCAACAGCGCCGTCCTTCATTTTCTTATAAAACTGCTCGGTGGACATCTGTGAATTTTTGTAAAGTTTATCCTCACCGTCAAAGCGGAAAGAAAGATCGAGAGAGGTAACGCCCCACTCGTTAAGCACCTCGTTTTTGATGTCGCAAGCGGAGTCGGTAATGATCTTGTAGCTCACTTTTTTATCCTCCTTGGGAGTCGTTTTTTTGTGAAAGAATGCCACGGCAACCGTTATGCCGTAGATTTCCATTTTCGATTATAGTGTATCAACTGTAATTGTAGTTTAAATTTTATTAAGTTATACGCGAGGGGATTTATAATTTTTTGCGCGGGGTAAGGAAGAGTGTCCCCAAGGGCGCGAAGCGACAGATTCGCTTCGCGGGGCAAAGCGGCAAGGCGCTTTGCCAACGTAGTGAAAAATGATGTCGAAACAGGTCGAAAATGTGATGCGAAGCCTTCAAAAAGTAACACGGGGTGGCACGTCGCACGTTACTTTTTATAAAATGTAAATAATTATTTGAAAAAATGCGCATGCCCCCGGCTGTGAAAAATAGGTGCGTTGTAGAATATGCCGAAAAAATTCGGCATTTTTCAGCTATCATAAATGTGCGTGCGCGATTGACTTATGTGTGCGGAGGTACTAAAATATATTTGAACTATAAAAAAGCGAGGTATTCGATATGGCGAACAATGCTTATGAGTATACTTTTTATGATTCCGAGGCAAAAAAGGAATTCTTGGCGCTCTCAAACGAGGGAGTGGTGTCGGCATTCATTTATTCCGACAGATTTATTAAGGGTGGCGAAGCGCACACCGTGAGCGAGGACGGTAAGGGCCGTGTTGTTGCTTATTCCGGCGTAGCCTATGCGCCAAAGGAGTTCTTCATGCGTGCGCTTGGCAAAGAGGTGTCCGAGCTTGATCTTGAAAACGTTAAGGTTTCCTTGTCCGGTGAGGCTCTTTTTCCTATCGTTGAGGTTGCCGGGCAGCTTGGATTTTTGGCTAAGACCTACTACTTTGACCGACTCGTTATTATCGGTAATGAGGAGCAGATAAAGGCTATTGATAAAAACGCGGAGCTCGCTAAAGCGGCATCCTACGTTACTCTCGGAGAATACGATCCCTATAGCTTTACCCCCGAGGATTACAAGGCGGCAAGGCAGAAGTGGAGGATGCGCCTTGTCGGTTCGCCCGAGATAAACGATCTTACAAATCCTACTATCAAGGAAAAGATAGATCTTATCAGTAATGCGGGCAAGGCGAGCCTTGCAAATATGAATCGCGGTAAGGATAGAGTTATCCTCTTCGGCGATAAGCCTCCCGTTGAGTCTGACGAGCTTGGAACACAGTATTCCAACCTCAGAAGAATTGCCGTTGCATACGGTACGTACGGCTCTGAGCTTTACGGCAACGAGGATGCGAAGGCGGCAGTTATCGACGGCGTTGAGTGGATGTATGAGAATATGTACGGCGAGGCTGAGATCGCCGGCACAGGCTGGCGCGATCCCCACCTCTTCAACTGGTATTGGTGGTTCATCACCGCGCCCGAGTGCCTTACCGATATATTCTTCATAATGGAGGATGATTTCACTCTCGAAAAGAAGCGCACCTACCTAAAGTGCTTTGATTATTGCTCCACCTTTATGCGCCATTGGTTCAGAAGGGAAGCGGCAATGTCGCGCATCTGCGTTTGCACAAAGGTTGGTATTGCAATCGAGAATCCCAAGCGCTTGTTTGAGGAGAACGTAGACTTTGATATGCTTCTCGGCTTGCAGGAGCAGGGCGAGGGCCCGAGAGTAGACTACGCGCAGTGGACACACGGAATGCCCTACAACAACGCGTACGGTCAGCTTAATCTTGACAGAATTATCCTCACTGCTTCCTGCATATCAGGAACTCCCGTAGAGTTCAAGAGCCCCAAGCTTTACAATGAGTTTATGATCATAAAGTATATGTTTGAGGCGGCGATGTATAAGGGCCAGAGCTTCAAGGCGTTTATGGGCCGCGACGTTCATTACTGCGAGCTTAACAAGGGCGGAACTATCCTTGGCGATATGGTGCCCATGATCGGTATGTACGGCGAGGATGAGGATAATTACATCAAGCAGCTCATCAAGAGATGTATCGTTGACAAAGAGGTTTATAAGGGACTTCTTAGCCGCCTTTCCATTGAGGGATGCAAGATCGTCAACGACATCAAGAACGATGACAGTATTACTACCGACGTTAAGTATATCTATGCTCATTCCTGGTACACGGCAGACCGTGCCGCTCAGCACTGCGACGGCTATGCGGCATGCGTTGCAATGAGCTCCAAGCGCGAGCCTGCGTGGGAGTCTATAAACAGCGCAAATAAGTCGGGCTGGCACACGGGCGACGGCGCTCTGTACCTTTATACCGATTACGACAGACGTCAGTATGACAAAGAGAATTTTCTTATGAGCAATATCAAGGTTGCATATAACTACCCCGGCACGACCGAGGATGAGCGCGAAAGAACACTTCGCTCTATCGCAGGATTCACGGCTAACGTTCCAAAAAACAGCTTTGCCGGAAGCATTCAGATCGATGACAAATACATAGTTGCCGGCATGGACTTCCAAAGCTATAATCACGAAGGACCCGATAACAGACCTGATGACTCGGGCGGAGGAGGATCGGCCCCCATTCACCTTAACGACCTCGGAGCGAAGAAGGCTTGGTTTATGCTTGATAAGGAGATCATCTGCCTTGGCGCAGGCATACATTCCACGATGAACTCCCCCGTAAAGACCACGGTGGAGCATAGGCGTATAGTCAATGCCGAGAGTGACGATCAGTATTTGTTCGGTGAGCTTTTGCCCAAGTGCGAGTACAAAAAAACTCACACGGGTGGCTGGTTTAATATGCCAGGCCACGCGGGATACATCTTCTATGGCGGCAGCGAGGTCGAGTATGAAAGATACGTACACGAGCCTGCGGGAAATCAGTCGTTTATGAAGGTGAATATTCTTCACGGCATCAATCCCGAAAACGCGTCCTACTCTTACTCTATCCTGCCCGGCGCAGATAACGAGAGGTTGGAGGAGCTTGCAAATAAACCCGATTTTCATATCATTAAGAACATTCCCGAGCTTCAAGCGGTAAGCTTCCCCTCACTTGAAATGAAGGCATTTGTGTTCCACGCACCTGCCGATCACGGCGGCATCGAAGCCAAAAACCCCTGTATCGTGGTTCAGCAGGCAGATAAGATCACCGTCTGCGATCCCACTCAGGAGCAGGATCAGGTGTCAATAAGGGTATGGACGCCCCTTGTTATAACAAAGAAGCCCGCAGGTGTTGATATTGATATCGCCAAGGGCGCAACTAATATCACAATTAATACCAAGGAAGCGTACGGCAAGCCCTTTGTTATTGAATTTGAGCGAAACAACACCGATGCTTATTACCAGGTTTCCTACTTCAAAAAGGATGAGGAAGACGTTGTTAAGATGAGCGAGGATGGACTCATTGCGGCATATATCTACTGCAATAAGGTGCTCAAGGACGGCAAGGGATACAAGTATAACGATGCCGACGACAGCGAGCGCGCCGTTGCAAAAGACGGTGTTATGATGCTACCCGTGTCGTTTTTTGAGAAGTTTCTTGGCAAAGCGGCGCCTGATATTGAAAGATATATCTCAAAGGGGCGCGAGTACCTTCCGGCGCTTGAGGCGGCACGGGCGCTTGGCCTTAATGCAAAGACCTATTATTCAGACAGACTCCTTGTTATCGGCAAGGAGGAGCATATAGAAAAGATCGATCAGAATCCGGCTCTTGAGGAAGCAGGTGCATATGCTGTGTTCGGCAAGTACGATGCATCGAAGTTCACCTCCGAGGACTATGAGAAGGCGAGGGAAGCCTGGCGCTTGCGCCTTGTCGGTTCACCCGAGATAAACGATCTTAACGACCCTGCAACGAAGAACAAGATCGCACACCGCGATGATCTGTGCGACAAGGCTCTTGCCGAGTATAACGCAAACGAGGACAGAAAGGTTCTGTTTGGCGAGGACGTTACCCCTGTTGAGTCGGAGGAGCTCGGTAAGCAGTTCGGCCGTATCGAGCGCCTTGCAAACGCGTGGGGTACTTACGGCTCGAAGTGGTATCACAACGAAGAGCTTCTCAAAACGATCATTTCCTGTATGGAATGGATGTATGAGAATATGTACGGAGAAGCCGAGATTGCCGGTACAGGCTGGCGCGACGTTCGTCTTTTTAACTGGTGGTTCTGGTATTTCGGCGGCCCGGATTCGCTCACGAATGCGATGCTTATCGTAAACGATCACCTTACCGGAGATCAGAGAGAAAGATTTTTGAAGTGCTACCGCTACATGAGAAGCATTATGTACACCGAAAAGAAGGGCGGCGGCGCGGCTTCAAGACTTACTCCCGGCGCAAAAGCGGCGATACTCCTTGAGGATGCTGAGCTTCTTGAGCAGGCGCAAAGAGATTGCGATAGCTGTATGGGTACCTCCGAGCACAGCGGCGTTCATAAGGCGGATTACCTTAACTGGACGCATTATTTCCCGCACAATATCTCATACGGAGTTATTAATCTTCAAAGAGCGCTTTACGTTGCATCTATTCTTAACGACACGCCTCTTGCGGTGTCCGGCCCGAAGAGATACAACCAGTTTGAGCTTGTAAAATACAGCTTTGAGCCCTCTATGTACCGTTCACAAGGCTTTGTAATGTTCTCCGGCAGGAGCACGTTTGCCTCCGAGGCCTCCCTTGGTACCTCGGTGCTTTCCGCGGTGCTTCCCATGATAGGCTCCTTCGGAGAGGATGAGGATAACTACCTCAAGCACTTCGTTAAGAGAAATGCCTGCAACGAAAAGCTTATAAATCAGATCAAGTCGGGCGCAAGCATCTACGAGTGCGCAAAGCTTAACGAGCTGCTTGCAGACGAGAACGTTTCGGCTGATTACGATTACGAGTATGCTCACGCGTGGTTCACCGGCGACAGAGCCGCTCAGCACAGAGATAACTATGCTATCGGCCTTGCTATGTCCTCAAGAAGAGAGATGGCGTACGAGAGCATCAACAGTGCAAACAAGACAGGCTGGCACACCGGCGACGGCGCTACCTATCTTTACACCGATTACGACGGCTATCAGTACGACGGGGCGAACTTTATCACAAACAATATCAACGTGGCATACAGATTCCCCGGCACTACCGAGGACTGCCGCGAGAGAACGATACGCAGTATTTCAAGTGCATATGCATACTATCCGCCCAACACCTTTGCCGGCGGTATGCAGATCGATAAGAAGTATATCGTTGCAGGTATGGATTTCGTTTCCTATAAGTTTGACGGCCCTGACGTTAAGCCGGACGACTACGGCTACGGCGGAAGCCTGCCGATACATCAGAACGACCTTGTTGCAAAGAAGGCATGGTTCTGCCTTGACGGTGATATCATCTGCCTTGGTGCAGGTATAAATTCAACGATGAACTCTCCCGTTCACACAATAGTTGAGCACAGAAGAGTTGTGAACAAGGAAGCTGACGAGCAGCTGATATGCACCGAAAACGGCGAAAAGATCACTGTTCCCAAGGCTGAAAAGTTCGAAAAAACTTACACGGGTGCGCACTGGGCACTTATGAAGGGCCACGCGGGCTACCTTTTCCCGAAAAAGAATAACGTGCTTGTCGGCGCATACGACCACGAGGAGGCGGCAGGGCAGAGATTCTTTGAGGTGAGGGTGCTTCACGGTGAAAATCCCAAGGGTGCAACCTATGAGTACGTTCTTATGCCTTATGCCACCGAACAAAAGCTTGAGAAGGCATATGCCAACCCCACCTACGAGGTTCTTTCAAACACCGAAAAGCTTCAGGCGGTGCGCGATCATAAGACGGGTGTTGAGGCATACGTGTTCTACGAAGGTGAAACCTGCGGCAAGCTTACCGCAAACAGCCCCTGCCTCGTATCGATACACAGCGACGGCGAGTGCAAGATCCTTTCAGCCTCCGATGCAACACACAAGCAGGACGAGGTCGTGCTTGTGCTTGACGGCAGGATAAACGTTATCGAAACCGTTGGCAAGGTATCGGTTGTTGAGAAGGAAGGCAAAACCTACCTCACCCTCAACGTATTCTCCGCAAACGGCAGAAGATTTGAGGTTAAATACACAGAAGCATGACGATGAAAAAGGGAGAACTTTTCGGAAAAACCGATCGGTTCTCTCTTTTTTTGCATAACGAAAACCACACGATAGTCGCGTGGTTCAAAAGAGGCTATGCCGGTGAAAATAAATGCGATAGTGAAAAAAGCCTTCTCCAGCGGGAGAAGGGGGACCATTTATGGTGGATGAGGTGTTTATAATGATGAGCGTTTTAACCAACTCCTCATCCGTCACTCGCTTCACTCGTGACACCTTCTCCCACAGGAGAAGGCACGCTCACTCCCAGCCCGTTTACGGGTAGCAAGTAACAATTGCGTGGCTGGCAGGTCAATCCAAAACGCACTTGTGCGTCGCCAGTAACGTTTATGGTTTTACCCGAAAATGATATACCCCCGGTTTGACCGGGGGATTTTTATTAGTGATGTTTTAGCTATGCGAAAGTGAGGGGGGGATTGTCTGAGCGACGATTGCACAGGGGGGAGGATCGAATCGTAAATCCTGCACAAAAAAGATCGGGCGCGTATGTGTAATGTGTGATTTTTGATTTCTGTCTTGACTTTATACACGCGCTGTGCTAAAATAAAATAAATAACAAAAAGGGTTATTATAGCTATTTTTAGAAATCGAGGTAATTTAACGAAATGAAATCAAAGCTTTGGATAATACCTGCACTCATTTTGTGCTTAGTATCTTGTCTTGCTTTCACTGCCTGTGGCGGTGATGACGCTGATGCGTACGTTCCCAGCGCAGAGCTTGACCTGAAGTACGTTGCAGAATCTGCTAATGCTCCCGAGCACTTCGAGGTGCTTGGAATCATCGAGGGAGATGAGAACACTCTTCTCAGAATTCCCGAAACAGCAGAATATAAATACACAGTTGATGAGGAGGTTCTTGACGCAGAAGGAAATCCTACTTACGACGATAACGGCGAGCCTATCACCCAGGCTAAGGAATACACAAAGGAAGTTCCCGTTACAGTAATCGTTTCCCGTGCGTTCTATAACAACTCCATCGTCGAGAGAATTGAGATCGGTAACAACGTTACTTCTATCGGCGACAGAGCATTTGACAGCTGTAAGGCTGTTACGAGCGTAAAGATCGGCTCCGGCATTACTGCTATTCCCGAGAAGGCGTTTATCAACTGCTCCTCTCTTTCCTCAGTAACCATCCCCGGTACTATCACAAGCCTTGGCATATCTGCATTCGAGGGCTGCTCTTCACTTAAGTCGGTTGAATTTGAAGGCGAGAGTCTTGAGAAGGTTGAAACCCGTGCTTTCTTCGGCTGCTCCGCTATCGAGGAAATTAAGATACCCAAGTCTGTTAACTTTATCGACGTTGATGCTTTCACAGGTTGTGATAAGATCCTTGAAAGAGCAACAAAGGAAGAGGACGGTTTCACTGTATATACCGACTCTGTTACCTACGTTGACACCTGGATCGTTGCATGGGATAAGGAATACGCAGGTTCTTACAACGTAGTTGTTAAGGACGGCACCTACGGTATCGCGGCTCTTGCATTCGCATCTGACGCGCTCCACTCCATCGACTCCATAACCTTCCCCGCATCTGTACATACCGCGGTTGACAACGCGTTTGTTGACTGTATGATAGTTAAGGCTATCGCACCCGCTCCCGTATTCAAGGTTATTCCCCTTAACACTCTTGAGTCTGCTGTTATTGACGGCGGCAAAGAGATCTCTGCCGGCTCTTTTGCAGGTGCTCCTAAGCTTGAGTCTGTTGAGATCAAGGGCGACGTAACCGTGATCGGCGACTCCGCTTTCGCAGGCTGTAAGAAGCTTAGCGAAGTTAAGATCGATGCCAACACCTCTATCAAAACGATCAAGAATTCAGCATTCAAGGATTGTACGGCAATCACCTCGTTTGACGTAACCTCCGGCTGCACCAAGATCGAAGATTCTGCATTCCAGGGTTGTGTTGAACTTACTTCTATCAAGCTCAGACAGGTTGAGAGCATCGGTAGTTATGCATTTGCATACTGCCAGGCACTTACCTCTATCACCCTTCCTGAGAAGGCTACCACTCTTGGCGAGCACGTGTTCTTTAACTGTAACGCACTCGCATCCGTTACTCTTCCTTCAAAGATAACCAAGATCCCTGCACACTTCTTCCACGGCTGTGCGGCTCTTGAAAGTATAGCAATTCCCGAAAACGTTACCTCTATCGGTGCATATGCATTCTCTGAGTGTGATTCACTTACAGAGGTTATCATCCCCGGCACAGCAGTAGTAGGCGAAAACAATACCACATACACCGGTGTTACCTCGATCGGTGATGCTGTTTTTGCAGGTTGTGATTCTCTTAAGACTGTTGTTATCCCTGCAGGCGTAAATTCTATCGGCAACTATGCATTCTACAGATGTATCGCTCTTGAGGGCGTGGAGATTCCTGCTATCTGCGAGAGCATCGGTACTTCCGCATTCGAGGGTTGTAGCGCAATTACCACCGTTACTCTTCCCGAAGGCGTTAAGACTGTTGGCAACTTTGCATTCTACGAGTGCATAGCACTTGGCAACATCACCCTTTCCGGTGCCCTTGAGTCTGTTGGCAAGGATGCATTTAAGGGCTGTGGCGCGATCAACTTCACCGTTGAGAACGGCGGCTACTACCTTGGTAACGATACCAATAAGTATATGATCCTTGTAAAGATCGACGGTGATTTCACCGCAATCAATACAAACACCAAGATCATCGGCAGCAGCGTGTTTGAAAACTGCCAGCTTTCAACCGTTGTTATCCCCGATTCTGTTACCCAGATCGGTGAAAAGGCATTCTCCGGCGCGCTTATCACCTCTATCACCCTTCCCGCGAACCTTGTTTCCCTCGGCAACGGTGCATTTGAGAACTGCGCACTTCTTACCACAATTGATATTCCCGCATCGCTCAAGGCTATCAGCAACTATGCATTCTCCGGCTGTGCATCTCTTACCGGCATCACTATCAACGGTGAGATCGCTATCGGTAGATTTGCATTTGCAAACTGCGAGAGCATCTCTGAGCTTCAGCTTCTTAACACTATCACCTACCTTGATGACTACGCATTCTCCGGATGCGATAGCCTCTGGTCTATCGAGATCAGCAAGATCGTAGGCGTAGGTTCATACGCGCTTTCCGGCTCTAAGATCACTAAGGCAACCCTTCCTGCTGAGGCATTTGCAGGTATGGATACCTCCACTCTTAAGGAAGTTGTTATCACCTCCGGTAAGCTTGGCAAGAAGGTATTCGAGGGCTGTACAGGTCTTGAAAAGGTTACTATCCTTGAGGACGTAACCGACGTTGACTCCACTGCGTTCGACGGTTGTACAGGCGTTCTCGAGATCATCGATAACGTTGTTTACGTTGACAGCTGGGTTGTTGGTTACAACGGCAAGGTTGATCTGAGCAAGATCAATTCTTCCGAGCATGCAACCGTTGTTATCAAGGAAGGCACTGTTGGTCTTTCCTCCAACGCATTCGGTATGGTAAGCGACAGCAACGGTATTTACTATGCTGCAGCGATCAGACACATCACCATTCCCGAAACCGTAAAATACTATTCTTCCACCACCTTCGAGAGAGCTAACGTTAAGGGTGCAACCGTTCCCGCACGTATTCTTGGCTACACCGTAACCGATGAAAACGGAAAGAATACCACCTATAAGGCGCCGTTTGATCTTGGTAAGATCGAAATTCTTACCGTTACCTCCGGTGAGATCATGGAGGGTGTATTCAAGAAAGCATACAAGCTCTACTCCGTAACCATCGGCGAGGGCGTTACCGTTATCGGAAAGGATGCATTCAAGGAGTGTCACAAGCTTGTTGAGGTTTGCAACCTCTCCGCGCTTGAAATTAAAAAGGACTCTTCCGAGCATGGCTACGTAGCAAAGAACGCTGTAAACGTTTACGGCAAGGACGGCCAGAGCGCGCTCAAGACTACTGATACAGGACTTGTTTACATCGAAAAGAGTGGCAAGATCCAGGTAGTTGCATGGGCAAGCGATGCTAACGATCTTGTTCTTCCCGCAAAGATCGAGAACAAGGATTACGACGTTTATAAG
>JAZLCY010000144.1:0-2238 GCA_045614485.1 Eubacteriales bacterium
AAACTCCAACAGTGCCGTTTGTTGCTCGATATTCAAGGAGGATTACGGATCAGACCCGAGGTCGGCTATTGAATTTCAGCGCAAAATAGAGAGAGCAGCCTTTGTTGCAGGTGGTAGTGATTATTCCGCTCCTATCATTACGGTCGGCGATTTTCTTGAGGGCAAATGCTCAAAAGAGCCTACCGATATACTTCCCACCTATATGGACGGCAAGGGCGTTAAGCTAGCCGATCCTTCAAGCTATCTGCCCGAGAATGTCGTAGCGCTTCTCAGAAGAGGACTACTTGACTTTGACAGAAAGATAAAGGGCTTTGCACACCCCACAGCTGTGCTTACCGGAGCAGAGACTCGTACCAGCGCTCCTCTCAGAATTATGAGAAATAATGATACCGGACTTGCAACCGGATACGATAATCTGTATCCTGCAGGCGAGGGAGCCGGATACGCGGGCGGTATTACCAGCGCCGCTATAGACGGAATACACACTGCCATAGCAGTGATCAGTAAATATAAGCCTTAAGAGGACAACCTCTACCGCGGGTGAAACCAAGACCGCGGCCCCGTAGCGGGAGCTACCTTACTTAGTTAATAAATTGAAAGGCGGGGGCAACCCCACTAATGGTTTTTTAATATGCACATACAAAACGAAATAGCAAAGGAGAAGGTCTGGATAACCAACACTCCCGACACACAAGAGGCGAAGTCCGCCATTGCGTTGATCGCACGAGTGCTCGGTGTTAGCCCGATTATAGCAAGCCTGCTTTATAATCGTGGATATCAGGACCCCACAAGCGCCGCATCATTTGTAAAAATGGAGAACGAGATGCTTCGTAATCCGTTTGATATGGCAGATATGATGAAGGGCGTAGAGCGCATAAAGAAGGCGCTTGACAACAACGAGAAGATTACCGTATACGGAGATTACGACGTGGATGGTGTAACCTCGGTTTGTACACTTTATTTGTACCTCAAGTCTATCGGCGCGAATGTCGAGTATTATATCCCCAACCGTTCGGGCGAGGGATATGGTGTTTCCGTCGGTGCTATCGACAGCATCAAGGAGGGCGGCACCAAGCTTATTATTACCGTTGATACCGGTATTACTGCCAACGAGGAGGTTACATATGCAAAGAGCGTTGGTGTAGATTTCCTTATCACTGACCACCACGAGTGCCGTTCGGATCTTCCCGAGGCCTCCGCGGTTATTAACCCCCACCGACCCGACTGTCAGTATCCCTTCAAGGAGCTTGCGGGCGTTGGCGTGGTATTCAAGCTTATTTGCGCTTACGAGGAGTACAGAAGCGGTGATACCCGTATGAAGTCCACTCTTCGTATCATCAAGGAATATGCTGATCTCGTTGCGATAGGCACCATAGCTGACGTTATGCCTATCAAGGAAGAGAACAGAATCATTGTTAAGTACGGTCTCAATATGATTGAGAACACCAATAGGGTTGGTCTTGCCGCTCTTATTGACGTTGCCTCTAATAAGCAGGACGGCAGACACAATGATAGATACGATAGAAATAGAAGAAGGAGAAGAGCTAAGGTCACCTCTAGCTTCATTGGATTTACACTTGCTCCCAGAATAAATGCGGCAGGTAGAGTAAGAAGTGCAACCATCGCTGTTGAGCTCTTCCTTTCCGAAAAGTATGCCGACGCTGTTAAGATCGCAGAGCAGCTTTGCTCTGCAAACAAGGAAAGACAGGCAGAGGAAAACAAGATAATGCAGGAGGCTTACGAGAAAATCGAGACACTTGATATTAAGAACAATCCTGTTATCGTTCTTAATGCAGATGACTGGCATCACGGTGTTATCGGTATCGTTTCTTCGAGAATAACAGAGAAGTATTCTCGCCCCTCAATACTTGTATCCTTTGAGGGCAACGATGAGGATATCGATCATCTTGAAAACGTAGGTAAGGGATCAGGACGAAGCATCAAGGGAATGAACCTTGTGGACGGATTGGCAAGCTGCGCGGATATCCTCTCCGTTCAGGGTCAGAAGGACGTCTATTACTATTGCAGCACGTACATGACGGACAATTATGCCCGTATCGCCATGCTTGTGCTGGAAAAGGACTGGCCCAGAACGATCGCGGAGATGGTACGCTTCAACTGCAAAACCTATCCGTGCTCCACGCCGTATGAATACTTCATGCGTCCGCCGTATCTGCTGACCAAGCCGCAGCTCATGCGCGCGCTGGATCAGGTATTCAGGAACGAAGCCTATAAGGA
>JAZLCY010000145.1:0-3827 GCA_045614485.1 Eubacteriales bacterium
AAGGTAAACGTTATCTGCTCCAACAACCAGTATAAGCTTGGTAGAGACGGTCTTCGTGAGAAGTACGACTCCAACCTTACACTTAAGCAGGACGCTCTTGATAACCTTGTAGGTTACTTCAAGACCGCAGCAGACTAATAAAACGTTTCGGCCGTAGGCCATAACGCAAAGAGCGAAGTTCCATTCGGAGCTTCGCTCCTTTTTTGCTCGGTAGATCATATTGACTTTTGCAGTTTGCGGGTATATAATTGTTTTATAGAATACTAACCTCAAAGGAGATACACGCGTGAAGAGAATTTTATCGGTAATTGCAGTGGTGCTTGTTTTATCTATCAGCATCAGCCTTGCCGCTTGCTCGAATATCGGATCGTTGGAGTGCCGGCACAGAGATGAGAATGCGAACGGCAAGTGTGATAAGTGCGGCGAAGCATACGGTACGTGCACCCACGAGGATAATAACGGTGATAACGTATGCGATAAGTGCGGTGATTACAGCGGCGGTGCGGGCGTTGAAACCCCATTGATCCCACTTGATCCGCAATAAGATAACGTATGGCCAATGCCCAGGGAGAGGAGCGAGCAACTGCCGGCTCGCTCCTCTTTTTAGTTAATAGATACCATTCTTTGATCTAATTTTCAGCTAATCTTTTTACCTTATATTATTGAAAGTCTATTTTAATTATGTTAAAATATATATAACTAAAATTCATGGAGAAAACAATGAAGATCATTCTTGCATCCAAGTCGCCGAGAAGGCGCGAATTGCTTGGCAATCTTGCCGGCGAGATTGGATTTGAATTTGATATTATAACTAAGGAAACAGACGAGTCGGTTGGCGATATGCACCCCCTTCGCGCGGTCGAGGAGCTCGCTGTAAGAAAGGGCAGCGCGGTTGCTGATGATCACGGCGATGCGCTTGTTATTTCATCCGATACCCTCGTTGAGCGCGACGGAGTTGCCCTTGGCAAGCCTTTGGATGATGAGGATGCATATAATATGCTCGCATCCCTTTCCGGCAGGGCACATAACGTGCACACAGGCATCGCGGTGCATTATCAAGGCAGGGTGTATTCGGGTGTTGCGAGCACGGCGGTGCGCTTTATGCCCCTTACGGATAAGATGATAAAGGACTACATCGCAACCGGAGAGCCGAGCGATAAAGCCGGCGCATACGGCATTCAGGGCGGCGCAGGAAAATTCGTTACCGGATATGACGGAGAATTTGACACGGTTGTGGGCTTTAATATCACACTTTTGAAAAAACTCTTAGAAGAGGCGCTCGGGGATATATCCCTGATGAAAACAAAATGAACAAAAGCGAGAAAAAGAAAAGGCTCGCTCTGATAATAGAGCGGCTGAAGGAGATATACCCGGTGGCAGAGTGCGCTCTCGAGTATGAAGCAGATGCGTGGAAGCTTCTCGTTATGGGCAGACTCTCCGCGCAATGCACGGACGCGCGCGTTAATATCGTGTGCCGCGAGCTGTTTAAAAAGTACCCAACGGCATATGATATGGCGATAGCTCCGGTTGAGGATATCGAGCGCATTATCGAGCCCTGCGGCCTCTTTCGTATGAAGGCGAAGAATATCCGCGATGCATCGGCAATGCTTGTTGAAAAGTTCGGCGGCGTTCTGCCGGATAATATGGATGATCTTCTGACCTTGCCCGGCGTTGGCAGGAAGATCGCCAATCTTTTGCTCGGCGACATTTACGGCAAGCCTGCAGTTGTGTGCGACACGCACTGCATCAGGATCTGTGCAAGGCTCGGTATGTACCCCGAGGGGCAGAAGGATCCTGCAAAGATCGAGAAGATCCTCACCGAGCTTATCGAAGGGGGCGACGGATCGGATTTTTGCCACAGGATCGTTTTCTTCGGCAGGGAGGTTTGTACTGCGCGCTCGCCTGCGTGCGAAAGATGTCCTCTTTCCGACCTTTGCTTGAAGGCCGAGAGGGAGAGGAGGTAAACTGTGGAAAAAATCAGAATCTCCATGCCGATACTCGTTGAGGGAAAGTATGATAAAAACACCCTCTCACAGTATTTTGAGGCGGAAATATTTTACTTTGGCGGCTTTTCGGTGTTTAATGCGAAGGAAAAGCAGGCAATGATAAGAAGAATAGCAAAAAACGGCATTATCATTCTTTGCGATTCGGACGGCGCAGGAAAGCAGCTTCGCTCCTTCCTCACCGGGATTTTGCCGAAGGACAAGGTGTTTAATGCCTACGTGCCGAAGATCGAGGGCAAGGAAAAGCGCAAGACCAAGGCTTCGAAGGCGGGGCTTCTCGGCGTTGAGGGAATGGGCCGCGAGGAGCTTACAAAGGCGCTCTCTCCCTTTGTGGACGGTGGGGGGCGTGATAAATTTTCGAGCACCGAGGGAGCGAAGAAGATCACCAAGACCGACCTTTACCTCGACGGATTTTCGGGCACTGACGGAGCGAGTGAAAAAAGGGCAAAATTGCTTAGCTCACTCGGCCTTCCGGATGACATGACAGCAAACGCAATGCTGTCTGCTCTCAACATCATTGTTAGCTATGATGAGTACAAATCGCTCGTATCGTCCTTAGATGGCGGAAATGACTAAAATATATAAATATTTTATTGCTTAAACTATTTACTTTTTAAAAGAATTGTAGTATAATATCGTTTTGAGGGAAACCTCACACTGATTTGAGATTAAAAAATTATTATATGGAGGAAAAACCAATGATAGAAAGAAAGAAAATTTCTATGGACGGTAACACCGCTGCAGCGCACGTTTCCTATGCGTTCACCGAGGTTGCCGGCATCTATCCCATCACCCCTTCCAGCCCTATGGCTGAGGTAACAGACACATGGTCTGCTTCCAACAAGAACATCTTTGGCGAGCCTGCGAAGAACATCTTCGGTCAGAACGTTAAGGTTGTTGAGATGCAGTCCGAGGCAGGCGCGGCAGGTACCGTACACGGTTCTCTTGCAGCAGGTGCGCTTACCACTACCTACACCGCATCTCAGGGTCTTCTTCTTATGATCCCCAATATGTACAAGATCGCGGGCGAGCTCCTTCCTTGCGTTATTCACGTTTCTGCAAGATGCGTAGCTTCTCATGCACTTAACATTTTCGGTGATCATTCCGACGTTTATGCTTGCCGCCAGACCGGTTTTGCTATGATGGCTGAGACCAATGCTCAGGAGATCATGGACCTTGGCGCAGTTGCTCACCTCGCAACCATCAAGGGCAGAGTTCCCGTGCTTAACTTCTTCGACGGCTTCCGTACCTCTCACGAGATCCAGAAGGTTGCTTCCTGGGACTACAAGGACCTCGCTGATATGGTAGATTACGACGCAGTTGCAGGATTCCGTAACCGCGCTCTTAACCCTGAAAATCCCGTACTTCGCGGCTCTGCTGAGAACGGTGATATTTTCTTCCAGCACAGAGAGGCTTGCAACACCTACTATGATGCATTCCCTGCAATCGTTGAGGAATACATGGACAAGGTTAACGCAAAGCTCGGTACTGATTACAAGCTCTTCAACTACTACGGTGCACCCGATGCAGAGAGAGTTATGATCGCTATGGGCTCTGTTTGTGACGTTGCTGAGGAGGTTATCGATTACCTTCTTGCTAAGGGCGAAAAGGTTGGTCTTGTTAAGGTAAGACTTTACCGTCCCTTCGTTGCTGCAAAGCTTGCTGAGGCTATTCCCGCTACTGCAAAGATCGTTGCCGCTCTTGACAGAACCAAGGAGCCCGGCTCTCTTGGTGAGCCTCTTTACCTTGACGTTATTACCGCTCTTGCTGAGCTTGGCAGAAGCCTTAAGGTTGTTGGCGGTAGATACGGTCTTGGTTCTAAGG
>JAZLCY010000146.1:0-7449 GCA_045614485.1 Eubacteriales bacterium
CGCTAAAACTAAGTTTGCCCTTTCGGGCAAGTGAAGTTTACTTCGTAAGTGAAGTTATCCTACGGATAGTGAAGTTTCGCCTGGCGGCGAAGATTGGGGCAAACTTAACTTCACTTGTGCGTAGCACAAACTTCACTGCAACGCAACTTCACTTTCGCGGCAGCGAAAACTTCACAGACAGAAAAAAGAGAGGACATTTCGGATATAAACCGATTTGTTCTCTCTTTCTGTTTGTAATACCTACGGCGAGCCAGGCGTAAAACGGGCGAGTGCCCTCTCAAAGCTCAGTTAGTGAACGTAATTTTGAGGAATGTCGTTCGCTCTTCCGTCCCGAAGTCGTAGTTGCCTGCGGTAAGCTCGACAGAAAACGGACGAGATTGCCAAAATGAAATTTTTGATGCAGATTGTTCGTTGTTCTGCCCGAAGGCGTAGTTACCTACGTCGAGCTTGGCAGAAAACGGGCAATATGCGCAAAAATCAAAGATGCAAAACCCTATCCTTTATTTCTGACGTGCGCCCCTGATTCCAGTATTGCGTTCCAATATAACCGCAAGTACGCCTTGCAACGTTCATTTTAGACTGATCGCGGTTCTTGCAGTTCGGGCACTCCCAAACAAGCTTGCCGTCGGTGTCCTCGGTGATCTCGATCTCTCCGTCGTAGCCGCAAAGCTGACAGAAATCGCTCTTGGTGTTAAGCTCGGCATACATAATATTGTCATAGATAAACGCCATAACGTCGAGCACCGCAGGAATATTGTTCTGCATATCGGGTACTTCAACGTAGGAGATAGCGCCGCCGGGAGAAAGCGCCTGGAATCTCGCCTCAAGAGTGAGCTTCTCAAACGCATCGATCTGTTCGGTTACGTGAACGTGATAGGAATTAGTGATATACTGCCTGTCGGTTACACCGGCAACAACGCCGAATCTCTTCTGCAAGCACTTTGCAAACTTATACGTGGTGGACTCAAGGGGTGTGCCGTAGAGGGAGTAATGAATGTTCTCCTCCTTCTTCCACTTATTAGTGTAGGAATTGAGAAGCTTCATTATCTCAAGGCCGAGAGCCTCGCCCTCCGGCTCGGTAAGCTTCTTGCCGGAAAGCGCATAAACGCACTCCCAAAGGCCCGCATATCCGAGAGAAAGGGTGGAATAACCGCCAAAAAGATACTTGTCTATCGGCTCGCCCTTCTTAAGCCTTGTAAGAGCGCCGTACTGCCAAAGGATAGGCGCGGCATCAGAAAGTGTGCCGAGGAGTCTTTCGTGGCGGGCGCGCAGTGCCTTATGGCAGAGCTGCATGCGCTCATCAAACACGCGATAGAACTTGTCCATATCTCCCTCAGCCGAAAGAGCTATATCAACGAGGTTAACGGTAACAACACCCTGGTTAAATCTACCGTAGTACTTCGCCTTTCCGTTCTCATCAACGTAGGGGGTAAGGAAGGAGCGGCAACCCATACAGGTGTAGCAATGGCCGTCGCCGTTTTCGTCTATCTTATTTGCGAGCATTACCTTCTCGGAAATATAGTCGGGAACCATACGCTTTGCGGTGCATTTTGCCGCAAGCTCGGTGAGGTAGTAATACTTGGAATCAGGCTTGATATTATCCTCTTCAAGCACGTAGATAAGCTTGGGGAATGCCGGGGTGATCCAAACTCCCGCCTCGTTCTTAACACCCTTTATTCTCTGCTGAAGGGTTTCCTCGATAATAAGGGCAAGGTCCTCTCTCTCCCTCTCGCTCTTAGCCTCGCCAAGATACATAAACACGGTGATAAAGGGAGCCTGTCCGTTTGTGGTAAGCAGGGTTACAACCTGGTACTGAATGCACTGAACACCGCGGTTGA
Source organism: Eubacteriales bacterium (assembly GCA_045614485.1). GTDB lineage: Bacteria > Bacillota > Clostridia > Oscillospirales > CAG-272 > UBA1740. Next base: position 1,839 of record JAZLCY010000146.1, read on the forward strand.
TCTCCTCGCGCAGTCTTGCCTCTGCGATCTTATTGATAGCAGCAATATCGGTAACTCCGATATCCTTAAGCTCGCGCTCAACGGTGGCGCGTATCTTTTTACGGCTGATATCAACAAAGGGAGCAAGATGAGAAAGGCTTATAGACTGACCGCCGTACTGATTGGAAGCAACCTGGGCAATGATCTGCGTTGCAATATTGCAGGCGGTGGAAAAGCTGTGGGGCTTCTCGATCATAGTGCCGCTGATAATAGTGCCGTTCTGCAGCATATCCTCAAGGTTAACGAGGTCGCAGTTGTGCATATGCTGTGCAAAATAATCGGCATCGTGAAAGTGGATGATTCCCTCTTCGTGCGCCTTAACAACGTCCTCGGGCAAAAGCAGCCTTCTCGTGATATCCTTAGAGATCTCGCCGGCCATATAGTCGCGCTGAACACTGTTAACGGTGGGGTTCTTGTTTGAGTTTTCCTGCTTTACTTCCTCGTTATTGCACTCGATAAGAGAGAGTATCTTATCGTCGGTGGTATTCGATTTTCTTACAAGCGCTCTTTTGTATCTGTAGGTTATGTAGGTCTTGGCAAGAGTGTAAGCGCCTTCGCGCATAAGCTCGTACTCAACCATATCCTGCACCTCTTCCACCGTAACGGCGCGGCGCAGCTTTTGGCAAGCCTTTGCAACTCTTGCGGCGATATTCAAAACCGCCTCCTCACTGATCCTATCCTTTTCTGCCACGGCATCGTTTGCCTTTGCAATAGCCGCGGATATTTTTGCAGTGCGGAAGGTCTCCTCCGCTCCGCTTCTCTTAATAAGCTTCATAATATACCTCTTTTTTTAGGGTGAAAAAGGGTGCACTGCCAAACGGCGTGCATCCTCTTGTTTTTTATTTTTGTTTGTATCACAATTATACCCTACATCTTGTGCGTTTGTCAATAGATAAAATCAATATATTGTGTTTTTTGACATAAAAAAAGAGAGAAAAATACACCGTGATTTTTGTTGATTTTGACAGATATATTTTTTTATGCGGTTGACACGGTGATGCGCCGGTGATATAATGGCTTTGATATATAAAATCAATATACGAAGAGAGGACTTTGTATGAAGGGAAATCTTGAAGAAAAGAACACCGTTAAGGCAGACGGTCAGGTTTGCAAATACATAACCACCTCAGGCACACCGGGTGGATCTCCGAGAGTTATGTTTGTTGGCAACTCGGTAACAAGGCACGAGCCAAACCTTAATATCGGCTGGAATTTCAATCACGGCATGGCGGCATCAGCCCCCGAGCGCGACTACGTACATATCGTTGAATCGGCGGTGCTTGAAAAGTACCCGAATGCTGAATTCTGCGTTGTTCAGGCAAGCGCATGGGAGCTGAAATTCAAAAACTGCGACATTGACGCTCTCTTCTGTCCTGCAAAGGACTTTGCACCCGACCTGATAATAACCCTTATCGGCGCAAACATACCGAAAGCCGATTTTACAAAAGAGGACTTTATCGCCGAGATGGGCAAGCTCCACTCCTATCTTGCGGGCGGCAAGGACGTGCACAAGATACAGGGTACCAACCTTTTCGGCAACGCGCAGAAGACCGAGGCTATCAAGGAGTACTGTGAAATAAGCCACTCCCTGTGCGCCGACGTTAGCGACCTCTGTGAGAATGAAGAAAACCTCGCTATCGGCAAATTCGAGCACAAGGGCGTTGCGCTCCATCCGGGCGACTTGGGAATGAAGAGAATTGCCGAGAGAATAATAGAAAAGATAAACGGAATCGAGCTATGAGTAAGTGGTATAAAGGTATATATCGCCGGCATCTGATGGATATGCATATCAACGATACAGACGAGGCATTTCTTTCAAGGATTTCGGCAAACGAATACTTCGAGAACCTCAAAAAAGCAAAGATACAAAGCCCGATGATCTACCTGCAATCGCACACCGGCCTTTGCAACTACAAGACCGACACCGCAAGAGCGCACAAGCGCTTTCTTTCGGGCGAGAACGAGATCAAAAAGCTTATCTCTCTTTGCAAGGATGACGGAATGAAGGTTGTTGGATACTACAGCCTGATATTCAATAACGTGGCCGCTGATATGCATCCCGAATGGGAGATGAGAAAGAGCGACGGCACTACCTGGCGCGACGAAGGCAGAAGATACGGACTTTGCTGCCCGAACAACACCGAATACCGCAACTTTGTTATGGCGCAGATAGACGAGCTTTCAAAGGAATTCAAGAATCTTGACGGCATCTTTTTCGATATGCCCTATTGGGAAGTGGTTTGCACCTGTGATGCCTGCAAGAAGAAATTTCTTGAGATGACGGGCAAAGAGATCCCCACCCAAAACGTGAATGATCCCGACTGGCTGAGCTTTATGAAGGCAAGGCAGGACTTTATGGTGGATTTCGTTCGCTTTGTAAAATCCTACACAAACAAGGTGATGCCCGATGTTACGGTTGAATTCAACTACGCGGCGGTTATAGGCTGTGATTGGCTTGGCGGATCTACCGAGGGAATAAACGAGGAATGCGAGTTTACCGGCGGCGATATTTACGGCGACCTTTACGCGCACTCCTTCGTTTGCAAATACTACTACACCGTTTCCAAAAATCAGCCGTTTGAATATATGACCTGCCGTTGCGACAAAACCCTGCGCGAGCATACTATCCTCAAGCCAGAGAAAACGCTTGAAAGAGAGATAATGCTCACCGCGGCGCACCACGGTGCTTCCCTGATAATCGACGCGATCGACCCGGCAGGAACTATGGATAAGCGCACCTTCCTAAGAATCGGAGAGGCATTCTCCCGACAGATCCCGTACGAAAGGTATATGGACGTTGGCAGAATGTACGCCGAGTGCGCGGTTTACTTTGACAGCAAGACCATGTTCTCGCACGACGGAAGCGAAAGATACAACAAGCACTGCGCTATCGGTGCGGTAAGAACGCTGATAGAAAACCATATTCCCGTGGCGGTTATAGCAAACGGCGCTATGGATAAGCTTTCAAAATACAAAATGATAATAGCACCGAGCCTCAGGGACTTTGATAACGACGAGCCACTTAAGCTTATCGAATACGTTAAGGGCGGCGGAACACTTTATCTTTCGGGCAGATCAGACTCACGGCTGATAAAGGAATTCTTCGGTGCAACCGTTTCGGGCATGACCTACGAGGATTCGACCTACGTAAAGAACCAGCTTGGCGCAAGAACCTACATAAGCCCCGTAAAAGACGGCACTTTGGGTGAATTCACGGGCGATTATCCCCTGCCCTTAACTTACGATCTGCCTGTTGTTGAGGGAGCGGACGGTGATATTATCGCAACCGTTACCCTGCCCTACTGTGATCCCGACGAATATATGCACTATGCCTCTATCCACTCCTGCCCCCCTTGGCGCAAGACGGATATGCCCGCTATTATTGAGAAAAAATACGGCGAGGGCAAGGTTATCTGGTGCATCGCCGAGATCGAATATGACAGAAGATCGGCTATCAAAAAGGTGTTCTCCGACTTCGTTTTGAACAACGTGGAAAGAAAATACTGCATTAAGGCAGGAAAGGCGATCGAGGCGATAATCTTTGAGGGCGAGGGCGAATCCCTTATCTCCCTTTGTGACCTTGAATATGACGAGGACAAGATCAACGCGCCGGCATTCTTCAATATCAAGGAAGAAAAAGCGCCTAAGGGCATATTTGATATAAACGGCAACAGCCCGATCAACTTCACCTACAGCGACGGTGTGATCAGCTTCACAGCCGAGCCGGGCGATTTTACAATGATAAAGATAGAATTTTAAGGAGATAAAAATGCAAGAGCAGTACAAAAAGGCAATAAAAGACTATTCGAGAACCGCCTACAAGCTTATCAATAAAAAGAGCGGAGGCTACCTTAAGTATCCCTTCCTCTCCCCCGGCGCAGTTTATGACAACGACCTTTGGGACTGGGACAGCTGGCTTACAGACGTAGCAATAAGACAGATACTTGAAAACGAGGGCGAGAGTGCTGATGAGTTTTTGGAGTACGAGCGCGGATGTGCGCTTAACTTCCTTGAAAATCAGAAAGAGGACGGAAAGATCACCATAATGATCAACTCGGAAAAGGGCGATATGTTCTTTTACGACCGCGGCTCATTTCACAAGCCCTGCTTAGCGCAGCACGTAATCTTTATAATAAATGAAACGAACGGCGATGCCGAGTGGGTGATCCCCTATATCGACAGGCTCGATAAGTATATCGAATACTACAGGGCGACCTCTCGCCACGGCGAAACCGGGCTTTACTATTTTATTGACGACGCAGGTATCGGCGTTGATAACGATCCCACGATATTCTACCGTCCCAAGCGCTCCACGGCATCCGTATATATCAACTGCCTTATGTACAAGGAGCTTCTTGCTATGGCAGAGATACACAAGGTGGCAGGCAATGCCGACAAGTGCGAGGCATATAAAAAGGAAGCCGAAGAGCTTCGCGACAATATAAGACGCGAGCTTTATGACGAGAAGTGCGGAATGTACTATTCTGCCGACATCTCCCTGCTTCCCATTGACCCTTCCGACTGGCTGCACCAGGGCAAGCCGAGGCATTGGAAGAGCCTTATTATGAGAATAGACTCCTGGGCAGGATTCCTTGCAATGTGGGCAGGCATCGCCACTCCCGAAGAAGCCGAGAGGATCGTGCGCGAGAATATGCTCAACGATAAGACCTTCTTTGCAAAATACGGTGTTCGCTCCCTCTCCAAGCTTGAGAAGATGTACTGGGTTGGAAAATCCGGCAATCCTTCCTGCTGGCTCGGGCCTATCTGGATAAACGCAAACTACTTCTGCTTCCGTGCCCTTCTTGACTACGGCTATGAAAAGGAAGCAAAAGCACTCGCCGAGGCAACGGTTGAGCTCGTTGGTAAGGATATCATCGAGTGCGGCGAAATGCACGAGTACTACCATCCCGACACGGGCGAGGGCGTGCACAACAAGGGATTCCAGAGCTGGAACCTGCTTGCCAACAATATGGTAGCCTACCTCGACGGAAAAAAGGTTATCCGCGAGTTCTGATTCTATTTTTAAAGCAAAAAAGCGAAAACCAATGGAGCGTTGCTCTTAAGGACAGTTTTGATGGTGTATTACCTACCGACAGAAAAAACAGAAACCGCAGATTGATTTTCTGCGGTTTTTGTGCTATAACAAAGACAATAATTTTAAAGAAAAAAAGGAGGATGGTTATGAGAGAGACGATTGAACATTATAACAAGCTAATTGACGAAAATAATGACCCTGCTCGTGATCCTAAACCTTTGAGAGATTATATGGACAAGTGGGACGGAGAGAAATTTATAGAGAGTATGCAGCTTAATAAAAGTAAATCCGTTTTGGAAATAGGAATAGGAACAGGGCGCCTTGCCATAAAAGTTGCACCAAAATGTAAAAGCTTGTGTGGAATAGATATTTCCGAAAAGACAATTTGTAGAGCTGCTGAAAATCTATCAACGTATCAAAATATAAAGCTTGTTTGCGATGATTTTATGTCTTGTGAATTTGAGGCACAGTTTGATGTAATATACTCGTCGTTGACATTTATGCACATACAGGATAAATTATCAGCTATACAAAAAA
>JAZLCY010000147.1:0-5243 GCA_045614485.1 Eubacteriales bacterium
TCGCGGTAGCCCTCAATACCGAAGTCAAAGGTGTGGTTGTTTGCAAGAACAACGTCTGTAACTCCTGCGGCAAGAAGTGCGTTCGTGCACTTGGGATCAGCCTTAAGGTTAGGGCCGCACTTGGGAATAGCGTTTTCGGAATGGGTGAGGGCGCACTCCACGTTTACAACGAAGCGGTCTGCACCCTTGATAACGTTGAGCGCCGCCTCGCCGAAGAGCGCCTTAGCATCGCCTTTTATAAAAAGATCTTCGTTTTTGTCCTTTTTCGGAACGAGATCGGCGCCAAACATAATTTTCATATTCTTATTCTCCATAGCACCGAGGGGTGCTTTTTGGGCATTTTATTTGTTAGTATGGTTATACGTTTTGAGTATCTCCCACAAAACGTCAAGGTGAGTCTCGGTATCGATATAATGCTTCAAGGGCTCCTTGCAACGAGGGTTTGTCTCTGCATCGGGGCTATTAAAAAGATTAATGCCCCACATATAATTATAGTTGTAGGGAGAGTTGTGACAGAAATCGCGCCAGCCTTCAAGCCACTTATCGGTTTTTAGGTCCTCACAGCGGGAATAGAAGCCGTCCATGATCTCCTTAGCCTCATCACCCACGGAGAGGTGCACCCTCTCCTCAACGAGTGTAAGAGGATAGAAGGCTATCTCAGGGCGCTCACCGGCAAAGTCCACCTCTACCAAAAGGCCTGTGTACCAAACGGGATAGTGGTTCGGTTTAAGGCTGCCAAAGTGAAGGTTGCCCTGGCCGTAAACGATGTGCGAGCCCTCAAACTGCTCGTAGCAGCCGATGCAGTGGGTGTGTTGAAGAAGAACAACGTCTGCACCGTTATATACCATCTCGTGGCACATTTTACGCACACGGGGTGAGGGGTACTGGCAGTATTCCTTGCCGCCGTGGTAGATAACTACGACGTAATCGGCGGTTTTCTTTGCCTCTCTTATATCATACATAGTGATATAAGGATCGTAAGGATTGCATCCGCACCTGTCGGGCAGAGCGTAAGAATACTCATGCTCTGTAACGTTCACGATAGCAAGCTTCTTACCGTTGCCGAGGTCTATGTAGTAAAGCTTTCTTGAATCGGTATCGTTCTCACCCACGCCGGTATAAGGCAGGCCTGCCGCATCAAGCGCCGCAAGGGTATCGCGGTAGCCCTCAATACCGTAGTCAAAGGTGTGGTTGTTCGCAAGAACAACGTCTGTTACACCTGCGGCGAGAAGGCCGTTGGTGCACCTGGGGTCGGCTTTAAGGTTGGGACCGCACTTGGGAATAGCGTTCTCCGAATTGGTAAGCGCGCACTCCACGTTAACTACGAAGCGGTCTGCACCCTTGATAACGTTGAGCGCCGCCTCTCCAAAAAGAGCCTTTGCATCGCCGTTTATAAAAAGGTCCTCGTTCATATCTTTTCTCGGAACGAGATCTGCTCCAAACATAATTTTCATATTTTCATCTCCTTAGATAGCAACTGTGCTTTTTTCACTTTAGATTATTTGTTGGTGTGGTTAAAGGTTTTAAGCAATTCCCACAGAACGTCAAGGTGTGTTTCTGTGTCGATAAAGTGCTTAAAGGGCTCGGTGCATCTGGGATTGGTATCTGCATCGGGATTAGCCATCCATTTAAGGAAGTCGATATAATCATAGTTGTAGGGAGAATTGTGGCAGAAATCACGCCAGCCGTCCAGCCACTTATCGCTCTTAAGGTCCTCGCTTCTCGCATAGAAGCCGTCCATTATCTCCTTAGCCTCATCACCCTTTGCAAGGTGGATCGACTTATCCTTAAGGCCGAGAGGATAGAACTTGATCTCGGGATGCTCGCCCTTGAAGTCCACCTCTACCATAAGGCCGGAGAACCAGATCGGGTATCTTTTCTTGATAGATGCAAAGTGGAAGTTACCCTGGCCGTATACGATATGCGAGCCCTCAAACTGCTCGTAGCATCCGATACAGTGGGTATGCTGAAGAAGAACCACGTCTGCACCGTTATACACCATTTCGTGACACATTCTGCGCACACGGGGGGAGGGATACTGGCAGTGCTCCTTGCCGCCGTGGTAAATTACGGTAACGTAATCTGCGTTCTTCTTTGCCTCTCTGATATCGTACATCGTGAGGTGTGTGTCATAGGGATTGCATCCTATTCTGTCAGGGAGCGCATAGGAATACTCGCGCTCGGTAACGTTTACTATCGCGATCTTCTTGCCTTCCTCGGCATCTATGTAGTATATCTTTCTTGAATCGGTATCGTTTTCACCAACACCGGTATAAGGAATGCCTGCCGCATCACGCGCCGCCATAGTGTCGCGAAGGCCCTCGATACCGTAATCGAAGGTGTGGTTGTTTGCAAGAACAACGTCCGTAACTCCTGCGGCAACAAGTGCATTGGTACACTTGGGGTCAGCCTTCATATTGGGGCCGCACTTGGTTACTGCGTTTTCAGAATGTGTGAGCGCGCACTCTACGTTTACAACAACGCGGTCTGCACTCTTCATGATCTCAAGCGCTTCCTCGCCAAAAAGCTCCTTTGCATCGCCTTTTACAAAAAGCTCCTCGTTAAGATTCGGAATGGGAGCTAAGTCTGCGCCAAAAATGATCTTCATATTTCTTTCTCCTCATACTTGGGTAACGTTATATATCTTGGAGTGTGCTTAAGAGCCGGAATGACTCTTTCGACAAAATCCTTCATACCTATTTTAAGCGTGGTTGTATTTATGCAGGGGTGAACCCCCACAGAATCCGCCGCCATAATATCCTCATCTATCAAAAGGGATACGTCGTGATCAAGGTCGTTCATCAATCCGAGGACCGAGAGCGAGCCGGGAGTTATATCAAGCAGCTTCTCCATCATCTCTGCCGAGCCGAAAGAGAGCCTTGCTGAGCCTATCTGAGCTGAGAGGTCCTTGGTTTTAAAAGGCTTGTCTGCCGGCATCATTAAAAGATAGAATGCCGTTTGCTGCCTGTTTGTTAAAAAAAGGTTCTTGCAGGTGGGAGCGCCGAGAATTCCGTCTACTGCAAGGCACTCTTCCATAGTAGCGGTAACCTCGTGGTCTACCCTTGCATACGCTATACCAAGCGCATCAAGAAACTCATAGGTGCGCTTTTCCTTATCAAGCCTTGCCGCGAAGTTATCCGGCCTGCCGTATTCGATCTTCATCAAGCCCACCTCCCCTTATATGCTATTATATAGCATAGTGCAGATTTTGTCAACCAAGCAGGGCTTGAAATTTCGTTTTATTTGGTGTATAATACTCTCATATACAACACCAAAATGCGAAAGGAGAGCATTATGAGCAATATATGGCACGAAATATCCCCGAAAAGAATATCTCCCGACGACTTTATATGCGTTATCGAGATAACAAAGGGAAGCAAGAAAAAATACGAGCTTGACAAGGAATCAGGCTTTTTGCTCCTGGATCGCATCCTTTATACCTCAACGCACTATCCCGCAAACTACGGTTTTATTCCGCGCACCTACGGTGATGACGGCGACCCGCTTGACGTTTTGCTTATCTGCGCAGAGCCTATCGAGCCAATGACGCTTGTGAGAGCCTACCCGATAGGCGTTATCACAATGATAGACAACGGCAGATGTGATGAGAAGATAATCGCGATCCCCTTCAACGACCCCAACTACAATATGTATAAGGACATCGAGGAGCTTCCCAAGCACATCTCCGAGGAGATGCGCCACTTCTTCACCGTTTACAAAAACCTTGAGCACAAGGAAACCGCGGTGGACGAGGCAAAGGGACGCGAAGAAGCAAAAGAAGTTATCAAAAAGAGCATAGATAACTACGTTGAGTGCTTTTGCAAATAACATTTGACCAAAATTAAGAAAGGAGAGAGGATATGCCCCCTTATATGCCCGTTGTTCTGACGGCGCTTGGAGTTGGCGGTGCAACAGTGGTTGGCGCACTGCTCGGATTTGTTATCAAAAACCCCTCGCGCAAATTTAATGATATTATTCTCTCTTTCGCCGCCGGCGTAATGCTTGCCGCGGCAGTTATAGGACTTATAATTCCCTCGCTTGAAATGGGCGGAAAGCTCGGAATTCTTTACACGGTTATAGGTATATTTCTCGGTGCGGCATGCTTAAGCCTTGTGGATAGGCTCGTTCCCCACCTGCATAACCTCACCCTGCATAACAAGGAGGAAAGGCATCCGAGAAGCACAAGAGAGCTTGACAAGGTTTTGCTTTTTGTTATTGCGATAGCGATACACAACCTGCCCGAGGGTATTGCCGCCGGCGTTAGCTTCGCAACAAGCGAAACGGCAAAGGCATATATCGTGGCAGGCAGTATTGCCCTGCAGAACGTTCCTGAGGGTATGGTTATAATCGCGCCCATGATTGCCGTTGGAATCAAGCGCCGCCGCGCCTTCACAATAGCGCTCGCAACCGGACTTGTTGAGGTTGTGGGCACGTTTATCGGATACTTTGCCGGCACTCTTTCGGAAATCATCCTTCCCTTTGCGCTTGCCTTCGCAGGCGGCACAATGCTCTACGTTATCAGCGACCAGATGATCCCCGAAACCCACTCCCACGGCAACGAGCGCGCCGCAACCTATTCCCTGCTCGTCGGCTTCGCAACAATGCTCGCCTTCGATTTTATTTTAGGGTAACAAACATTTTATATACAACAAAAAGCAGACGGAAAGCGTCTGCTTTTTGATTTTTATTTCGTCAATTTCGAGATCCTTCTCAGGCGGTTAGCGAGCCAATAGGCGAGGGCGAGCTTAATTACATCCGGAAGGATGAAGGGGAAAACGCAACCCGTAAGCGCGGCTAAAACACCGATCTCACCGCCGGTGCGAGTGTACACTACAACGTACCAAAGAGTACCGACCGCATAGCACAAAAGGAGCGCTATAACTGAGGATATGAGGCGGGAGAGCGACTTTTTTATCGGGAGTGCATCAAACAGCCAGCACACAAGACCGCCGAGAAGCCAGCCGAACAGATAGCCGCCGTTTTGCCCGAGAAGCGCGCCGATGCCTGCCGAAAATCCGGAGAAAACGGGCACACCTACAGCGCCTATGGATAGATACAGGAGTATTGCAACACTGCCACGCCTGCCGCCGAGAAAGTTGAGCGCAAGAAAAACGGCAAACGTTTGCATCGTGAATGGCACAACAAACGGCACGTAGATCCACGCGCAAACCGACATCAGAACGGCAAACAGCGAGATATATACAATGCTCAAAAGCTTTTTATTTTTTGTCATATAAATACCG
>JAZLCY010000148.1:0-16210 GCA_045614485.1 Eubacteriales bacterium
GCAATCTGCGCTCGCTCCCTTGTGCAAGCACAGACTCTGTTGTTGGATTATACTCCTTTCGGTGCAAAGCACCTTTGTGCTTTGCGCTTCGCGCTCTGCTCGGCTTCTCCGAGCGCACCGAGGAGCAATCTGCACTCGCTCCCTTGTGCAAGCACAGACTCGCTTCGTTTGATTATCATCCACTCCAACGGAGTGGCATATCATCATTCCGCAAGGAATGCATATACTCCCCTTCTTGATTTTTTAAATCAAGTATGATATAATAATTAGTGGCGCGTGTGCGCGATAATAAAAACGGAAAGGACTTTTTCAAATGCTCTTTTTCTACGTAAGACATGCAGATCCGATATACTCCCCCGATTCTATCACTCCTCTTGGCGAAAGACAGGCGGAATCGGTGGCGAAAAGGCTTGCCCTTTACGGACTTGATGAAATATATTCCTCCACCTCAAACCGTGCTAAGCTTACCGCACAGCCCACGGCCGAGATACTCAAAAAAGAGATCCATGAGCTTGACTTTGCAAACGAGTCGCACGCGTGGGAAACTCTTACAATAAATGCTAAAAACCCCGATAGGCGCACCTTCCTCTTCCACTCCAAAGAAGCTAAGGAGGCCTTCCGCACCGACGAGGTGCGCGCGCTCGGATTTGAGTGGTACAAGCACCCCGAATTTGAGGGCTACCCATACGAAGAGGGTATGGCAAGGATCAGGCGCGAGAGCGACGCTTTCTTTGAATCGCTTGGCTACAAACACCTCGGGGGCGGAAAATATGAATGCATCGCACCGAACAACAAGAGGATCGCCCTTTTTGCTCACCAGGGCTTCGGCATGGCATTTTTGCCCACCATCATCGGCATCCCCTACCCCGAGTTTGCAACCCGATTTGACATCAGCCACACAAGTATTACCGTGATCGAGTTTGAGAATGAGGACGGCTTTGCATACCCGAAGATCCTCACCCTTTCAAACGACTCCCACCTCTATCGCGACGGCCTGCCGACAAAATATATCAACAGAATTTATTTTTAATAAAAATAATACTTGCATTATCGGTTTGTTTATGATATAATGCAACTCGGCGCGTTTTCGCCAGGGTAAAAATTTATCAAAATTTGTTGGTTGCCGTGCGGCAACAGAATGGAGAAAATTATGAAGAACAACTACGATATAATCATAATCGGCGCAGGCCCCGGAGGTATCTTCTCCGCATATGAGATCAAGGAGCTTTGCCCCGAGCTTTCGGTTGCGGTATTTGAATCCGGCCACGAGCTTAAGGCTCGCCGTTGCCCCATCGACGGAGATAAGATCAAGAGCTGTATCAGTTGCAAGAGCTGTTCTATAATGTCAGGTTTCGGCGGCGCGGGTGCATTCTCCGACGGCAAGTATAACATCACCAACGACTTTGGCGGAACTCTTTACGAGTACATAGGCAAGAAGCAGGCGCTCGACCTTATGCACTACGTTGACGACATCAATATGAAGTTCGGCGCAGAGGGAACAAAGCTTTATTCCACAGCAGGAACAAAGTTCAAGACCATCTGTATTCAGAACAACCTTCACCTTCTTGATGCGTCTGTGCGCCACCTTGGTACAGATATAAACTACGTAGTTCTTGAAAATATGTACAACTACCTTCAGAATAGAGTTGATTTCTATTTCAACACTCCCGTTAAAGAGATCAAGATCATTGACGGCGGCTATGAGGTAGTTACCGATAAGGGTAATTACTCCTGCGATAAATGTATCGTTTCCGTTGGTAGAAGCGGAAGCAAGTGGATGGAAAAGGTTTGTAAGGATCTCAAGATCCCCACCAAGTCCAACCGTGTTGATATCGGTGTTCGCGTTGAGCTTCCTGCAGAGGTATTTGCACACCTCACCGACGAGCTTTACGAGAGCAAGATCGTTTACAGAACCCAGACCTACGGCGACAAGGTTCGTACCTTCTGTATGAATCCCAGAGGAGCCGTTGTTAACGAGAACACCAACGGCATCATCACCGTTAACGGCCACAGCTACGAAGATCCCGCAAAGCAGACCGGCAACACCAACTTTGCCCTTCTTGTTTCCAAGCACTTCTCCGAGCCCTTCAAGGACTCCAACGGCTACGGCGAGTCTATCGCGCGCCTTTCCAATATGCTTGGCGGCGGCGTTATCGTTCAGAGATTCGGCGACCTTATAAGAGGTAAGCGCTCCAACAACGACAGAATGAACGACTCCTTCTTCTCTGCTACTCTTAACGCAACCCCCGGCGACCTCAGCCTTGTTCTTCCCAAGAGAATTCTTGACGGAATTATCGAGATGATCTACGCGCTCGACAAGGTTGCCCCCGGTACTGCAAACGACGATACCCTCCTTTACGGCGTTGAGGTTAAGTTCTACAACGTTGAGGTTGAGGTTGACTCTGCCCTCGAGTCCTGCCACAAGGGACTTTACGTTATCGGCGACGGCAGCGGCATCACCCACTCCCTCTCCCATGCGTCCGCAAGCGGCGTTCACGTTGCCCGCAACATCGCAAACAGAAAGTAAACCCCACCGCTTTTAGCGGTATATATTTAGCGTGTTATCCTTAACGGAGAACGCGCTAACTAAGTTTGCCCTTTGGGCAAGTGAAGTTATCTTCGATAGTGAAGTTCACTTTGTGAGTGAAGTTTCGCCTGACGGCGAAGTGAGGGGCAAACTTAACTTCACTTGTGCGTAGCACAAACTTCACTGCGCAGCAACATCACTTTTGCGATAGCAAAAACTTCACTAACAGGAAAAGAGCAAGAATAGAAGGATTTCTCCTTTTACTCTTGCTCTTTCTTCCATTATATAATAAAAAAGGACGAAGATTGGCGTGTTATCCTTAACGGAGAACACGCTAAAACTAAGTTTGCCCTTTGGGCAAGTGAAGTTATCTTCGATAGTGAAGTTCACTTTGTGAGTGAAGTTTCGCCTGACGGCGAAGTTATGGGCAAACTTAACTTCACTTGTGCATAGTACAAACTTCACTGCAACGCAACTTCACTTTCGCATCAGCGAAAACTTCACAAACAGAAAAAAGACAAAACCTCTTATGGTGTAATCAAACCATAGGAGGTTTTTGTTATGGCAAAAAAGGACAAAAATTTAAAAGGGGTACTGCATTCTTACGCAATACCCCTTATTTTTTATTCGGTTATGCCCAAAGGCGAAAGACAAACTGCGCCTATGAGAGAACGGAGAAAATGAACACTTGTTAATTATAGTTGCTTTTTTTATATGCGTGTGCTATAATGAGGTTAGTCATGGTAGGTCTGCCGTACGGGCAGACGAATGATAAATCTCTTTTAGGAGGTAAAAAAATGAAAAGAAACAACAAGCTGCTTACAAGCATTATTTGCTTAATTATAGCTTTTGCCTGCATTGTATGTCTTGCGTCCTGCGGTGGCGGCGACGAGGGCGGCACGGGCGATGGCAATTGCTCGCATACATACGGCGAATGGACAACCACAGAGGAAGCAAGCTGCGAAAATGACGGAGAAATGCAGCGCAGCTGCACCAAGTGCGGTGAAACCGAAACCAAAACGGCGCCGGCAACAGGACACTCCTACGTAGTTGAGATCGCAAACGAGGAAACGATGAAATCCCCCGCTACCGAAAAGGACGCGGCAGTTTATTACAAATCCTGCGTATGCGGAGCTATCAGCAAAAGCGATGCCAATACCTTTGAATACGGCGGAAACCTCGGACACGTACATAGCTTTACTGAGGAAAAACCAATAGACAGAGCCTTGATTATGCCTGCGACCTGCACCACAAAGGCAACCTACTACAAATCCTGCGAGTGCGGTGTGGCAAGCACGAGCAACAAGAACGTCTTTGAATACGGTGCACCTCTCGGCCACAAGGACGAGGATAACAACCACGTCTGTGATGCCTGCCCGCTTACCGTAAGCGAACACAACTATGTTGGCGGCAAATGCGCACTTTGCGGCAAGGTAGAAAAAGAATGTGACCACACCGAGCTGTACAAGCATTACGTTGACCTTGGCGACCTCGGAGCTTGCGGCGGCTCATTCCTCTATTATTCCTGCGAGTGCGGCGAGCTGACAAATCTTGAAACCGAGTACTCGCGCCTCTCTTGCGATATGGATTTCTCAGATGAGGGTGTGGATTTTGAGGGCGAGGACGGCAACCTTTACAACAAATCACATGACGTTTGCTCTGTTTGCGGACTCACCTTTGACGTTTTAAGAACCGAGATAGAGGACGGCTGCACCACAACCAACAAGGAGTGGTACACCATCACTATGGGCGAGGTAACCATTACAAAGAATGGTTATTACGAATCAGAAAATACCCACCACGGTGACAGGGTGCTCACTCCCATTGACCTTTCCGGGCTCGGCGCTTGCGGCGGCACTCTTTTGGTTTATAAGTGCGGCGATTGCGATGAAATTACCTCTGTTTCCGACATGAGAGCAACCTGCAAGGTAAATTTTGACGAGGAGCCCAAGGTTGAAGAAATAACCGACGAAAACGGCATCGTTCACAACGTTCAGAAGATTGAGTGCCCCGATTGCCGCCTTGTAATGATTTCGGACACGTGGGTTCATGAAATCTCGACTTGTGAATCTCTTATTTACACCGTAACTTCCATAAAGTGCGCCGACACCGTTATAGTTGAAATCACCGATACCGAGCCTGATTTCAGACACGAGCTTGAATACACCTATAAGCTTCTCGGAACGAGCTGTAACGATGGATATGAAATGGTAATTCACTGTACCGTTTGCGGTATGACCTACGAAATGGTAACCGATGGACATAACAGTGAGGAATTTATGCTTGATCTATCCGAATTCGGCGGATGTACAGGCGCAATTTCGGGCAGACGCTGTGTTATTTGCGACGATGTGACCAGCATTTACGATATGTATCAATATTGCGTATATAACGGTGAAACTACTGAGGCTGTCACCGATTCGGACGGCATTGTACACACGATTACAAAAAAGATATGTACTGAATGCGGCTTCACACAGGTTAGTGACGAATGGAGTGTTCGTATTTCCGACTGTGTGGTGCGTAATTATGAGAAAGCCACAATTTACAAGGAAAGCGAATGCAAGAACGTTATTATTGACGTCATTGACTATTACGACGATGCAAATCACAATTATGAGTACACCTACGAAATCGGCGAAGGTAAGACCTGCGAGGACGGATATAGGGTTTACGAAAACTGTACTGTTTGCGGTGAGAGCGATTGGTGGAATTCAAGCTATCACAGAAACGAGTATGTAGAGGTTGACTTTGCTCAGTTTGGCATTTGTTCCTGCACTTTTTCCTATTACAAATGTGAAGTATGCGGACACTGTGACGACTATTATCAAGGCTATAGCGAATGCTACCTGAATTCAACAATAACCGAGGAAGTGCCCGATGAAAACGGCATAATTCACTGCGTTTCTTCAAATACCTGCAATAACTGCGGCGCAACGTTTGTCAATGATTCATGGAGTGTACCCCTCACAAGCTGCGATTTTATCTATTATATGAGATACACCGTGTATAAAGATGGCGTTGCGGTATTTGAGTATAATGAGAGCTACAAATACGAAGAGCATAATTACGAATACACCTATTATCTTAACGGAGATGATTGTTACTCGGGTTACTACGTAAGCATGGTTTGTACCAAATGCGGCAAAACCGACGGATATAACGCCTCCGGCCACTCAACCGAAAGCGTAAGCATCTTTTTCAGTAAGTTCGGTATGTGCGGTGGCAGCGCATACGAAGAGCATTGCATTATATGCAAAAAGGTCACTTACGTGAATGCTGATGACTGGTGCAACTGGGAGCTTGTTAAAACCGAAAACGGACTTGAGACCTACACCTGCTCAGCCTGCGGCGGCACAAAAACTATTCTTTTAACAAAAGGCGAAAAGGACGAATACTGCCAGCAGGAAAACACCAACTATACCGTCTATATCGTGGACGGCAAAGAGGTATACAGCTATACATCATACGAGTGGTCTTATGAACACAAATACGTAACAGAGGCTGTTCTGCAGGGTGAGACCTGCGAGGACGGTGTTATGATTACAATACACTGCCCTGATTGTAATGATTACAATGAGGAGACTGTATATTATCACCAGACCTTTAGTGTTTATGAGCTTCCCTCGGACCTTGGCTGCTGCGACAATCACCTATTCAACGTTGAAGAATGTCTTTGCGGCGATACCAAGATTGTCTCCTTCGACAGAAAAATATACGCGCCCATAGAGGGTGGCGAGCTCACCTGTCCCGATTGTAGCCTTGTAATAAAAATCGAGAATTCAAATACACAGGAAGGAAGCACGGTTACCAAAACAATTACGTACATAGTAATGTACGACGGCGAGGAAATTTACCGTGCCGAAGAAATATTCGAATACGAAGTTATCGAATAAACCAAGCAAAAAACCGCAAATAAAACAAGAAAGAGCGAGGATATCGACTGATATCCTCGCTCTTGTGCGTAAAACCATTACTTTTCATTATATTCGGTTATGCCCGAAAACGAAAGCGCGCAAACGTATTTGGAGCAGAAATCCTTACCTGCCAAGATTGCGGTCTTACAATAACAATCTACCGTACCGAAACCGAGGTAGACGGCATGACCTCTGTAACCGTCCGTTACGTAATAACCTACGGCGGTGAGGAAATATACTCCACGGAAGAAACCTACCGACAGAAAAAGGACGAGAATTTCTCGTCCTTTTTTGCTTTATGCGATAAATCCTCGCTCTCGCGGATTACTTATTATGAAGGATAGGGCATTTTTGAGGACACACCCTGCGAATTTTGTACGTTTTTTGTATTTTAATGAACAAAAATAGATAAAATGCCCATTTTGCATATTTTGTGCTATAATTGATTATGACGAAAACGCATATTGCTACGAAAGGATAAAACAGTGCTTATTATTTATACACTGACAGAAGGAGAAATACGCGACAAAGACACAAAAGCGGAAGAGCTGATAATGAAGATGTCCTGCGGTGATATTTCGGGTATGGGAAGGCTCTACGAGCTTATAGGCTCCGACGTTTATGCCTACGCGCTATCCAAAACGGCAAGCAAAGAGGATGCCGAGGATATAACGCACGATACCTTTGTTCAAATATGGAAGAATGCACCGCAGTATCAGCCGATGGGAAAGCCGCTTGCTTGGATATTTACCATTGAGATAAACCTGATACGCAGACAGTTTAACAAAAACAAAAGATTTGTGCCGCTTGATGCTGCTTTTGGTATAGAAAGCGAATCACCGAGCTTTACCGAGAGTGTTATTGATGGCGAATTTATTGAAATGATGCTTTCTACGCTGAATGAGGGAGAGCGTGAGATTATCACCCTGCATATAGTTTCGGGCCTTAAGCACAGAGAGATTGCAAAGCTTTTATCAAAACCGCTTTCGACCGTGCTTTCAAAATACAACCGAGCAATAAAGAAGCTGCAAATTCAAGTGAAGGAAAAAGAGGTGAGGTAAATGAGAAAACGCGATCTTAAGAAGATTATTTACAACTCCTTCGGAAAGGAAACTCCCGATTTGAAGGATAAGATTCTTGCGTCCTGCGAAAAAGAGTGCCAAGAACCGAAAGCAGTACGAGTCCCCGCGCCGAAAATGCAACGGTATTACCCAATTATAAAGCGAATTGCCGTGGCGGCAATTTGCCTTGCTCTGTTTATATCGGGACTTTCCTTCGGTATGCTTATACCGAAAAGAGCAGATACACCAACTATGGCGGTAGCCGATACAGAAACACTTGTTTTCCTTGACGTTAACCCGAGCATCGAGCTTAAAATCGACAAAAACAACGCAATTATCGAATGTATCGGTGCAAATGAGGATGCAAAAATTATACTTTCGGGCTTGAAGCTTGACGGTGTTGATATGAATACCGCGCTCACAGCGATAGTCGGCTCAATGTACGTAAACGGCTACTTGAGTGCAGACTCGAACTCCATTCTCGTAAGCGTGGACACGAAGGACAAGGGCACGCTTGACTCACTTCTCACCGATATAAGCTCAAAAATAAACGGCGTTTTTGAGAAGAGCGGATTCACCTGCTCTATTGTCGCGCAGAGCGTTGAGGTGGACGACGACCTCAAGCAAAGAGCAAACGAGCACGGTGTTTCGGTCGGTAAGATGCATTTTGTTGAAAAGATGGTGAGCGGAATGGACAATTACGGTGACGAGGATGCGCGCGTTCTTGCCGATATGTCCATAAATGAATTGAATCTCATTTATTCGACACGCCCCGACAAGGGTACGGAAAACGATCCGTTTGGCAAGGACGTATCTCACGGTGACGTTGGCGGGTTTGTCAAGGGAGAGGACGCACTCGAAATTTTGCTTGCGATACTTGAAATTGATAAAAATCAGGTTGAATGGTACACCTCTCACGCAAAATACCAGCAAAAAGACGGTAAAAGACAACTGATTTACAAGCTTTCCGTACGCTTTGTAGATGATGAGAGCACGTATGAATTCGAGGTGGATTGCAACACGGGTGAGATTGTGAAAATAGACCATGATATGCCCGGCTTTACGGTGCCCGATGGTGACGGCAGCTTTATCAGAGAGGATGAAGCCTTAAAAAGTGTGCTCAATCAAATTGGCAAGGAGCGCACCGAGCTTGAGTGGTTCGACCTAAAGCTTACCCCACGCCTCGATGGTGACTCAATAAAAATGATTTTCCTTTTGCAACTGCGATTTGTAGGTGAGGACACAATCCACGAATACGAAATAGATTGCTTTACGGGTGAAATTTTATCTTCCACTACCACAGAGAATACCGAGGGAGGCTTTTTCGCACAGCCCTCGGCTCCCGACTCGCACAACCCCGCGCACGAGAAAGAGCCGTCAACAGGTGGCAAAGAGCATTAATTGAAGCAAAAATCGAAAAGTCACGAGTTAGCACGTTCTCGGTTAGGGGCGCTACTGACTCGCGACTTTTTATTTTTTATAAAAATAAAATTAGTTGCAATATTTTCCCATTTTAAATTATTATTATGGTATAGAGGATGCCTCATGGCAAATATTTTCTCTAAAAGAAAGGAAAAGTTATGACGAACAAAAGACTAAGTGCAGTAAGCATTTTTATCATTTTGGCTCTGATTTTGGCGATTTTACCGCTAAACATCTTTGCAGTCGAAACAAGTGATGACGATACTGCATTAGGTGAGAACGTAGTTACAATCTCGTCACTTGCAGAGCTCGAAAGCTTTCGCGACAGTGTAAACGGCGGTAACACCTATGAGGGCTACACTGTTGCTTTGTTTACAGACGTTGAGCTTACGGACGAATGGACACCCATCGGAAACGGTGCAAGAAACGGCAAATCCTATACAGGTGCAGCCTTTTGCGGTACCTTTGTGGGTGGTGGACACACCGTTAGCGGCTTGAATATTACAAGCACCGATTCTTCGGCGGCTGTTGGATTTTTCGGTGTTGTTGACGGCGGCGCTGTGCAGAATATCGTATTTGAGGACGTATCGGTAAACACGAAAAGTAAAAATGCGGGCACAGCCGCAGGCTTGATAACCGGCGGTGCAGTAGTTGACGGCATTACCGTAAAATCGGGCACACTTACAGGTGTAGACGGTGTTGGCGGTATTGTAGGACGCGCTACCGTGTCGGGCACCGTAATTAACTCAGTTAACAACGCATCAGTACACGCAACTGTTGGTGCAGCTGCAGGTATTGTCGGCAAGGCTTATTACACCGAGGCAGGCAAGGAAATGAATATCACCAAATGTGTCAACAACGGAGCAGTAACTGCCGTCAGCGGCAGCAGTGCGGCAGGTGGTATAGTTGGCTTCTGTGCTGCAAACGTTACCGATTGCGAAAACAACGGTGCAGTAAGTGCAGAGGCAAACGTCGGCGGTATCGTCGGCTGGGCGCAGATGTACGGAAAAATTCTCGACAACAAAAACAACGCATCTATTGATGCGCCTGCAGTGACCACCGCAGGCGGTATCGTTGGTTGGATTAACTATCAGTACGCAACCGACGGAACAGCCGCAGAATACGGTGCATATGAGATTATTACCGTTTCCGGCAATGAAAACAACGGCTCGATAAACGCTCCCTCTACGGCACTTGGCTCGGGCGGTATAGTTGGCGGAATATACAACGCTGCAAAGGTTATTAACAATATCAACAACGCAGAAGCTATCGTTGGTGCAACCTTCGCGGCAGGAGTTGTTGGTAACCTTCAAAGGCAGTCTGCCAACGGCTATTACGATGACAACGGAATCACCGTAAGTGCTAACGTCTCAAACACGGCGGAAGAAAATATAACTGCAAATTGTGTTAATATCATTGCCTACGACAACAACAGCGACGTTAATACCGTTGTAAATAACGTTTACGGCAAGACCGCGAAGATTGGCGAAACCTACTACGCAACCCTTGCCGATGCAATCAACGCGCTTGCAGGCGGTGAAACAATTACTCTGCTTACCGACGTTGAGATAGACTACATAATCGCCATCGACAAGTCGTTTACCCTTGACGGTAACGGACACACGATTTACACGTCTGCATCTCGCGGAATCAACAACAATTCAAAAACCGCAGCGGCTGACGTTACCGTCAGGAACGTTACCGTTGACGGCACGAAGGCAAGCCTGTTTGAGCGCGGTATAAACTATAACAGCTTTGGCACACTTACCCTGAATAACGTAACTGTTACAGGAGGTGCTACGTACGCTCTCAACCTGCCCGCCGCATCTGACGGCGCGACTGTTGTTATCAACAACTCCAACCTCGATGGCTGCATTGCTATCAACGCGTGGGGTAAGAATACTACCATAACGGTAACCGACTCCTGCCTTGTAAGCATAGACAACTCCGCGGCAGAAAACTACTCCGCAATTCAGCTCAACAACGACGGCGCCAATATTGCAAACGGAACTGTCGTTAACGTTATCGGCGGCTCGATTACCGCTAAGGACGAAAACGGTGAGCCTTCATACGCGGTTCTTAACAACACCGAAACAGGCGAGGTTAATATCAGCGACACCACCGCGGTTTGCGGTACGTTTGACAAAATGGTTGCCGAAATTATGTACGGCAACGCATTCAACGCATTCGCATCTATTGAGGGAGCGCTGAACTACGCAGACAAGGGCGAAACCGTTAAGCTTCTTACGGACGTTTTTCTTGAAAGCTCTGCCGTAATTGACTCCGATATCGAGGCAACCCTTGATCTTTGCGGCCACTCTGTCACAGTTGGATTAGAGGACGGCAATACCGAAAGACATCTTTACGCTATAACAAACTACGGTAATTTGACATTGACCGACTCGGTTGGTACGGGCTCGATAAATGCACGCGGCATTTATAACTACGGTGTAATGACCGTGGAGAGCGGCAAGCTTGTATCCGTTGATACAAACGGCGGTGCGGGCGTTTTCAACTACGGCACACTCACTGTAAACGGCGGTGTGTTTGAGGGCTACTGCGCTATAAACAACCAGGCAGGTGCAACCGCTACCGTTAACAATATGACGGCAACAACAGGCGCAAACTGGTATGCTATCAACAACGTTGGCGATATGACCGTGAACAATGCTACCATTAAGGGCGATTTCGGTGCGCTTTGGAACAAGGGAACTATTGAGGTTGTGGACGGTTACTTTGAATGTACGTCAGCATCAGGCGCTCACGCGTTCTATTCCTGCGGTGGCAATGCTACTATTTGGGGCGGCGAGTTCGTTGCCTTTGCGAGTGGATACAGCTACGGAATAGTTACCAACGGTGAATGTACCGTTGACGTTAACGGCGGTAGCTTCTCGGCGGGTCTTGGCGGCTCGGTTGCGGTTGTGGACTACGGTCACGTTACGATTAACTCCGGTGAGTTTGCAGGCGCGGTTAGAATCACAAGCGGCACAGACGGAACTATCGAAATGCTCGGCGGTGTGTTTGCGAATAAACCCACTTATGCTAAGGAAAATTACCTCGTTGCAAAGAACAACGAAAGCGGCAAGTACACCGTAATCGAAAACACCTATTTCACCTATCTTGGCGAGGACCTTCGTGAAAAGGATGAATTCACAGTGGCAGACATCCGTTACAGCTACGATTTTGCCGACGAATTTGAGCTTACAAATTGGGGTTGGAGCTTCTATGCAGAAGAGAACAGCTCCTACAAAAAGACAGTTGAAGGCAAAAATGCAACCGAAGAGAATATCACAAGGCTCGTTGTTACAAATCTCGGCATAGCTAACTGGGAAAAGAACGTATGCGCGGCGCTTTGGTTTGAAGTTGAAATTGACGGTGTGTCTTACACGGTTTACGATGAAGTAAGAAGCGCAAACGTTTGCGGCACGGCAACCGACCTTGCGGCAAATGCCGAGAACACCTACGCTGCCGCAGTTATTTCAGCATATGATGCCACCGCGGCGGAATGAGAAAGGAAAGGTATAAAGAAATGAAAAAATACAATCAACCAGAAATAGAAATTCTTACCTTCTCTTCGGCTGATATTATCACCACCTCGATAGGCTTTGGCAACGGTGAAAACGAAGGCGACGGCAGCGATATCTTCTAATCTTTCGAAATTCAAAGAGTTTTAAAAATGAGCGACCTTGATTCCTCACCAAGGTCGCCCTATCATAAGGGGCTGCTTCATTTGGGCATAACCGAATAAAAAACGAGGTAGATATTGCAAACGCAGTGTCTATCTCGTTTGTTTTTGCTATTTAAATGTTAATTGATGTTGAAAACCTACGGTTTTCTTCATTTTATTATGTTTTTTATTCGGTTATGCCCGAAGACGAAAGCGCGCAAACGTATTTGGAGCAGAAATCCTCGGCTGACGAGCGAGAGGCGTACAAGGGTACGACGAGCGAGGAAACGAGGATAGAATAAAAACACTAAAATAGAAACGAGGAAAACCGCAGGTTTTCCACCTTTGCCTTTTCTCTGCTATAATAATCTAAAAGGGGTACTGCGTTTCCACAATACCCCTTGTTTTTATTCGGTTATGCCCGAAGACGAAAGCGCGCACACGAGTTGCTCGGCGATTTGTGTCATTCCCAAAGGCGTGGGATGTCCGCACTCCTTGTCAATATCGTGAAGACAATGCACCTGCAAGCCAAGACGCTCTCCGCCGTTTTTAAAGCAGTTGATTATCTCGTCCTTAATATCACAGTTGGCAACCACAAGCACCTTTGTGTCGGGCAGAAGGTCGCGTGCCATTTCTGTCATAAGACAGCAGATAGCAGGAAGTACGGTGTAAAATTCCTCTTCCTTAAAATCCGAGTATTTTTCCTCGCCAAGCGGAATTTCTGCCCAGCTGTCATTCGTGCCGCCAAGAAGAATAACGGTGTCTATCTTATTATCCTTAAAGAAGCCGTCCTCGCGCAGCTTTCTGTATCTGTACAGGAATGAGGATGACGTAGAACAGTCCTTGTCATTATATCCCTTATAGCATATCGGCGAACCGGACCAGCTATTGTTCTGAACGATATTAGCGCCTGTCATCTCGCGGAATTTATACCACCAGGTATCTTCCATCTTCATTGCGCTGACAGGGTGGGTGGGTTCTTCTCCCGTTATAGAATAATAAGGCGCATAACCCTCGGGAATGCATCCCTTATACGTTGAGTAGCTGTCGCCTATTATAAGCAAATTTCCTACCATTTTTAAGCATCTCTTTCCTGTTTTTTTGTTACACGGGGTTATATAATTCCCGCTTTTTCAAGATATTCAAGGATAATAACACCGAGCCTGCCCTCGCCGTTTGCATCTTCCTCATACACGTATTGACAGTGGCCGCCGTGCTGCAACGTGAACTCTACCTTATCTTTGTGGCCGAAGTGCTGAAGGGTCTTGACCATGAGAAGAGTCTGCTCATATCTTGCTTCCATATCGTTATCCGAAACAATGAAGAGCATTTTTGAATATTCCTCGTCCATTCCAACGAAGTACATAGGCGCCATCTCGTTCACGATAACGCGCCTGCCGTCCACTCCAAGCTCCTTTTGTATAACGTTGAAGTGTGCGGTGGGCTGGCCTGCGTCGTGAATATATGCATCAATATCGGTGGGCTTCATACCTACCTTTGCAAGATAGCTCTTATCAAAGCAAAGCATCATAGAAATATATCCGCCCGCACTGCTACCGCCGGCAAATATCTTGCCGCATTCGCCGTATTTCGAAATATTAGCGCGAAGCCAGGCAATACTCTCGGCGCAGTCGTCAAGATAATCAGGGAACTTCGCCTCAGGATACATACGGTACTCAACACTCGCGGTTGCGATGCCGCGCTTTGCCAACGTCTTGGCAAAAACCTCTACCCTGCGTCTATCGCCCTCAACAAGTCCGCCGCCGTGGAAATACACGAAAAGGTCAAACTTATCGCACTCGGGCAGATGCAGGTCAATATACAACCCCTCTTTATATTCAATATCGTAATTACTGATCATATTTTTCTCCCTAAAACAGCATTTTTGTTACACGGGTGGGGTTTTGATCCCTTTTGCGCCACGTTTTTGGGGCGCCGCCCGACTTTAGCTGAGTTTATTTTAGCACAAAGCTCTGCACTTTTCAATATGAAGAATGCTTTTTTCCAAAACAAAAAAAGAGAGAACAAAATGGTTGATATATGCGATATGGCGCTTATCGTGTGGGACGGAATCTCAAAGGGAACTAAATACACTATAAACTATGCTCGAAAAATGGGTAAAAAGGCAAAGATTATTATTGAAAGCATAGATTGATACGTTGAATCAAAAAAGGCTTTTCCACGCGGAAAAGCCTTTTTATTTTATAAAGTTAAGCTGCTTCGTTCTCGAGGTCGATGAACTCGTTCTTGTGCTCCATTATGTAGCCGCGAACTGCTACGAAGTAGTAGATTGAACCGGCAACACCTATTACACCACCAACAAGGAGGTTGTAAACAAGCACGATTATGGGCATTGTCATAGGCTCGTAAGCCGCAACGATGCCTTTGGGGTTAGTAAGGATCTCATTGCCCTTGTTCATATCCTTGATTGCAGAAACTATATTCAGGATACCAACGATAAGAGGAACTATAGTTCCGCAAAGACCAATAAGGATCTGAATGATACCGATGATGATCCAAATAGTTCCATTTGTTTTCAGTCTTGATGACAAAACGTTAAGAATTTGAGGGTTTGTTGTTCTCGTAGAGCTCTGATAAGAACCCTGCGCAGGACCGGATGCAGCAGCCGCTTTCTTTCCGCACTGCTTACAAAATGCCGCCTGATCGCCCATTTCCGCGCCGCAGAATTGACAATACTTCACTGTCTTTTCCTCCATATAGTAAGAATAAATACACACAACGTAAGCCGATCGCAAAGCTTTTCAGAACCTTTTTGTTGATGTATGACCTCATTATAGCACACTAATTTTGAGTTGTCAACCATCGAAGCATCGGTAAAACAGGCGAAAAAAGCTATTTTTTAGCAAAAATACAGCTTTTCACTGCAATCACCGTGGGCGCTCTGCCCCTGCCACACCGCATGCCTACGAGTTAAATATTCACTAAGACCGCTCCTACTTCGAGTCCCTTTCGGTAAACAAAAAAACAACAGACCACACAAGGTGGTCTGCTATTTTGGAAAGTACAGGACGAATTAACAACCTTAAAATCAAGGCGTTGCCTTGTATATCATCGAGCCGAAGGTAGATACACGCTATCGCGTGATAATCAAGCGTGAGTGAGTCCGTACTTGCACGAGGGAGCCACGCGCCGATTGCTCTGCTGTGTTCCGTCAAAGACGGAACACAGCACGGAGTGCCACCGTGCAAACGGTGAGCGAGCACGAGCATGAGATACAAAGGCGTTCTCCGCCTTTGATGATATCCACCTTGCTTTGCGCGGTGATGATATGCCAAACCTTCGGCTTGGATACAGACCGCAAGCGGTCTGATGGACCCAATGCATATGCCGCAGGCATATCTTGCAGGTGCGGAGATGTTGGTTCAAAGCAAGCATTGGTCTACGAACTAACGGGAAACAATAATCCGCACCGCAAATTCAGAGGCAGTTGCTCGCGTGCGAAGCACGCTTGGTAGAGCGAGACTCTTAATTAGTGGTCCAAGGTAGCAGAGGCGGAAGCCGGCGTTGTTTTTAGTGTTGCTTCGCAACGTTTTATGTCGGGACTCGCATATGCCTTCGGCATATCCGGCGTTCTGCGTGGGAATACGAACTAAAT
>JAZLCY010000149.1:0-10538 GCA_045614485.1 Eubacteriales bacterium
CGGTGGACAGGCTTCCAAGGCTTCCAACATCGGTCAGGTTGCTCAGTTCGCAGCAGCAGGTAAGGCAATCGGCAAGAAGAACCTTGCAGAGATCGCTATGTCCTACGGCTACGTTTACGTTGCACAGGTTGCTATGGGCGCAGATATGAACCAGACCCTCAAGGCTATTGCAGAGGCTGAGGCATATCCCGGACCTTCTCTTACCATCGGTTACGCTCCCTGTGAGATGCACTCCATCAAGGGCGGCATGCAGAATTGCCAGGCTGAGATGAAGAAGGCTGTTGAGGCAGGTTACTGGCAGATGTTCAGATTCAACCCTGCTCTTAAGGCAGAGGGCAAGAATCCCTTCGCACTTGACTCTAAGGAGCCCAGCGCAAGCTATCAGGACTTCATCAACGGTGAGGCAAGATACACCAGACTTGCTCAGGCATTCCCCGAGCGTGCAAAGGAACTCTTTGCAAAGGCAGAGGAAGCTGCTAAGGCTAAGTATGATAGACTTGTTAAGCTCGTTGAGTTCTACAACGCTTAATTAAAGCAAAGGCTAACACGTTAGCAAAAAATAAAGGAAACCGCCGAGGCAACTCGGCGGTTTTTCTATGCATTCCCACACTTGGTGAGACTTTTTACGTTTTTTGCATTGTATCTGAAACGTCGGATATTTTGACAAGCTTGTATTTCGGGTTTCTTAAAATTATGCCGTTTTCAGTCGGCACGACTTCCACATAGTTTGCTAATCCGTAAAGTTCTCGTAGCTCCTTTGGAATAACAATTCTACCGAGTTTATCTATTTCTTTGACAATTCCGATGTTATCACCCGTTTTTTTCATAGAATTAAGTCCTTATTATCATTGTTGACATTTGGTGAATGTCACAACACACATTCTAACACAATATAATAGATTTGTCAATCACTGAATGTCAAAAGGGGTTTGGAATGTTTAAGAATAAGAACGATGGAAAGAACAACTTGTGCGGCGAGAGTATTCGCCGTTTAAGATTAGCATATCCAACAAAGCTTTCTCAAAAAGGCCTTGCTGACAAAATGCAGCTGATCGGTATAGATGTTGACAAAAATGCTATACAGAGAATAGAATGTGGAAAAAGATTCGTGACCGATATAGAGATCAAAGCGTTCGCCGAAATCTTCGGTGTAAGTCTTGATGATCTCGTTAAATAAAAAACCGCCGAGGCAAAGGGTGATGTCCTTAGCGGAGCGTTTGAAACTGTCGCAAAGCGCGAGCATCGCATTTGACTAGTCAAATGCAAATATGGGCTAAGCCTAAACCCTTATTACAAACAGAAAGAGCAAGAGTAAAAGGAAACAAATCCTTCTATTCTTGCTCTTGTTTTTCTTTCGTCGATATATTCACTTTCGTGAAATATATTCACTTTCGTGAAATGTGTTCACGAAAGATGAACTCGATATGCTTTCGCTACGCTACGAATCCCCAAAGCTCATTCTTCGCTTCGGGGAACCCCAGCCGCTCAAACTCGATATATTCGCGTTTTGCGAAATATATTTAGCAAATCCGCGAATCGATATGAGATAAATTCCTCTCGCTTTTGACATATATCGCCGTTGGCGATGTATGCAAAAGCATATCGAGTGCGCCAGCACATATCGAGTTGCTTATGGCACATGGTTGCCATAAGCAATATATCGAAAATCCCGAAAGGGATTTATCTCGATGCGTGATTTGTCCGTTAAGGACATCACGCTATGGCTTACAGGTAGAGCAGGGGGAATAGTTTTTCTCGATAAGCTCGTCGCGCTCGCCGGTGAATTCAAGGCGGTTTTCCTCTTTCATCGAGGTTGCGTAGTGGCAATCGGGGGTGTGGAATTTGCCGGTAGAGGTATTGATAACGTAGGTTGCTGTGCTTTCAGTTCCGTCGGTTTCGCCGCCGTTTTCTGTTTCGGTGCTGTTGTCTGGGATAGCAGTTCCGTCATCAAGCTTGCTTTCGCCTGTTTTGTAGTTGATAAGAACGCCGGGCTGGAAGTTGTAAACGTAAACGCAGAACTCTATGCCTTCGCCATTATCCTCAACCGATCTTGCCTCGATAGTAACACCGCGGGCAACAAGCTCTGTGCCCTGAAAATCGGGGGTAACGCGGTACATAACGTGATTGCCCGTTTCTTTTATGTAGTCGGCAACCATATTTTCGAAGGGAAGCATTCCCTCAACGTTGAAGTATCTTGTTCCTGTAATAAGATTTCTCTTGTTTGCATTCTCGGCGGTGAGCTGCCAGCCGATAAGGTGCGCTCTGTTGTAAAGGTATCCGCCGTCAACAACGTCGGTAGAATATTCTGCCTGCACCCAGCCGGAAGGATAAACGGAAGAGATCGGGCCGCGCTCCTCACCCTCCTTGGGCATAAGCTCCTTGCCGATGCACGCGTGCACAACACCGCATCTGCCAAGCGAATCAAGGTCGGAATAGAATTCATACGCATTCGCGGTTATCTCGTCAGCGGTAAAGTACGCCTTATTATCGTTTAAAATCTTATAGGGCTCAGAGGGGTTCTCTGTTTCAAAGGGATCAATAGCGCAGGAGCACAGCAGTGCGGTGAGCGTTGCAAGTATAAGCAACACAGATAATAGCTTTTTCATTATTTAAACTCCGTTTTTCTATATTTTACGTTACACGGGGCATATCCTGCCCCGAATATTATCTTTCGTACACCTCTTTTGTGATCTTAGGGTGCGAGCTGCCTTGAAAATCATAGGACGCGCCAAGGCGCATTCCAAGGCTTTTTGGATCGATATCCAGCTTTTTATCCGAGGGATAGTGCCTGTTCCACCGGTAGATCACAAGCTTTTGAATCTTGTCCTTATAAGGCGCAAGGGGCAGGTTTTCTACGAATACGTAGCTTCCTTCTGTCGCAGAGTCAAGCGGAGAGGAAACCGAGATCACACTGGCATCGCTCTGTTCAAACAGCTTTTCCGAAAATTCATTCACGTAAAGTATGCCGTCTTCGGCGTGCTCGATAACGTCCTTGATAAGCACACTGTCGCGGCTTTGCCGCTTGCCGAAAAAGGTCATGCCGCCCTTGTCGTCCACACAAACGAATACTGTCATATAAGATCCTCTCTTTCCTTACTTATATTTTACCAAGTAGTTCGAAAAAGTGCAAGCGAATATGAATATTTTTTTGAAAAACGGGAATAATTTAAATTTTTACAAAATTTACGCGTATCACCCTTGAATAACGGAATTGTATATGCTATAATTATATAAATAATTATAATGTCTACGTATGCACTTTTTTAAAGGAGGACGGTATTATGAAGAGATCTTTAATATTTTTTGTGGCGATCCTTATCGTTATATTGCCCATAATGTCGTCTTGCGGTAAGGAAGAGGAGGTAGTTCCCCCCACCGTTATCATCTCGCCCTCAGAGGTTCAGATGTCGGTTGGTGATATCTACACCCTTGATTCCACCGTTTTCCCTATGATATATCAGGATCTTAACGTTTCGTGGTACGTAAGCGATCCCGAGATCATTGAATGCGTTGACGGCAGGGTTTATGCCAAGGGTCTTGGCACTGCGCTCGTTTATGCCGCTACCGGCTCGTCAAGGCACAGCTGCAGGATAACAGTTACCGAGCAGCAGAGAAAGATGATCGTTGGCGAGCAAGCACAGCTTCCCGCACTTCAGAATAATCTTATTAAGGGTGCAACCGGCTTTGCCGTTTATTCCGGCGATGAGCCGAGCGACGTGCTTTCGTTTGAAAATAACGTTATAACCGCCAATAAAAAGGGTGATGCGCGCATTGTTGCAACCTTTGAGAACGGCGACGTACTTACTGTTGCCAATATATCCGTTCGCGATATTACCCTTACCTGCAACGGTATGCCCGAGAGCGAGGAAGATCCGCCCCTCAGAGTTGTTGTTGATGCTGAGAGTGGCATTGCGATCGAGGTGTACGACCTTGTGCTTGAAAAGTATTATTACTCGACGGATAACTATGCCATAAGATTCTCCTTCAAGTACAGATTGGCACCCGAGGTGCAGGGCGAAACCGTTCGCGTTAACTTCAGAGTTACACTTTACAGCAGCGAGGTTGAAGGCGAATACTGCCGCGATAAAGACGTTTCGGGAAAGATGACTCCCGGCACTGAGTATCAGTACGTTGACAGCGGCTTTTATGCCATGCTTAATGAAGAAGGCGATAGAGCCTTCTGGATAGAAATCGTATCATTGGAGGCGGATAAATGAACCTGATCAAGCATAAAATATCCGAATCCTTCAATTCGGTGTTTCCTATTGCGGCGATAGTGCTTGTGCTGTCGCTCACGATCATTCCGGATATAACGTCAAGCTTTATGATCCTTTTCCTTTTCGGAGCGGCGCTGCTTGTTTTCGGAATGAGCTTTTTCACCCTTGGTGCCGAGATGTCGATGCAAAATATCGGTTCGCAGATAGGTTCTTCGATGGCAAAGAGCGGCAAGGTGTGGCTTATTGCGTTTATATCTTTCATCATCGGTATCGCGATCACCGTTGCCGAGCCCGATCTTCAGATCCTTGCAGGCCAGATATACGGTGCAGGCGAAACCGCAAAGCAGTGGATACTTATCCTCACGGTTGGCGTGGGTGTCGGTATCTTCCTCGTTATCGCGGTCTTGCGTATCATTTTCGGTATAAACCTCAACGTAATTCTTGCGGTGTTTTACGTTATCGCTATAACAATATCCTTCTTTCTGCCCAAGGAATTCCAGCCCCTTGCATTTGACTCGGGCGGAGTTACCACCGGCCCGATGACAGTGCCCTTTATCATGTCGCTCGGTGCAGGTGTTTCGGCAAACAGAAGGAACAAAGAGGGCAGTGCAGACTCCTTCGGTATCACCGCGCTTTGTTCTATCGGCCCGATAATCTCGGTTATGGTGCTTGGCGTTATTATGAAGATAACCGGCACTCCGATCGCAGATTACGACGTTAACGGAATGGTTGAGGAGGTTACTCACCTTAACGATCAGGCAACAAGTGTACAGGGTGGCCTTCTTGCTTATCTGCCCACCCTCGTAGGTGATTTTTCGGGCGGATTTTTAAGCGGTTTTATGGGTAGCAACGTCTTTAAGGTTGCTCTTGCGCTTTGCCCCATGATCGTATTCACCCTCCTGTTCCAGCTTTTCGCAAGATGCTTTACAGGCAGGCAGATGATAAGAGTTGGCGTGGGTATGGTATATACCTTCTTCGGCCTTGTTGTATTCCTTACGGGTGCAGAGATAGGCTTTTTGCCCACCGGCTTCACTATCGGTCAGGCACTTGCCGAGCTTGGCGGCGGTGCGCTTCTTATCCCGATCTCGATGCTGCTCGGCTTCTTTATAGTAAAGGTAGAGCCTGCAGTTTACGTGCTCAATCATCTTGTTGAGGAAATGAGCGCAGGTGCTATCTCGGCTAAAACCACCGGTCGTGGTCTTTCTATCGGTGTGGCGGCCGCTCTCGGCCTTGCCGCTATCAGAATTATGACGGGAATCAATATCCTTTGGTTCCTGATCCCCGGATATATTATCGCGCTCGTTCTTTGCTTCTTTGTGCCAAAGATCTTCGTTGGTATCGCATTTGACTCAGGTGGAGTTGCCAGCGGTACGATGATGAGCGCATTCGTGCTTCCGCTTTGTATCGGTGCCTGTGCCTCATATAGTGGTGATTCGGCAGGTGCGGCAGTGCTTACAGACGCATTCGGTTGCGTTGCATTCGTTGCAATGGCGCCTATCATTACGATACAGATCTCAGGTCTTATATACATAATAAAATCAAAGAAGCGCAAGCGCAGCTTTATCACAAAGAGCGAAAGCTTCGTTGAGTATCCCAGGCGCAAAAAGACAGTTAAGGCAGAGGGGGTGAGCACAGTTGAAAAAGAAGCAGAATAAAAGAGCGAAGCTCCTTATCGGTATTGTTAATAAGGAGGACGAGTTTGCTTTCACAACGGCTGTCAACAAGTGCTGCACCGCGCTTCACTTCTCGGGTGTTGGCCACGGCACTGCCAGAACGAGCTATATGAGCTATTTCGGTATCAACGATATCGAAAAAAGAGTTGTTTTCTCCATCATTCCCGAGCCGCTTGAGCGCACAGTGCTGACCACGGTATCTCAGGATCTGCGCCTCTACCTTCTCGGCCGCGGAATTGCTTTTACCTCCCCCCTTTCCGCCCTCTCAAATATTGTTGAGGAAGCGGTGCTTACGGGAGTGGAGGATACCAAAACAAAAACCTCAAGAAAGGAAAAAAAGATCATGCACGAGCTTGTGATAGCGGTGGTGAACCAGAAGTTTACCGACACCGCAATAGAGGCGGCACGCGCCGCAGGCGCAACGGGCGCAACCGTGTTCCACACCAAGAGCCTTAATAACGCAAGGGCAGAGGAAAGAATGGGAACCGCACTTCCCGAGCAAACAGACAGTATATTTTTCCTTACGACAGAGGAATTCAAGCTCAAGATCATGGAGGCTGTGCGCGATGCGGCAGGCCTTAAAACCGAGGGTGGAGCGATCATCTTCTCCATGCCGGTAGACGATCTTGTTGGTATAGGTAGATTTGACGGCGAGGTTAAGGATAATTAACCTTCTCGCTTGATGAAATCTTCCGCGAAAATCAAGGAGGATAAATTATGGCACTTACAACTATCATATTGACCGGGACGCTAAACGTAACCGAAATAATGAAGGTTGCCACCGAGTTTGATAGGTATATAAACTCAAATTGGTATGCCTGGGCAACCGTGCTTGTTCGCTTGATCCTTGCGCTTGTGTTTGGCGCTATAATCGGCGTTGAGAGAGGAAAGCAGGGCCGCGCGGCAGGTATGAGAACGCATATCCTCGTTTCCATTGGCTCAACCCTCACCGCAATGATCGGCTTTTACGTTATGGAACTGCTTGGCCCGTTATATTCGGGCGACCCCATGCGCGTTGCCGCGCAGGTTATCTCGGGCATAGGCTTTTTGGGTGTTGGCACGATACTTATCAAGGGCCGCTTCCAGATCACGGGTCTTACCACCGCGGCAGGCCTTTGGGCAACTGCGGCGATAGGTCTTGCGCTTGGCGCAGGCTTCTATACAGGCGCATTTATCGCCTTCGTAATTATCGTTCTCACCTTCACCATTCTTCATAGGATCGAGTATAAGATAACGAAAAGATATAATCGCTTCGGTATCTATATGGAGATAAATTCGGATAAGGCGGTAAGACGTGCTGTGGATATGCTCACAAAGAGCTTCCCTGCAACCGACGTTCAGGTAACCCCTGCAAGAAGTGGAATTGCCGGCAACGTTGGTATCGAGGCAAATATCCATATCAGCGGTAAAAGGCGCGTTACACCCTCTGAGGTAGCGCGCGCACTCGAGGAGCACGATTACGTTGTTTACGCGATCGAATCAATATAAATAAAAAGGCAAAGGGCGGAGAAATCTCCGCCCTTTTTTAAGTATAATATAAGTGTATAATGTATTATTTAACAGATGTTAAATAAAAATTTGACAATCGGGGTAAAATATGCTAAAATAACTTTTAGTGGTTATTCAGCCGCATTTTAGTCTTGATTAATGCCCGTGCCGGCGTTTTTACGGTCTTGCCGCACGGCAAAAAAGAGAGGAAAAACAAAATGGCATCATTCATCAGAAATGACACACAGAAGTATATTAAGAAGAAGGAAATTCTTCACAAAAGACGCGAGTTTAAGGATATGAGAGAGCTTGTGGAGTTTGGCGCCGCAACCCATGGCGACAAGATTGCATACTCCTATAAGATCAAGCCCAGCAGCAAGGAAAACACCGTCGTTACGTTTAACGAGCATCTTGACGATATTCGCGGCCTTGTTACCGAG
Organism: Eubacteriales bacterium; assembly: GCA_045614485.1. GTDB lineage: Bacteria > Bacillota > Clostridia > Oscillospirales > CAG-272 > UBA1740. The sequence continues at coordinate 7,819 of JAZLCY010000149.1, forward strand.
TTTATCAAGAGAGGATACACCGGCAAGCACGTTGTTGTTTCCGGCAAGAACTCATACGAGTGGATACTTTGCTACTATTCTTTATTTATCGCGGGCGCGGTAATGGTTCCGCTTGACAGAGATTGGCTTGCGGTTGATCTTGCCGATACTGCCAAGAGGGCAGAGGCAGACGTGCTTATCTGCGATGCGGATATGACTGAGAAGGCAGAGATTATCTCTAAGGAAACCGGTATTAAGGACGTTTATCACCTTGCTCACGAGGGCGAGAATTCTATCGGCGAACTTGTAAAGCTTGGTAAGGCTGCATATGCCGAGGATCCCACTCTTTATCAGAACATTGAGCAAAATCCCGATATAATGCAGCTGCTCGTTTTCACGTCGGGTACTACCGGCAAGGGCAAGGGCGTTATGCTCACCCAGCACAACGTTCACTCAGATATGGCAGAGCTTATTCCTTATATCGATTTCGGCCCTAAGACGGTTGGCGTTCTTCCCCTTCACCACACCTTTGGCTCAAGCGTTATGCTTGTTGGCCATATGAGTATCGGTACTGAGCATTATATCTCATCCGGTCTCAGATATATTCAGAAGGAGATGAAGGACGAGAAGCCCACTAACATGATTCTCGTTCCCCTTTATCTTGAAACCTTCTACCGTAAGATACAGGCTAACATCAAGGCACAGAATAAGGAAAAGCTTGTTGCAAGAATGATCAAGCTCTCCAACTTCCTGCGCAAGTTTGGTATCGACCTTCGTAATAAGTTCTTTAAGCAGATCAGAGAGGCGTTTGGTGGCGAGCTTAAGATCGTTATTTGCGGCGGTGCGCCCCTTAATGCAGATATAGTAAAATTCTTCGAGGGCATTGGTATCAACACCCTTAACGGCTACGGCATTACCGAGTGCGCTCCCATTATCTCGGTTAACCACTCCCGCCACAATATTATCGGCTCTATCGGATTTGTTTCCGGTATTGACGAGCTTAAGTTTGCCGATGTAAACGAGGACGGAGAGGGAGAGATTTGTGTTCGCGGCTCAAACGTTATGCTCGGTTACTATAACGACGAGGCGGCTACCGCTGATGCATTTGACGAGGAGGGCTTCTTCAAAACGGGTGACTACGGACGCCTTGGCAAGCACAACACTCTCTATATCACCGGTAGAAAGAAGAATCTTATCATTCTTTCCAACGGTAAGAACGTTTACCCTGAGGAGATTGAGAACGAGCTTATGACCACTCCCGGTATCCTTGAGATAGTTGTTTACGAGGGTAAGTCTAAGCGTGGCTCTGAGCATGATGCTATCGTTGCCGAGATATTCCCCGACAGCGAGTTTATGAAAAAAGAGGGAATTGTGGACTTTGAGGCTTACGTTAAGCCCTTTGTGGATGCTTATAACAAGGGTGCGGTTCACTATAAGAAGATCGCTATCGTTAAGATAAGATCCGAGGAGTTCCAGAAGACCTCTACAAGAAAGATCCAGAGATTTAAGATCGACACAACAATCGAATAATTCCTGCGATTTTCGCATAATGGGAGAGGGCGTTGCGCAGGGCACATCCTCTCCTATTGTTTTTCCGCTGTAAATAAAATTTAGAATAATTCTAAAAAATTATAAAAAGCTATTGACAAACATATTTCGGATGTGTATAATAGATTTAGAATGAATCTAAAAAACGGAGAAACAAATATGACGCGGCAGAGAACAGCAATACTTGAAGTGCTCCGCGCCGATAAGTGTCATCATACAGCGGACGAAATTTTTGAGCTTGCGAAATTAAAGCTACCAACGATTTCTCGCGCCACAGTTTATAACAGTCTTCATTACCTGGAGGATGCGGGGTTTATCCGCAGGCTATCCGGCGAGGGAGCAAGCGCGAGATATGACGGCTCTTATATCCCCCACGGCCACCTGTTTTGCACAGGCTGTGGCGGAATATTCGATTTCACGATACCCGATTTTAATAAGGATATTGAGAAAGCCGCGGGCTGCTCGGTGGAGTCCTACGAACTGAAGATACTCGGAAAATGCGAGGCATGTAAGGCAATAGAATAGCGAAAAGCTATTTTGCAAATAATAAAATAATAAAAAAATAATTTATATTTTTAAAGGAGAATTTACTATGAATCTCAAGGGAACCAAAACAGAACAGAATCTTATGACCGCTTTTGCAGGCGAATCTCAGGCAAGAAACAAGTACACCTATTTTGCATCTGTAGCAAAGAAGGAAGGCTACGAGCAGATCGCAGCTATCTTCCAGCAGACCGCAGACAACGAGAAGGAGCATGCAAAGCTTTGGTTTAAGGCTCTTGGTGGACTTGGTGATACCGCAGCTAACCTCCTTGCAGCAGCAGAGGGCGAGAACTACGAGTGGACCGATATGTACGACACCTTCGCTAAGGAAGCAGAGGAAGAGGGCTCCAAGGCTCTTGCATTCCAGTTCAGAGCTGTTGCAGCTATCGAGAAGGCACACGAGGAAAGATATCGTGCCCTCCTCAACAACGTTGAAATGCAGAAGGTATTTGAAAAGAGCGAAATGACCATGTGGGAGTGCCGCAACTGTGGCCATCTCGTAATGGGCACCAAGGCTCCTGCTGCTTGTCCCGTATGTGCTCATCCTCAGTCCTACTTTGAGGTTCGCAAAGAGAACTACTAATCCCGGACTATCGTATTTTGGTATAACCGAAAAAAGAGTGGAGTGACCTCGTGTTGCTCCACCTTTG
>JAZLCY010000150.1:0-21353 GCA_045614485.1 Eubacteriales bacterium
GACGCGTTAAGAAAATATGCCTGTGGCATATTTTTAGCCAAAGCGGGAAGCAAGCTATGCTTGCGACCTGGGCCGAAGGCTGGCACCGAAGGTGACTGAGGGAGCCCGCGAATGTATCGCAAGGCACAGAAAAAGCGCAACACCGCAAGAAAATCACTTATGAAAACAAACAAAAGAGCGGAGAATAGAGCCGAGAGCGTTCAAGCGCAGGCTCCTTCCACCGCGATGCGGTCCCCCTTCCTCTCGGAGGAAGGCAGAGAACAGGTTGCGGCAAAGGCTATTCACAAGGCACTTGGCATAAAGCAATTTTATAATAAAAACAAAAGGACGAGATTTTTGTGAACTAAATGCGGTTCACTTCAAAAATCTCGTCCTTTTTTGCACCGCCTTGCCTGCAAGGCATAGTGCTATACGTTATTCAATTTCGGGTTTTACAAAGCTCCACTTGTAGGAGGCGTAGGTCTTTGTAAGATATTCTGCCGCGGTAGCACCGGACTGAAGCGCCGATGCATCAACGGTGACATTGCCTTCTATAGTTGTTACACTCCAGCCGTCAAGGCTTGTAAAGCTTGCGCCGGTAAGCGAGGTACAGCCAAGGAATGCTCCCTCGCCGATCTCGTTAACACTCTCGGGCAGGGCTATATTCTCAAGAGAGATACAGCCTGAGAATGCATAAGCGCCAATGCTTGTAACCTTCGCGCCAAGGGTAACGGTCTTAAGGCCTGCGCAGTTAAGAAATGCGTTTGCATCGATCTTCTCAACCTTTGCGGGCAGGATGATCTCGCTGAGTGCAACACAGCCGGAAAAGGCGCTGTTGCCAACGGTTTTAAGATCCTCACCGAAGGTAACGGAGGTAAGTGCCGCGCAGTCCTGGAATACGGACTGACCGATAGCGGTTACACTCTTGGGGAGGGTTATCCCCGAAAGAGAAGCGCAGTGCATAAACGCGTTATTTCCGATCGAAGCAACACCTGTGCCAAGGTCAACCTTCCAAAGCTGAATACAGCCCGAAAAAGCACCGTTGCCAACCGACTTAACAGTGTCGGGAAGGGTGATCTCACCCAGTGAGGTGCAGCCTGCAAAAGCTTCCTTGCCGATCGAGGCAACACCTGAGGAAACGGAAACAGAGCTTATGCCGGAGCAACCCTTAAAAGCACCGTCGCCGATCGCGGTAACCTGAATACCGATAACAACTACGTTAAGGCTTGTGCAGTTCTCAAAGGAGTTGTTCTTTATTGTTTTGATGCTGTTGTGTATTGTTATATTATCAAGGGAGATACAACCGGAGAAAACAGAGTTTTCTATCTCGGTAACTGCATCGGGAAGAGCAATGCTCTCAAGCGCGGTGCAGTTCTGGAACGTGCCTGCGCCGATCTTGGCAACCTTTTCGCCAAGCTCGATTTCTACAAGCGCCGTGCAACCCTTGAATGCCTCAGAGCCGATAGCAGTGAGAGCTTCGGGAAGGGTGGCATTTTTAAGCGCGGTACAGCCCTCGAAAATATTTGCGGGCAATTCCTTCACCTGCTCGGGAATAGCTATGCTACCAAGCGAGCTGCAGCCGAAAAACGCGCTTGCACCAATAGTTTTGAGCGAGGAGGGGAGCTTAACTTCGATAAGGCTTGTGCAACCCTTGAATGCCTCCTTGCCGATCTCGGCAAGACCGTTTTCGGCATCTTCGCCTTCCTTAACGGTTACTGAGGTAAGGCTCGTGCATCCTGCGAAGGCGCGGTCCGGTATCGAGAGAGTTCCTGTGGATATCTCGATGTTTTTAAGTGCCGCGCAGTCCTTGAATGCTTCCTTGCCGATAGCAAGGTTTTTGGGAAGATTTATTTGTTCAAGGTTGGTGCAGCCTGCAAAAGCGCTTGTGCCAAGGGTATTCACACCTTCGGGCAGGGTAAGCTTTGTAAGGCTTGTGCAACCGGTAAATGCTTCTTTATCAATAGCTGTAACACTGTCGGGAATTACGATCTCGCTGAGTGCCGCGCAACCGAAGAAGGATCTGTAGCCGATAGTGGTAACACTGTCGGGAATAATAACCTTTTCAAGTGCAATGAATGGGGAGAGTGAGTTGATCTGTTTAACAGGCTTTCCCTTATGCTTTGCGGGAATTTCAAGCTCGGTGATCTCGTCAACGTCGCCCGACGGGTGTGCAGATACGATATAGTAGCTTCCGTCCTGGGAAAGAGTGAACATAAGCGTGTCCTCCTTTCCGCAGGATGAAAGCGATATTACCGACAGCAGAAGCACTGCTATCAGTAAAAGGGGGATAAAAATTTTCTTTTTCATTACAGGCTCCGTGGGTTTTACTGCTTAATCCACTCAGTTGGCTGTGCGGTTAAGCTCGTTGCCGCAAGTCTCGCAGTTGGTAGCTTCCTTATCTTTGTTCGAGCAGTAGCCCTTATCTTCAATGTGAGTACAGCCGGGAACGTTACACTCATGGTAGTGCTGTCCGTCCTCGTTTGTCCAGTTGGATGACATGGGGTGAAGAGTCCAGGTGTATCCGCTGTAAAGGTGAACAAGGCATTCTCTTGCAGCCTCGCCGTCAAGAAGGATGCTAAGATCAACTGCATATTTCTTGGACGTATCCTTTGCGTCGGTAAGTCTCCAGGAGCACTCGGAATTGAAGGTGACCTCGGTGAGAGCTGCGCATCCTTCAACAGCGCCCGCACCGATAGTGGTAACTGTAGCGGGGATATAGAGGCTCTTGATACTTGTGTTTGCAAATGCGTTAGCGCCGATATTGGTAACGTTGTTACCCATAACTACGGTCTCAAGAGCTGTGCAGTTCTGGAATGCGCCTGCACCGATAAGGGTAACGGTATCGGAAATAGTAACGGTGGTTATCTTGTTAAGGCCGGTAAATGCGTTAGCACCGATGGTCTTAAGAGTTTCGGCAAGGTAGATCTCGGGGATCTGGTAGCAGCCGTAGAGGGCTTCCTTACCGATAGAGGTAAGGTTAGCGCTGAGCTTAACGGACTTCAAGCCGGAAAGATCCTTGAATACGCTTGCGCCAAGGGAGGTAACACTGTCGGGAATAACCATTTCGGTAAGACCGGTGCAGCCCATAAATGCGCTGTCTTTGATCGCAGTGATGGTTTCGGGAATGATGAACTCGGTGAGAGATACGCAATCCTTGAATGCTTCCTTACCGATCTCGGTTATGTTCTCGGTGAAGTTAACAACTGTAAGCTTGGTACAACCGCTGAACACACCCTCGCCGGTCGACTTGTGGCCTGCGCCGAAGGTTGCGGTCTCAATATTGATACAGCCTGCATAAGCATTTGCACCAATGGAGGTAACGCTATCGGGAATAACTACGGAGGTAAAGCCGGGGCAGTTCTGGAATGCCGCGCCGCCGATAGTCTTAAGGTTTTCGCCGGTGCTTACACGAACAAGGTTGGTGCACTCCTTGAACGAACCGATGCCGATCGTCTCAATGTTATCGGGAAGGATAACGTTGATAAGGCTTGTACAACCCTTGAAGGTTTCCTTACCGGTGTTCTTAAGGCCTGTGCCGAAGGTTATATTGGAAAGGCTTGTGCATTTTTCAAATGCATTGTCGCCAAGAGTCTTAACGCTGTTGGGAAGGTTGAGGGTAACAAGGCTTGAGCAATCCTTGAACGCTTCCTTACCGATGGTGGAAACGTTTGTGCCGAGAGTAAGAGTCTGAAGGTTGGTGTTGCTCTGGAAAGCGCCTTCACCGATAGTCTTAACACTGTTGGGGATAGTTACGCTTGTGAATGAGGAGCATCTTGAGAATGCAAAGCTGTCGATATTTGTAACCTTGGAGGGAATCTCGATATCGGGCAGGTTTGTACAGCCTGCGAACGCACTGTTACCAATGCTGGTAAGAGAGCTGGGGAGAGTTATCTCGGTAAGGCTTGAGCAGCTTGCAAAAGCACCGTCGCCGATCTTGGTTATGGTATCGGGCATAATAACGGTCTTAAGGTTTGAGCAACCGTTGAACGCGTTCTTGCCGATGATCTCAACGCTATCGGGAATGATAACCTTTTCAAGAGAGGTCATAACGTTTCTGGGCTCGCAGTCGGGCTGTTCGATAACCTTAACGGGCTTGCCCTTGTATTCTGCGGGGATCTCAAGCTCGGTTATGTTCTTTGAAAAGTCAGTAGGTCTTGTAGAAACCGAGTAGTAGGTGCCGTCCTCGGAGAGAGTGAAGTTCAACGAATGCTTCTCACCGCAGGAGGTAAGAGCAAATGCGGAGAACACCAGCACAGCTATCAGAATAAATGATACAAAAATCTTCTTTTTCATAAAAATGCTCCTTAAGTATTGATAAAGTGCGTTCATAAAGCGAACGCACCGGTTACGTACATCGCTTTGTTATGATTTTTTGTTGAAAGAGTTTTAAATTTGCGGCTTGCTGTCGCCACGCATACATTATAACACGCGCGTAAACACAAGTCAAGCAAAAAAAGTTACATGTTTTTTCGCCTTGTTGTGTTACGTATTTTAAATTTATCTTACGTTAAAGCGGATCTTTTTTGCTTTTGGTTCTTTTTTCTTGACCTTTTTCGCGCTTTCGGCCTCTTTCAGTGCCTCAACAACGGCATGGTCAGGCGTGCGCTTCAGCCTGTATCGCTTACCCTTTGCCATAATGCGCTGGGTTCTGGACTTCAGTGCGTCTGCGATCGAGAACATCTTGAACTTCAAGGGCCGCTTCATAAATCTCTTCTCGATCATCTTCTCGATCCTTACGCGGAATATCTGCAGGATAAATGCAAGCACGGTTGCCGCGCTGATAAACACGAAGAATACGGGGTAGTTGTTCGCCACGGGCTTGAGTTTATACATATCGTCAAGGGCGAAGATCGAGAAGGGAACCATAAAGGCAATGCCAAGGGTTGAAGCGGATGCTACTGCTATGCGCCACTTGTTGAAAGGGCGGCAAAGCATTATCAGGTTCACAAGGCCAACCGTCGTTATAACTGCAACGGCTATTGCGTTTCTCGTATCGAGAGCAAGCTTTGCATTCGGGCCAACGGGCAGCTTGTCGTAGATCATCAGGAAAAGCACCGGCACGAACATCGCAAGCGCATTCGGTATGCTTCGTATAATAACTGTTTCCAGGAATGAACCCATAATTCGCTTGTGGTTCGGCTCAAAGGCAAGCGCAAACGAGGCAAGACCGATGATAAAGAACTCAAGCATGAACATCTGCTTCGGTTCGAAGGGATAAGAGTTACCTGCGTCAAAGGGCAGGATGGAAAGTGCGATCGTGAGCACCGAGAGCATAACGGTAAAGAGCGTTTTCATTATGTAGAGGCAGGCTGATTTGCGAACGTTGTTAACACAACGTCTGCCCTCTGCCACAACGCTCGGCAGTGATGAGAAGTTGGAGTTCATAAGAACTATCTGCGAAACCTTTCTCGCCACCTCGCTACCGTCTGCCATCGCGATAGCACAGTTGCTCTCCTTGAGAGCGAGAGTATCGTTAACGCCATCACCCGTCATCGCAACGGTGTGGCCGTTTTCTTTAAGTGTTTTGATAAGCAGAACCTTCTGCTCCGGAGTAACTCGGCCGAAAACAGTGTACTGCTCCGCGGCCTTGATAAGCTCCTCGTTCGAGATGTCCTCGCAGGAGATAAACAGGTCGCTGTTCTTGATACCAACGATACCCGCGATCGTGGAAACGGTTTCCGCGTGGTCGCCGGAGATGACCTTGATATTAACGTCCTGCTCCTGAAATTTCTCGATAGTTTCCTTTGCGCCGGGGCGGATCCTGTCGCTTATCGCGATAAGTGCCATCGGTGCGCCGGGTTTTTCGATATCGTAGTGCTTCGCCACAAGGATAACTCGCATTCCCTTTGCGGCATAGCGCTTGATAACCTTTTCCATAAGCTCGCTCACGTCGCAGGGAACGAAGTGAGGCGCGCCCATCGAAAATGCACCAACTCCGTCTATTGAAATAGCGGAGTATTTTCTCGATGAGGAGAAGGGGATCTGCGCTAAGATCTTCTTCTGTGAAACGTCGATGCCGAAGTAGTCGGCGATCGCCTTTGAGGTGTTGTTCATCGACTGCTCGCATCCCTCGATATTCGCCATGATCGAGCGGAATTTTTCATCGCGCGTGCCGTCGAGAATTATATATTCGCTGACCTCCATCGTGCCGTCGGTAATAGTACCCGTCTTGTCAAGGCACAAAACGTCTGCCGAGGCAAGCATCTCGATAGAGTACATATCCTGCACGAGCGTTTTCTTTCGCGCAAGCTTGATAACGCTGAGCGACAGCGTCATTGTAACAAGCAGGTAGATACCTGCAGGGATCATTGAGGTAACAGAACCGCACGTTTTGATGATCGATTCCTTGATATTACCTGTATCAGCCTCGATAAGACTGACGAGGAAGAGGAAAAATGCAATAGGCAGAATAAGCATGCCTATCCATTTGATAAACTTGTTCATATCGCGGAAAAGGTTTGATGCAGGGGCTTTGAAGGACTTCGCCGCCTTCTCAAGCTTGTGCACGTAATTGTCTTTTCCAACCCTTACGACCTTTGCGTAAACACTGCCGCTTACAAGGAAGCTTCCCGCAAGGATCGTGTCGCCGGTCTCTTTTCTTATCGCATCCGATTCGCCGGTCAGCATACTTTCGTTTGCCTCAGCCGCGCCGGATATAACAACAGCGTCCGAGAGCACCTGCTTGCCCATGGTAACGAGCATAACGTCGCCAAGCACGATCTCGCCCGCCTTTATTGTGGCAAGCCTGCCGTCGCGGATCACCTTGGCTCTCGGGTCTGTGGTAACCGAAAGCTTCTCAACCATTCTCTTCGCTCTTATCTCCTGGATTATGGAGATCAGAGTGTTGGGAATTATGATGCCAAGAAACAGAAGGTTATCAAAGCTCGTGCAGAGGATCAGAACAAGCGCAACCGTCATCCAAAGAAAGTTAAAGTAGGTAAAAACGTTGTCTTTGATGATCTTGAAGTAGCTCTTGCCCGACTTCTCGTTGCTGATATTAACTTTTCCTTCCTCGGTGAGCCGCCTTGCCTCATCAGACGTGAGACCTTCGGGGACACCGCGTATTTCTTCGTAAATTTCCATTAGTTTTCCTTTATAACAAACGAGCAAAAGTAAATTTCGCCCATACCCATTCTATCTCAATATAAATGATAGCACACTTTTTTTAATAAGTCAATGCATAAGCGCGCGTGTTTTAATAAAATTATTGTTTTTTTATCGACAAAAAAGGGTATTGACAAAGAAGGCGGGATGTATTATAATTCTTATGTTAACAAAAGTTGTGACGGAGAGAGTAGTCTTAGCAGAGATGCAAAGCGAGTCGGGTACGGTGTGAGCCGACGCAAGGAGCTAAGTATGAAGATCACTCCCGAGCTGCCGCCTGAAATTTTCAGTAGGGTGTGCCGTTTGCCTCACGTAACTCGGGCGCATATTGGTGGATATGTGGATTAATAATAGAGAAGCTATATTTATTTTCCCGTTTCCTGCCGAAATGGGATTTTTTCATTTTTTGGAGGGTGAGCTATGAAAGAGCTTTATACCAAGGTGTCAACGAACCTCAATTTCGTTGAAAGAGAAAAGCAAACACGCAAATTCTGGGAAGAAAATTCTATCTTTGAAAAGAGCATTGAGTCAAGAAAGGCAGGGGAGGATTACACCTTCTATGACGGCCCGCCCACTGCAAACGGCAAGCCTCATATCGGCCACGTTCTTACCCGTGTTATCAAGGATATGATCCCCCGTTACCGCACTATGAAGGGCAATCGCGTTCTTCGTAAGGCAGGTTGGGATACCCACGGCCTTCCCGTTGAGCTTGAGGTTGAGAAAAAGCTCGGTATCGACGGAAAGGATCAGATCGAGAGCTACGGCCTCGAGCCTTTCATCGCACACTGTAAGGAGTCCGTTTGGAAGTACAAGGGAATGTGGGAGGATTTCTCCGCAACCGTTGGCTTCTGGGCTGATATGCAGAACCCTTACGTTACCTACACCAACGACTTTATCGAGTCTGAGTGGTGGGCGCTTAAGAAGATCTGGGACAAGGGCCTGCTTTACAAGGGCTTCAAGATCGTTCCTTACTGCCCCCGTTGCGGTACTCCTCTTTCCTCTCACGAGGTTGCACAGGGATATAAGACCGTAAAGGAAAAGAGCGCAGTTGTAAGATTTAAGTGCATCGGTGAGGATGCATACTTCCTCGCTTGGACAACTACCCCCTGGACTCTGCCCTCGAATACCGCGCTTTGCGTGAACCCCGAGGATACCTACTGCAAGCTTCGTGCGGCAGACGGATATACCTACTATATGGCAAAGGAGCTTGCCGACAAGGTTCTTTCTCCTCTTGCCAAGGAGGGTGAGGCCGCATACGAGATTCTCGACGAGATGCCCGGTAAGGCACTTGAGGGCAGAGAGTACGAGCCCCTGTTCGCTTGCACCGGCAAGGAAGCCGCTCGCCAGAAGAAAAAGGCGCATTTCGTAACCTGCGACAGCTACGTTACAATGTCTGACGGTACGGGTATCGTTCATATCGCTCCCGCATTCGGTGAGGACGACAGCCGCGTTGGCAGAAAGTACGATCTTCCCTTCGTTCAGTTCGTTGACGGCAAGGGTGAGATGACTGCGGAAACCGACTACGCAGGCGTTTTCGTTAAGAAGGCAGACCCCATGATCCTTGCGGATCTTGAAAAGGAGGGCAAGCTCTTCTCCGCTCCTAAGTTTGAGCACGACTATCCTCACTGCTGGAGATGTAACACTCCCCTTATATACTATGCTCGTGATACCTGGTTTATCAAGATGACCGAGGTGCGCGAGAATCTTATAAGAAACAATAACACTGTTCGCTGGTTCCCCGAAAGCATTGGTAAGGGCAGATTCGGCGACTGGCTCCAGAACGTTCAGGACTGGGGTATTTCACGTAACAGATATTGGGGAACTCCTCTTAATATCTGGGAGTGCTCCTGCGGTCACCGCCATTCGATCGGCTCTATCGAGGAGCTTAAGTCTATGTCTGACAACTGCCCCGATAATATCGAGCTTCACCGCCCCTTTATCGATGCAGTTACCATTAAGTGCCCCGAGTGTGGCGGCGAGATGAAGAGAGTCAGCGAGGTTATCGACTGCTGGTTTGACTCCGGTTCAATGCCCTTTGCACAGTGGCACTACCCCTTTGAAAACAAGGAGATCTTTGAATCTCAGTTCCCTGCAAACTTTATAAGCGAGGGCGTTGACCAGACAAGAGGCTGGTTCTACTCGCTTATGGCTATATCTACTCTTATTTTTGACTGCGCTCCCTATAAGAACGTGCTCGTTCTCGGCCACGTGCTTGATAAGGACGGACAGAAGATGTCTAAGTCCAAGGGCAACGCGGTAGATCCCTTCGAGGCGCTTGAGGCATACGGTGCGGATGCTATCCGCTGGTACTTCTACTCTAACTCTGCTCCCTGGCTTCCCAACCGTTTCTTCGGTGATGCGGTAGTTGAAGGTCAGCGCAAGTTTATGGGTACTCTTTGGAACACCTACGCGTTCTTCGTTCTCTATGCGAATATCGACGGATTTGATCCCACTAAGTACACTCTTGATAAGAACAACCTTTCCGTAATGGATAAGTGGATACTCTCCAAGCTCAATTCTACTGTTAAAACAGTAGACGAGTATCTTGACGGATACAAGATCACCGAGGCGACCCGTGTGCTTGAGAGCTTTGTAGACGAGCTTTCCAACTGGTACGTTCGCCGTTCAAGAGAGAGATTCTGGGTTAAGGATATGCCCACCGATAAGGCAAATGCATATCTCACACTCTATAACTGCCTTGTAACTATTGCAAAGGCGGCTGCTCCCATGATCCCCTTCATGACCGAGGATATTTACAGAAATCTTGTTTGCTCAGTAGACAAGACTGCACCCGAGTCTATCCACCTTTGCGATTTCCCCACAGTAGACGAGGATATGATCGACAAGGCGCTTGAAGAGAATATGGAAGAGGTTGTTGAGGTTGTCGTTCTCGGCAGAGCCGCAAGAAATGCTGCAAACATCAAGAACCGCCAGCCTGTTGCCAAGATGTACGTTAAGGCAGACAGAGTTCCCGACGAGAGCTTTATCGAGGTTATCGCTGAGGAGCTTAACGTTAAGTCGGTTGAGTTCACCGACAACGTTCGTGATTTCACAACCTATTCATTCAAGCCCCAGCTTCGCACAGTTGGTCCTAAGTACGGTAAGCACCTCGGATTTATCCGTTCTGCTCTTACCACTCTTGACGGTAATGCCGCTATGGACGAGCTTGAGGCAAACGGATATATCGCATTCGAGAACGCAGGCGAGAACATTCAGCTTACCAAGGACGACCTTCTTATCGAGATGACAAAGAAGGAAGGCTTTGAGTCCCTTTCCGACAAGGGCGTAACCGTTGTTATCGACAAGCGCCTTACCCCCGAGCTTATCGAGGAAGGTAACGTTCGCGAGATCATTTCCAAGATCCAGACCATGCGTAAGGATTCCGGCTTTGAGGTTATGGATAACATTAAGATCGCATTCAGCGGCAATGAAAACGTTATTGCAATCGCAACAAGAAACAGCGCCGAGATCTGCGACCAGACTCTTGCCGTATCTCTTTCCGAGGGAACACTTCAGTTCTCGAAGGAGTGGAATATAAACGGCGAGAATGTTGTCATCTCCGTAGAAAAAGTATAATTGTTGGCTTTCATATTTCGGTAAAAACACGTCGTTTCCTCGCTTGATGTAGGTAACTACACCTGCGCTCGTCAGCCGGCGGTTTTTCCTCGAAATCTGTTCGCCAAACGGCTTTCACATTTCGGCAAAATCAGCTGTTTTCTCGCATAATGCAGGCAACCAAATTTGCGCTCGTCATCGGGCGGTTTTTCCTCGAAATCTGTTCGCCAACCGGCTTTCAAATTTGGGAAAAGCGCGCCGTTCTCTCAATTGGCGCCGGCAACTATGCCAGCGTTCGTCAGCCGACGGTTTTTCCTCGAAATCTGTTCGCCACTCTACAAGTTAAATCAAAGAGCGAAGGCAAGCGCCTTCGCTCTTTTTGCTGTTTGAAATTGTTTTTAATCCTTTAAAAAGTGGATGGTTACAGTTGAGGGGAGAATAAGGTCGGTTCCTTTGATTTCCTTCCACTCTTCCTCGGTGCCATTGAAGTAAATGTCTTCAATGGTGCTGTAGCGAAATGCATACTCACCTATCGTTTCTACCGAGTTGCCAAGGGTTACCTTTTTCAAATTTCTGCACGTATTGAATGCGTTGCTTTCGATAGTTTTAACACTGTTGGGAACAACGAACTCTTCGAGAGCATCGCACTCTGAAAATGCATGTCCACCGATTGAGGTTATTTTATTTCCGCACTGAACGGTTTTAAGATTTTCACACTTTCTGAATGTTCCTGAAGATATGTACTCCAGATTTTCGGGCAGAACAATACTTTCAATGGCCTTACAGCCGTAAAATGCCTCGTAACCTATTTCGGTAAGTCCTTTGCCAAACTCTACGCTCTTTAAGGAGCTGCAGTCATAAAAGGCTTCGTGGCCGATTGAGGTAACGCTATCCGGGATGATTATCTTTTCAAGCTTCCAACATTGGTGGAATGCCTGGTAGCCTATCGTAACAAGTGCATCGTTGAGGGTGATTTCTATTAACTCATCGCAATTTATAAAGGCGCAAGCGTCGATTGTTACAACCTTCGCAGGAAGCGTAATTTTTTCAATTGGGCAATAAGAGAATGCCTCGGATTTTATAACGGTAGTATTCTCGCCAAAAGCAACGGTGGTGAGCTTAGAGCATCCGGCAAACATTCTGTAGGGAATCACTTCAAGCGAGTCGGAAAGTGTAACGGATGTGAGGGAGCCACAGTACTCAAAGGCTTTTACGCCAACGCTTGTAATGCCGTTGCCCAGCTCCAGCTGCTCAAGATCGCAATATGAAAAAGCAGACTCTCCTATCGTTGTAACAGAGTCGGTAATAATGACGTGCTTTAAATCACTGCCTTTAAATGCGTATTTCTCTATCGTTTCGACTCCGTTGCCTAATGTCAGGTTGTACACCGCGCTGTTGCTTAACAACGTTCCGGTTTCAATCGTTTTAACACCGTTAATCGTAAGCGATGCAGCCCTGGTGCAGTTTTTGATCGTTCCCTCTTCCAGCTTGTCCATCTTGCAGTTTATTACAAGAGAGTCGACGTTGCAATACTTAAATGCGTTTGCGTCTATCTTCTCGACGGTCTTTGCGAGTATGATGCTCTGCAATGCTCCGCCATAAGATGAGAAAACGTAGGGTTTAAGCTCGGTAACGCCGTCGGGAACGTTGAATTCGGTCATAAGAGCTCCCTTTAGGTAGAGCTTTTTTGCATAGAGCATAGGGTTTGAATACTCGGTGCCGAAGCTGACGTTCATCCACGCCTTAAAGCTCTCAATATGTAATTCGTCGATTCCTGTGCATCCTCCAAAGGCGTCGCTTGCAATCGAAATGACGCTCTCACTTATCGTCACCTTTTTGATCGATGTGCACTCTGCAAACGCAAGATCGGATATGAATTTAGTGCCCGGCTTGGTTAGGCAGGCGGTGGTTGTATCATCTTCTGCGCCGAGAAGCACAAGGTAGGGGTTATTCTCGTTGCCGATATAGCAGTTGCCTTCCTCCGTTTTGTAGTTCATTTTATCACCCATAATGAGTGCACATGAGCCCAGCTTCTCAAGACTGTCGGGAATAGAAACCTCCGCAACCGAAACACATCCGAAGAAGGCATATTCGCCGATCTCGGTAACGCCGTCGGGCAAGATCACCTTTTCCATAGAAGCACAAATATTAAAGGCATAATCCCCGATTTTCTTGAGGCTATCCGGGAAATTCACCGTTTTGAGCATGATGCAGTTATCAAAAGCGTTGGCGCCGATCTCGGTAACGTTGCCGAGAAATACAACATCGGTGAGCGATATGCATGCGGAGAAGGTCATATCGTTGATTTTGGTAACACCGCGCGGAATGGATACGCTTCGTACAAGTATACATCCGTAGAAGGCGGATTCACCAATCTCGGTAACATCGTTGGGAATAATGGCTCTTTCAAGCAATGCGCAGCCGTAAAACATACCCGCCGGAATTTTTTTAAGGCTTGAGGGGATGCTTACGTCAGCGAGCTTTTCGCAACCGGAAAAAGCGTACTCGCCTATCGACTCAACCTTTTCGCTTATGTTGGCCGTTGTAAGTTCTGTGCACTGCGCAAAGGCATAGTTGCCTATTGATTTAACTGAGCTTGGAATCGTAATCTCTTTAAGATTTGCGCATTTTTGGAATGCTCTGCCGGAGATAAATTTCGTATTCTCGTTGATGGTGCAGGATTCTATTATAGTGTCGGATGCGGCACAGAGTATCATATAGGGGTTTTCTTCATTTCCGAGATACTTTGCGTTATCGTAATCGCTATATTCAACGGCGCTTTCATAAAATACTCGCCAACCAAAAAATTCAAGGTTGGATGGCAAAGAAAAGCTTGTGAGATTGGTGCATGAAGCAAAGGCATAATCTCCGATAGATGTAACATTTTCACCGATAACTACCTCGGTGAGCGCCGTACATCCTTCGAATGCATACTCTTTTATTGTGGTAACGCCGCCAAACGATATGTTTTTGAGGGAAATGCAGTTTTTAAATGCATTGTTGCCGATTGTGGTAACGCTGTCGGAAATGGTTATGCTCTCAATGCCGGTGTGCCCCGAAAATGCATCGTCGGCTATCTCTTTGATCGGGATTCCGTTGTATTCATCGGGTACGGTGTAATTTTTGATCCTGAAAGCCGTGCCGACGATCTTGTAGTAACTGCCGTCATCGGAAAGCTCAAGCTCAAAATCCTCTGCATAAGAAATAACGGGCTTGTCCGCATCTTCCATTTCTGTCTTGCCGCCGCATGATGACAGCGCAAGCGCCAAAACGGCAAGGGTTATGATAGCTAAAAAACTCCATAACGTTTTTTTCGATTTTTTCATTTTGCTGTGCTCCTTTTCATGATTTTCATGGCGAGGTAGGGGTGGTACTTGTAATTACATTATATCACGCGTGTAATAGCATGTCAAGACTCGCGGAGGTGAGCTCGTTTGGTGTGGAAAAAGCCACCTCGCGACCCCCTCTATAATAATAAACGCAAAAAAAACGAAAAAAGATGCAAAAATTCAAAAAAATTTTCAAAGCGTGGTTTTTTGCTTATTTGGTTCCTCTTGACAAATACCCATGGGGGGTATATAATTAGGATATGAATAAAATGATTTTGGCGAGGGGAAACTATTATGTCAGAATGTTGCGCTTGCAAGAAAAAGATAAGGGGCGAAGAGGAACAGAAGAGTCTTTTGAACAGGCTTTCAAGACTCGAGGGACAGATCCGCGGAATAAGGAGAATGCTTGAAGAGGATGCGTATTGCATCGATATAATCACTCAGGCAAATGCTGTGAAGTCGGCGCTTTCGTCATTTGAGAAGGAGCTTCTCTCATCTCATATCCGCTCCTGCGTTGCAGAGGATATAAAGTGTGGAAAGGACGAAAAGGTAGACGAGCTTGTTCTTACCTTGGCAAAGATGCTTTAATATGGGAAAAAAATATGATATAACCGGTATGAGCTGTGCCGCTTGCTCCGCAAGGGTGGAAAGTGCGGTAAAGTCGGTTGCCGGTGTCAAATCCTGCTCGGTGAGCCTCTTGACCAACTCTATGACGGTTGACGGAGGAGAAGAGGAAAGAATAATATCCGCTGTAAGAGGCGCAGGGTATGGCATTCTGCCGCACAGAGATAGTTCTTCCGATATAGATAACGCGAGCAAAAGGGAAATACGCGCGATGATCGTGCGTCTAATACTTTCGGTTGCACTCTCGCTTCCGTTGATGTATCTTTCAATGGGGCACGTTATGTGGGATTTTCCGTTGCCTGCCTCTATGTCGGCAAATGAATTTCTGATAGCTCTTATTCAGCTCATTCTGGCACTTGCCGTTATGGGTGTCAACTACAAATTCTTCGTCAAGGGAACACTTGGAGTTATCCACTTAGCACCTAATATGGACACGTTGGTGTCCCTTGGCTCTCTTGCCTCGTTCGGCTGGAGTGTGTGGGTGTTTATAAGGATCGCTTCCGGCGGATACGTAGGCGCATCGCACGGGCACGGTGCACTCGGTGAATTGTACTTTGAGTCTGCGGCGATGATATTAACTCTTATCACTGTCGGCAAGCTGCTTGAGGCGGTAGCAAAGGGCAAAACCACAAGCGCAATAAAGGATCTTATCAACCTCACTCCCAAGACTGTAACGGTCATTCGTGATGGAGTTGAGATGGTGATTTTATCAAAAGAAGTTACACGGGGTGATACTTTTATAGTTCGCCCGGGCGAATCCATAGGTGCAGACGGCACTGTTTTGGAAGGCGCAGGCTCGGTTGATGAATCAAGCCTTACGGGCGAGAGTGTGCCGAGCGAAAAGGTGGTTGGCTCGCCTGTTTATGCCGCAACGGTAAACAAGGAAGGCTATCTTGTGTGCCGAGCCGAAAAGGTCGGTGGCGACACTCTGATGTCCGAAGTAATAAGGCTTGTTGAAAATGCGTCCACAAGCAAGGCCCCGATAGCAAAGGTGGCAGACCGTGTCGCATTATTCTTTGTTCCGGCAGTTATTTTGATAGCTCTTATAACCACTGTGGTGTGGCTTTTTGTAAACAAAAGTTATGATTTTGCGTATAATCTCGGTTATGCGCTTGAGCGCGGAATATCCGTGCTCGTTATAAGCTGCCCCTGTGCGCTCGGGCTTGCAACTCCGGTTGCCATAATGAGTGGAACGGGAATAGGCGCGAAGGGTGGCGCGCTTTTTAAGAGCGCCGAATCGATCGAGGCGCTTGGCAAGGTAAAAACCGTTATCTTTGACAAGACCGGAACGCTTACAACCGGTATTATGGCAGTGAGCGAGGTCAAGCCTTACACCGTATCAAACGAAGAGCTTTTATCGGTGGCGCTCTCGCTTGAAGAAAAAAGCGAGCATCCGATAGCGAAGGCGATCGTGGAGTTTGCTAATAATTCGGGCGCTACGAAAATTCCTGTAACCGACTTCACGTCTATGACAGGTGTGGGAGTTTGTGCAACTGTTGATGATGCGAAGATCTTTGCCACAAATTTCAACAAGGCATCCGAGATAACAGAGCTTGGCATAGACGTAAAAGAAGATTACGAAAGAATGTCTGCCGAAGGTAAAACCCCGATATTCTTTATCGGTAAAGATAAGCTTCTCGGTGTGATCGCTGTTTCTGACACTCCGAGGGATGATGCTAAAAAAACGGTCAAGGCGCTTTCGGATATGGGTATAAAATGCATTATGCTCACAGGTGATAACAAAAGGTGTGCAAATGCCGTTGCTGAAAAGATCGGCAATCTTGAAATCATTCCCGAGGTTATGCCGGCTGATAAGGAGCGCATTGTAAGAGAGAGGATGGCATCGGGCGGTGTTTGCATGGTTGGCGACGGAATAAACGACGCACCTGCTCTTACCGCCGCAACCGTCGGTATTGCTATGGGCTCAGGCACTGATATTGCAATCGAGTCGGCTGACGTGGTTATTTCGGCAAAAAATCTTTCGGTCGTTGCAGGTGCCATCAAGCTCTCAAGAAAAACACTTCTCACTATCAAGGAGAATCTTTTCTGGGCATTCATTTATAACGTTATCGGCATACCGATCGCGGCGGGAGTTTTTATATTTGCCGGTGTAAAATTAACGCCCATGTTCGGTGCTTTGGCAATGAGCTTTTCAAGTGTAACGGTGGTGTTGAATGCGCTCAGGCTGAACGCGAGAAGGATATTTGACAAACCGGAATCAAAAATACAAAAAATAGCCGAAAAACAAGACAAAACAAACAATTTTACCGTAAAGGAAGAGGAAAAAATGGAAAAAATCTTTAACGTAAAGGGTATGATGTGCCCCCACTGTGAAGCACACGTTGTAAAGGCGGTAAGCGCTATTTCGGGCGTTGAGTCCTGTACTGCAAGCCACAAGGAAGAGAAGGTTACAGTAATACTCAATACAAACGTCGCCGATGCCGAGATAATCAAGGTTATCACAGACGAGGGATACACTGTGGTATAAGGCAAGCGCATAAGTCCTTAAACGGCAAAAGAGAGAACTGATCGGTTTATAGCCGAAAGGTTCTCTCTTTTTTTAGTGAAGTTTTCCTGATACGAAGGTGACACCACGCCTGCCGCCTTGCCAAAGGCAGAACTGCGCTATCCAGAGGACAGCCTCACGTACGGAGTAAATTTAACCTACCTGCAGGGCAAGCTTAGTCTTGCTTTATCTTTTTGATCATTTATTCAAGATAGGAAAGCACCTCGTTGAATCCGCCTATCATATAAACGTAATCCTCGTCGGTAAAGAAGTGGTGATAAGAGCCTTCAAGCACGGTAACGTCTACGTTGGGGTTGTCCTTGAAGTATTTTATTGAGTCAAGGGAAACGAACTCGTCCTTTTTCGACATAAAGAGGTGGGTCGGAACTTTGATATCGTTGATCTTGAGCCTTGTCTTTCTTATAAGGGAGAAAAGCTCGATAAATCTCGGCGCCCAGGGGATATACTTCCAAAGGCGCTTGTCCGGTGCGATGCTGTAATTGAGCCTGGTGGATATCTGCATCGGCTTCTTTTCGTTAACGGTGTTTGTAACCACCTTGAAGGAGTTTTCTGCCGCGATCGGCTTAACGAATACCTTTAAAGGACACGCAACAAGGAAGATCGATTTTACGATATCCGGCCTGTGCACCGCACCCTCAATGGCAAACAGAGTGCCCATAGAATGCCCAACGATAACTATCGATTCATATCTTTGGCAAAGGGCATCGAATATGCCGTGTACCTGCTCGCGCCATTTGACCATCGAGGTTTTTGTGAAGTCGGCAACGTCGCCGCCGTGTCCGTCAAGCAGGATGTTGTAAACCGAGATATTCTCGGGAATCTCTTTAACGAAATCGTTAAAAAAGTTCGGTGTGCATAAAATGCCGTGGATCATCAGCACCGCGGATCTTGCCCCCGGCACGCTTCTTATGTATTCTGTGTGAGCCTTGTATTCGTTCATACCGTTCTCCTTTCCGGTATTCAAAGCTGTTCAGAGCCCCTTTTCTATATCCTCTATAACCGCGGCTATCGTGCCGGTGTGTACGTCAGCCACGGTTTTCGTAGCAATTTTTTTGATAGAGTCTGTTGCATTTCCTGGCGCATAGGATATATCCGCCACCCTCAGCATATCGGCATCGTTCTCGTAGTCGCCAACGCAAACGAGCAGCCTCGCTCCCGTAAGCTCCTTGATAAGGAGCGCCGCATCTCCCTTGGTGCTTTTCGGTGACATAAGCTCAAGGCCTGTGTTCCAGCTTCGAACGGATTTGAGCCCTTTATATCCTCTTGAGTTAACGAGGTCGCGGCAGGTTATGGCGTTTTCCTCGGTTAGGGATAAAAGCATCGCCTTGTAGAGCGGCCTTTTGTCAAGCTCGCCCTTCATTTGCAGGTATTCCTTCGGGGTTATCTGCAGCGGCGCATCGCAACCGAGAGTATAGATGCTAAATCCCGTAAAATCCGGGCGTTCGTTTGCAAATTCATATAACACACCGTGTATTTCATCCCCTGTTACGCCCTCGTATACGACTTGTTTAGTCCTTGGATCGAGGATGTATGCACCGTTAAGGCAGGCAACGTAGGTGTTGGGCGCGATCTTATCCGAAAACTGCTCGATATAAGAGAAAAACCTGCCCGTGCAAACGGTAAAAAGTCCTCCCTCACGGCAAAAATATTTGATTTTTTCTATATTCGCCTCGGGGATCTCTTTGCCGTAGCAAAGGGTGCCGTCCCAGTCGGATAGGATGAGTATTCCGTCAAATTTTCCCATATAGACCTCAAAATCATTTTCTACTTTAATTATACATCCGATAAAGCCTCTAAGTCAAGGCAGGTGGGAAAATTACGGCGTAGATTTTGCCATATTTTTTCCTTACGCCCGAAAGTATTATAAATAGGTATTGACAACGGTGATCTTATGATGTATAATACCTTCAATGGCAAATTGTGTTCTTGTATACAATTTGAAAAAACTCCTTTAATACCGTGGGTGCGGCGAGTCCAAAGACCTCGGTGGGTGGGGGAGAAACGAAGGAATTTGATATGCTCACAAACGACAGATATTCATCCCTTGAGGAAAGGGTATACAGCCTGCTTTTCGAGCAGATACTTTCAGGAGAAATAGAAAAGGGCACCGCCCTCACCGAGATAGCGCTTTCGGAAAAGCTCGGAGTCAGCCGAACTCCCATCAGGGCGGCTATAAGAAGGCTTGCGGAGGACGGAGTGGTTCAGCTGTCGGCAAACAGGGGCGCCGTTGCGATCGGTGTAAGCGAGGAGGATCTGGTGGATATATATGAGATCCGAGTAAGGCTTGAGGGCTTGGCATCACGCACCGCCGCACAGCGAATGACGGATGCGGAGAAAAAGGCTCTCAGAGAATCCGTGGAGCTTGCCGAGTTTTATATTTCAAGAGGGGATAACGATAAGCTGCGAGAGCTTGATACGTCCTTTCACAGGATAATATACGAGGCGTGCGGAAACAGGCTTCTTTCAAAGACGTTGTCGGAGTTGCACGCAAAGATAAAGGACTATCGCTCGGTGGCGCTGTCGGTTCCCGGCAGGCTACAAAGCTCGGTAGAGGAGCATAAGAATATACTCCTCGCAATAGAGTCCGGCAATGCCGATGAGGCGGACAGACTCACCTCGGGACATATTGAAGCGGCTCTTCAAAATCTTATATCCTCAATAATTAAGGAGAAAAAATAATGGGATACACGGTAACCGAAAAAATAATAAAGGAGCATCTTATCTCGGGGGAGATGGTGCGCGGCAGCGAGATAGGGCTTAAAATAGATCAAACTCTCACACAGGATGCCACCGGCACGATGGCGTATTTGCAGTTTGAGGCGATGGGAACGAAAAGGGTGAAAACCGAGCTTTCGGTTGCCTATATCGATCACAACACCCTGCAGGCAGGCTTTGAGAATGCGGACGACCACAGATATATTCAAACGGTGACGAAAAAGCACGGCATAAGATTTTCCCGCCCCGGCAACGGCATCTGCCACCAGGTGCATCTTGAAAGATTCGGCGCACCCGGCAAGACTCTTATCGGATCGGACAGCCACACGCCAACGGCGGGCGGTATCGGTATGCTCGGTATGGGCGCAGGCGGTCTTGACGTTGCGGTAAGTATGGGTGGCGGCGCATACTACATCACTATGCCAAGGATAATCAAGATCAACCTTGTCGGCGCACTTTCCGACTACGTAAGCGCAAAGGACGTTATCCTTGAAATACTTCGAATGCTCGGTGTAAAGGGCGGCGTTGGAGCCGTTTTAGAATACACGGGTGAGGGGGTAAAGACACTTTCCGTACCTCAAAGGGCAACTATCACCAATATGGGCGCGGAGCTTGGCGCAACAAGCTCGATCTTCCCCTCGGACGAGGTAACTCTTGCATTCCTTAAAGCGCAGGGCAGAGAGGACGTATACAAGCCCCTCTCGGCAGATGCCGATGCTGTATACGATGCCGAATACACGGTAGATCTCTCGGCTCTTAAGCCCCTTGCGGCTTGTCCGCATAGTCCGGATAACGTAAAGCGCGTGTCCGAGATATCGGGCATGAAGATAGACCAGGTCTGTATCGGCTCTTGCACAAATTCCTCTATGCTCGATATGCTCACTGTTGCGGCGATGCTCAAGGGAAAGACTGTGCATCCCGACGTTTCTCTTTCGATCTCTCCCGGCTCAAAGCAGGTGTACACAATGCTTGCCGAGTGCGGCGCTCTTGCCGATCTTATTGCGGCAGGTGCAAGAATTCTTGAGTGTGCCTGCGGCCCCTGTATCGGAATGGGCTTTTCCCCGAAATCAAAGGGAGTGAGCCTCAGAACCTTTAATCGCAATTTCCTTGCCCGTTCCGGCACGAAGGATGCACAGGTATATCTTGTTTCTCCTGAGGTGGCGGCGGCATCTGCCATAGCAGGTGTTCTGACCTGCCCCACCACCCTTGGCAAAGCGCCAAGCGTAACCCTACCCGAAAAGTTCCTTATCAACGACAACCTTATTGAGATGCCTGCATCGGAAGAGGAGTGCGATAACGTTGAGGTGGAAAGGGGCCCGAACATCAAGCCTATCCCCGTTGGCTCAGCCCCCACCTCAGATCTTACGGCAGGCGTATGCCTCAAGGTTGGCGATAATATCACAACAGACCACATTATGCCGGCAGGCACTAAGGTTTTGCCCTACCGATCAAACGTGCCGAAGCTCTCCGAATTCTGCTTCACGGTGTGCGATGCCGCATTCCCCGAAAGAGCAAAGGCT
>JAZLCY010000151.1:0-10707 GCA_045614485.1 Eubacteriales bacterium
GCTCTGCGAACGCGCTTGCAAGAGAGGGGTCCTTGATGTTCTTTGCGGTGAAGTCGTTGATGAAAGCGATTTCTTCAGCGGAAAGCTCCTTTGAGAAGGGAGCGTTAAGGAAGCCCTGAGCCTTGAACTGAGCGAGTGCAAATTGGAATACGTCTGCGGAAAGACCGAGCTCCTTGCCCGTGTCTGCAACGAGCTTGTCAATGCCCGCAAGCTCTTCTTTGGTAAGAGTTTCTGCAATCCAAGCGGAAACGAGCTGGCTCTTATACTTGGTAAGACGGTTAGTAAAGTCTTCAAGAGTCTTTGCGCCGTACTTCTCGTACATTTCGCCGAGAGCTTCCTTAAGGAATGCATCGATAAACTCGATTTCTTCCTTGGAAACGCCTGCTTCGGTGAAGTTTACGAGGTAAGCTGTCTTAAACGCAAGGAATTTTGCCTTGAGAAGATCGGCTTGGCCCTTGAAGTAGTCGGAGCTTGATGCAAGCTTTTCGATGCCTGCGATTTCCTCTGCGGTAAGCTCTACCTTCTCGGTGGACGCAGAGTCAATGATTGCCTGCTTGTATGCGGTGAGCTTCTGAGTAAAGATGTCGGTGTATTTTGTTACGAGATCCGCATCCTTCTGGAAAAGCTCGTTAAGGAAGTTGGAAATAAATTCGCTTTCTTCCTTGGTAACCTCTGCATTGACAACCTTGTTAAGGAAGCCCTGTGCCTTGAAGTTGATAAGAGCCTGCTTTAATGTTGCTGAGCCCTTTTCCATAAGCTCTTTGTAATCCCTGTTGGTAACGAGAGCCTCGATGCCCGCGATTTCCTCTGCGGTAAGCTTGGAGTTAAGCTGTTCGTCGATAATCGACTGCTTGAGAGCTACGAACTTTCCTTCAAGCACGGGAATATACATATTGATAAGCTTCTCATCCTTCTGGAATGCTTCTTGAAGGAAGTTCTTGATAAGCTCCTGCTCCTCTTTAGTAAGAGCGGAGTCGGTAACCTTGTCAAGAAGGCCGCTGTTCTTAAGGTTGATGAACGCCTGCTTGATTGCGGTCTCGTGGTTTCCAAATTCGGGATAATTCTTAATGAACATTTCGATACCGCTGATTTCCTCGGCGGTAAGGTCGTTTGCAAGCTGCTCGTTTATCTTTGCCTGCTTGTATGCGGCAAGCTTTTCAATAAACTTTGCAATAGCAGCGCTGTTGCCGCTAAAGGTTCTTTCGATAAATGCGATTTCCTCTGCGGTGGGCTCTGCGGTGGTTACGTTGGTGAAGTATCCGTAGCCCTTGAATCTAACGAGAGCTGCGCGGATCTTAGAAGCGCTGATGCCAAGTTCGCGTGCCAATTCGGCTATGCTCGCGTTCTGCTCGGCGGTAGCGCGGAAGCTGGACGGAATCTGCTGAGCTCTGATGGTTTTATCTCTATCAACCTCGTCAAGCCAGCTTACGTTGTCTCCGAGAATGAGAATCTTAAGATTGCTCATATACATGAACGGACCTTGGTCGGCGTTGGACGACATATTGAAATTCATAATCTCCGTCGGAGCTTCGGGCTCCCATCTCAGACTTTCAATACTGGAGTACTTGAATGCGCCGGGTTCAATATACAGAACGGACGAGGGAATCTCGATAGACTTGCCCTCGTATCTATCGAATGCACCTACCTTGATGGTGGTAACGGTTTCGGGGATGGCGGCGGTGCTTTTTGCAGGGCAGGCGTAGAGAATAGTGCCGTCCTTGCTGAGAAGCATACCGTTAACCGACTTAAAGTACTGGTTATCCTCGGGAACGATAAACGCGATGAGCGATGAGCATCCGTTGTGGATACCGGTGCCGGTAGCACTCGTAATTTCGCCGATGAATTCAATGTTAACCGAGAAGGTTATAGTCTCGAGCATGGTGCACTGAGAAAATACACCCTTACCAATCGCGTTAACGGAGGTGGGGAAGGTGAAGGAAGTAAGCGCCGTGCTGAAGAATGCATTGTCGCCTATGGTGTCAACCAAATCGCCCGCCCAGATAATCTCTTCAAGACTTCTGCAGCCTTCGAATGCACTGTTGCCTATAGAGGTAACGGTTGCGGGAACTGTAAAGCTGGTGAAGGCCGCGGAGTTGTTGGATGCGAATGCGTGATCGGGAATCTCGGTGTAGTTCGAGCCCTCAGTAAAGGTAATAGACTGCAGATTCTGTCCGAGTGCGTAGATTGCGTAGGAGCCGAGATAGTTAATCTTGGGAAGAGTGATTGACTTCGTGCGGTGTATAGCGTTAAGCGCGCGGTACTCAAATCTTACGCCCTCTTCACAGTCAACGTTGAAGTCGATGGTAAGGAATGCGTCGTCCTTTCCTGTAATCATCTGGGACATAGCGTAGCTGTTCATCGCCTTAAGGTGAGAGGGGAAGTGTACGTAGGAAAGGTTGGGAGCCTGCGCGATAGTTGAGTAGGTTTCGGTGCCCACACCCGTGGAGAGGACAACGTTAACGAACGAGCCGATCTCAAGAGTGGGTTTGCCGTATCTTTCGTCATTCTTGTCGTACTCGGCGAAGGTAATCTTGCTGAGCTGTACGCCGTAGAACGCCTTTGCCTCAACGAGCACTACGTTGGTGGGTATGTTAAGAACCTCGCCCGTCTTTGCTCTGGGGCAATATACGAGAATAAGATTGTCGCCGTCTATTATGTAAATAACGTCGTCGATGGTCTTATACGCAGTGCATCCTTCCATTACGTTAAGGCTTGCAAGGGTGTTGGGGAACACTGCCTCTATCGTGTGGTAGTTAAGCTCTTCGTTGTAGCCGCCGATGGACTTAAGCTGAGAGGGAAGAGTTACTGCGGTAAGCTTTGTGCCTACGAACGCGTTCTCGCCTATTTCAAGAGAGCCGTCGGGAGTGCCGTTTGCAAAATTAACGGTTTCAAGAGGAGTATACGCGAATGCGTTAGCGCCGATAACGGTAACGGTTGCGGGAATATTAACGGTCTTGAGTCCCGTAGCGTAGAATGCGTTTTCACCGATGGACTTAACGCCGGAGGGCATATTGAACTCGGTGATGCTTGTGGTTGCGAATGCGTAGCTGCCGATAGTTTCAAGCGCAGAGTTAGTAGGAACGGTAACGCTTGAAAGCGCGGTGAGATAGAATGCCTTTTCGCCTATGTAGGTAACCGATGCGGGAATGGTAACAGACGTAATCTGTACCGCGCCGAACGCAAAGTCACCGATAGTGATAAGTGATTCGGGAAGAGTAATCTCGGTAAACCTATCGTTGTAGAATGCGTAATTTCCGATAGAGATTGTCGATGCGGGAAGCGAAACCGAGGTCAACTTGGTACAGTTGTTAAACGCGTAGTTGCCGATGATCAGCGCGTTCTTGTTTTCAGGTGAAAAGCTGATAGAGCTTATCGAGCTGCCGTCAAACGCGTTAGCGCCGATTTCGATAACCTTCGCGCCGAATTCAACCGCGCCGATTTGGGTGTTGCCCTTGAATACGGAAGGACCGATTTTCTCAAGGGTGTCCCAAGCGAGCTTGGAAAGGTCGCCAAAGGTCTTGGGGCAGTATATGAGCTCGGTGCGGCTTGCATTGTAAATCACGCCGTTTTCATCGGTGTAGAATGCCGGGCCGTTCGCAATATTCATATTGGTAACGTCACATCCGTCAAATACCGAGCTGCTGAAGGCACTAACGGTATCGGGAAGGGTTACGTTCTTGAGCGCGGTACACTTGCTGAATGCGTAATCGCCGATAGCAAGCGCGGTGCTGCCCTCTGCAACTGCAACCGACGTAAGTCCCGTGCAGTTAAGGTATGCGTAAGCGCCGATGGTCTTGGTGCTTGCGTGTACTGTAAGAGAGGTGAGACCCCTACAATTCTCAAACGCGTAGCTGCCGATAGACTTAATAACTGCAGTGTCGTCAACCGAGAAGGTTGAGAGATTGTAGTTGCTTCTGAATGCGCGTGTGCCGATAGAGGGTATATTAGTGTTAGCGCCGATCGATACGGTGGTAAGTCTTGAGCAACTCTCAAACGCGTTTGCGCCGATTGTAACGGTTACCATTGAGGAAAACTGCATAGACTCTTTAAAGGTAACGGTCTTAAGAGATGAGACGCTCTTGAATGCCTTAGCCTCAATAACAAGACTGTCAAAGCGGTCGCCCTCGAATATGATATGCTCGAAGGACGCACCCTCGAATGCGCTTTCTGCAATAAGGTTTACGTATTCGGGAATAACGACGGTCTTAACCGATGCGTTGTATACGCCGTTGAATGCGCTCTTGCCGATACCGTTGATACCGTTGGGAATAGTGAATACGCCGTCAACGGTAAGCGCGGTAACTACCTTCTTGGGAGCAAAAAGGAGCGTGGTAAGCGCGGGGTCTGCGTTACAGAGAATGTTATTCACGGTTGTGTAAACCTCGCTGCCTGCCTCAATCTCGAGAGTTTCAAGATTGGTGAGAGCCGCAAGGAAGTTCACGTTCTCAAAGGGGGTGATAAGTGCGGGAAGCTTGAGTGTCTTGATGTAAGCGTTGCTCGACTCACCGAATGCGGTGGGGCTAATCGTTACGTTAACGCTTCTTCCACCCTCGAACTCAACCTCTTTAAGAGTGATGCAGCCTGCGAAGGCGTTCTCGGGAATGGAGGTAACGTCCTTTGAGACGATAACCTTTTCTATACTTGCGCCGCTGAACACGTACGCGAGAATGCTCGTTACGCCGGGAGCTATGGTGTATGTGCCGGTTTTAGCCTTGGGGAATGCCTCAAGGAATACCTCTCCACCAAGAGTAGAGAAGATAAGCGCGCCGTCGTAGGAGGAGTATACAGGGGTGTATTCGTACCCATCCGTGCCCTTGTAAACGATGTATGCGGTAAGCGCGGAGCAGCCGTCGAACGCCTCAACGCCGATAGTGGTTACGGTATCGGGAATTGAAATAGCGTCAAGATAATTGAAGCCGTTGAAAGCAGAGTCGAGAATCTTCGTTACGAGCTTGCCTTCGTGAACTGCGGGAATTCTGATGTAGGTAACGTTTGCGTTATCTGCCGCTGCTTTTCCTCTTACGCCGTATGTGCCGTTGCCGAGGTCAACGAACTCAAGCAGAGCCTCGTCGGTGTAATCGTAGTAGTAGGTAGCGGGTGCGGAGCTTTCATAGCCCTCTGCAACTGCGGTAACTGTGAACATGATACCGCCCGGTCTCATCTCGCATGCGGAGAAATCGTAGGTCGTAGACGTTCCGTTGTCAATATTGGTATGCTCGTGAGCAGCGTTGCCGCACACGATTGTAATAATATACTTTTCAGCGTTTTCAACGGGGTTGAAAGTAAGCACGCCGTTTGCTACAGCAAAGGTGGTTACCTTGCCGAGAAGATTACCTTTGTAATATCTTACTGCGGTTTCGGAGTTGTCAGCTGTGTTGCTTGCGATGGCGGTTACCTCAATTATGTAGTCGGTCGCTTTCGGAAGAGTGAAATCGAACGAATAAGAGGTCGTGCCTACGGTGTTCTCAAAGAATACCTCGCTCGAGCTGTATATCTTAACCAAGTACGCGCTTGCTCCGTAAACTGCATTCCACTTAACTCCGTTTGCGCTAACGCTTACAGCGGGAGATGCGAGCTTGGTAGAGGAATTGTCCGTCCAAACTGCAAAAAGAGTGGTGTCTGCGTCAAAGGTGGTGTCCTTGGTATATGCGTATGTAAGCTTGTCAGCATCGTTATACATACTGATAAACCAGCCGGCGAAGGTGTAGCCCTCTCTCTCGGGAGCAACAACGCCGTAAAGCTTGCCGTTGATGGTCGTGAGAGCCTCGGGTGCTTGTGCTGCATCGTATCCAAGGTCGAAATTAACCGTGAACTCGGTTCTGCCAAGGTCCTTCTTAACCCAGCCTGCGTAAACGGTTACGTCGGATTTAACCGCGTTCGCCGTAAAGTCGTAGGGGGTCTCAAGAGCGGAATCCAGATACCAACCAATGAATGCATGGTTATCCTTTTTGGGATCGGCGGGCTTAGTGGCGTATTTGCCGTTAAGCACGCTCTGTGCCTCGATTGCACTGCCGCCGTCGGTGTTGAAGGTAACGGTGTAATTAACCTTCTTTAAAAAGGTCATAACATTGCCGTTGTACGTAAGCACAATGGTGTCACCCTCAATGCTTGCCGTAGCGGTGCCGTCTTCCTCTCTTGTAAAATCAAGTGTAATTGCGGTGCCGTTTACCGAGTATTCGCCGGACATGTTAATATTCTGTCCTTCCATGGTAAACTTGTTACCGCTGTTGAGTGACAAGGTCACAACCTCTCCGTCAGCGTCATAGTAATAAACGCCGATGCCCTCTTGGGGAGTGGGTTGGGGGGTAGGATCTTCGCCACAGCCGGTCATGCTGAATGATATTGCCGCGGTTGCAAAAATCATAGCAACTACGAGAAGCATATAAAACAGCTTACCGGTGCTTTTGGAAACCTTTGTGTTTTTCATTTCCTGAAATCTCCTATGTAAAATTTTTTAAATATCGCTCGCAACCACACGCGAAAATATTTAAATTATGCCTATAATACCATATTGATAATCTTTTGTCAATCTATTTTCTGTAAAAAAATGCTGATTTTGAAATTTATGTGACAAAAAAATGCAAATTTGGCTACCGAGAGGCCATTGTTTTACAAAAAAAGATCATCTGGGTTCAAAATTTGCAAGGAGTGAAAAGCGCATCTGTAAGTGTTTTAGCTTAATCGAAAAAATCGGGTTGAATTTTATCTATCGTTGCACCGGATTGGATAAAAAATCACACGGGTTGGCGCATAAGAGTATTTTGTACCTTAAGTCAAACTCTTTGAAATTGAGTAAAAGCTATTAAATGTAAACAATTAATTGCATTTAGGCTCTAAAAAGAGTCGGCTGTCCAAGTGACAGCCGACTCGTGAATTTGATTTATTTTGCGGTGTTAATATTAAACAGTGCCTGTAATTGTAAGCACGGCAACGCCGGGAGTAGTTGTAACCACTCCTGTTGTTGGGTTTTGGGTGAAGGTTGCCGCGGGAACAGTTATAGTGCCGTTTGTGGTAGCAAACTCGCCTGTTGTTTCATTATATGTGTATCCCGCGCCCTCGGTAAGCACTACACCGTCAAGTTCAACGGTGATATTACTTAACACGGGGTTAAAGGTATCGCTGATAACATCGTTATCGGTTGCAATTATGGGAGTATTACCAAGGTTCTGAACGATGATAGTGTAGGTTAATTCACCGTTATCTGTAACAACAGTGGGGCAAACCGCCTTTGCGATTGTGAGTATGGGCTCTGCAACAGTGGTAACGATTGCACTTGCCGTAAGCTCTCCGACACCCACTCCACCGTCAACCGTTGCAGTGTTCGTAATTGTGGAATCCGCGCTTATTGGGGCAAATTCGTTTACTCTTGCCTCGTAAATAAAAGTCGCGGTGCTATTCTCGGGCAGGTTGATGCCGCTTATCTGCAGGTTCGGTGTACCGACTACCGTGGGTGCGGTCTGCAGTGCACCGTTAAGATAGTAAATTATAGACCCGTCAACATAGGTTAATGGGGTTACAGTGGTTGTGCCGCCGGGCACGGTATACGCACCGAGGTTATCGTTAACAGTAAGCGCATTGTAGGTTATGCCGCTCATATTGGTAACGGTTATTGCGTAAACAACATTTCCACCCGCCGTGTAGGTCGGTGTGATTGCCGTTTTCGTGATAGAAAGGCCAGAGAGAAGCTCCGCCTCGGTTGTGTTGGAATTAACAACGTTGCCGCCAAAGGACAACGTTGCCTGGTTAAAAAAGGTTGCCATTTTTATCTCATTGTCTTTATTTGATGCTGTAAATTAGGGCTCAGACCTTGCCGTTTGCTATGCGTTTTTGAGCATACGTTTGCGCGAGAGCCGCAAGCTCGGGTGCAAGTGCGCCCATAACAGTCTATGCACAAAAAAGAAAAAAGCATTGGAAAACGTAGTGTTCCAATGCTTTTTTTGGTCTGAGTGACAAGACTTGAACTTGCGGCCTCTACCACCCCAACGGCCCCGTGCGCGTTTTTTGCGTCTTTTTTAGTCCGTATAGTCCGATTTTGTAAACCAAACTGTACAAATAATCCCATTGTTTCCGTATATTCCGTATATTCCGTTTGGCGAAATGGTCAAAACATGTGGTCAAATGTGGTCAGAATCAAGAAAAAGTAACGCGTAAAATCCTCATTGCCTCGGCATCAAAGCCGAGGCTTTTGCTTTGCCATATTGTAACTCTGTTTCGAAAATTAATCAAGTCGTTTTGAGATTTAATTCGATTGTTTTTCCGCTTTATGTTGGCTAAAAATTACGCAGCTCTAAACAAAGAAAACGGAGCACCACTTCTACGACCTTCGTCTAATATTTTTGTCGCTAACGGCAGTTTCATTAGATGGCGCGATATCGCAACAATCTCACACATGGCAAAAATTTATACTGCCTTAAACAAAGAATAGCCTCACCTTTGTAAAGTTGAAAATCGACAAATATTGATCTGAAGAAAAAGATAAAATCTGAAGAGTAAGCATATTGAAAAAGCTCGTATTATATGGTATAATGTAGAAAAGAAAACTAGTGAGAGTTGATTATGATATATAACAAATCGATGACTGCAACTGTGTATGTTATTAATGATAACAAAGTCCTGTTGCATCAGCATAAAAAATACAAAACTTGGTTTCCTCTTGGTGGGCATATTGAAGCAGACGAGTTCCCGCATGAAGCGGCTATCAGAGAAGCGAAAGAAGAAGCAGGGTTTGATATAACACTGGTGAAAACTGAATTGGCTCCTGAGATAGAACTTGCAAGGGTTGTGAGAATTCCAGCACCGTTTTGCATTTTACACGAGGGTGTAGGTGGAGTAGAGAATTTCTTGGATTTCATTTATATAGCGGAAACGTCGGAGACTATTCCGAATCCAGCTAACGATGAAAGTAAAGAATTTAAGTGGTTTTCATATGAAGAGCTTCTTTCATATGAGATAAAGCCACACGTAAAGAATACAGCATTAGCTATTTTGGATTACTATACGAGATTGGGAAGGTGATTATTATGATTGATAAGAATAGAGTTAGACGTGCGGCGTTTAATTTTTTAGGGCATATAGATGATAAAATACGAACCAAATTTGGAAATATTTGCGGTAAAACCGGACAGTACGACGTACCTAGTGAACTGTTTCAAAAGAGAACCTCTAGAAAGAACAGAGTTCTTATTCCGTGGAAAGATGTAAAGAACAATGGATTAACAATGGAGCAGTTGGAGACTTTTTCTGGCGGTGTGGTTGTTGAATTCGTTAATGAGGATTATTTTTTGCCCGAGAATCAAGAGCACCCTGTTTTTCTTGAATTAAAGAATAGAATCGGTGGAGATGAGATTGTATCATCAATAATAACGATTCGTTCGGAATCAGGAAGTTCTTCTTCAGCGGTTCAGAGAGAGTATTTTGCTCGTTTAATTGATAACACGCATATCAATTATAGAGGTGAAGATGTTGTTTTGAACGAGAACAACTACAAGAGTTATGGTTTGCGCAGAGATTTTGGTTGTGGAACGGGTAATGATAACTGGTCAGGATTCTTGTTTGTTTGCATAAGAGGTGGTCAGCAAGATACGACAGAAACACACCTTGGCGAGAACTTGTTGCTTTTCAATCCGGCGTGCGAATTTGCTACAGAAGAGGTATGCATCGATATAGATCTTGTAATGTCGTATTATGCATTAATAAGTGTTGGTCGTTCTTCTTTGAGCGAAGGAAAGAAAATAGATTACGATAGAATAATGAGAGATATAAGACAAGCACTTTCTGAGTCCTATTATGATTCAGAGTCGTACACGGGTGACTTGCTTACGTATTGCAACAATCATCCTAGCGTAAAGATGATTGCCGGTCAGCTTACAGATCCCATTCAGGTTGAGCCTATACGTATTGAAGATTTCTCAGTGGATAATAAAGAAGACCCACGCAATCTTGATTTCACACACGACGAGGCCGTAAATAAGGGTAAGTATTATTGGGATAGGGCGAAGCAATGTGTGTTGTCGCCAGCGAGACCTACAAATGTTTTCTGGTCTAAGCATCTTTCTAACATGATGCAACAGAATTTTTCTCTTTCGGAATATTTCGAACACGAGAAAGAAATTGTTAGACGAAGAGAAGCTTTGTTAAATTAACTTAAGGGGGTAGATATGAAAGATTTTCCTATTAATGTATTTCCTGATGTAGAGAGAAATGCTTTTAAAAAGTTTTCGAAGAAAAATGTTACAGAAGATTATATAAAAGAAAACCTCAAACGGAAGGGATGGGAGTGTTATAAACCATTCACCGATACTGGAATAGATCTTTTAGCTACAAAAATTATTGATGGGAAAAGAATTTATAGATATATACAGATAAAAACAAGAGCTTTGAGTGATAAAAACGTTTTCGGTTATACATTAACTTCTAAAGATTTTGTAACAGATCCCAGAAAGATATATTTTCTGTTTTGTGATTCTAATGATGATGTTGTCATCTTATCTACATATGATTATTTGAAAATTTTTTATGAAATTGAGGAACTAGGAAAAACACATTTTGCTATTCCAGCATTCAGAAATAACAATAACAAGTTGAATTCACTAAAATACGTTAACGAAAAGTGGGAATGGCATTACGGACGAAAGAAAAAGTTTGTGGATTTTTCGCCGTATATAAATGATTTAGGCTTAAAAAGAATCGACTCATTAGACATAGAAG